>NZ_JACHDY010000001.1:368280-736561 GCF_014201315.1 Edaphobacter lichenicola
GTCTGTCAACTTTGGCGAATAAAACTGTCCTGCCGGACGGGCCGCCTGCGCGGCGCGCGGTCACTTCGTGACGGGTATACCGGTCTCGGCAGTACAATCATCCCGGTCCTCCCGTTGGTCGGAATCATCTTCCTTCGCGACCAACGGGAGCGCCAACCGAAGGGGTACACAAGTCACGAAGTGACCGCGCGCCGCGCAGGCGGCCCGTCCGGCAGGACACAAGCATCTCAAAACCATGCGCCTTACCGAACAAGATCACCTCTTCGTCCTAACCGGAGCAGGCATCTCCGCCGAGAGCGGCCTGGCCACCTTCCGCGGCTCCGGCGGCCTCTGGAACGGCTACCGCGTCGAGCAGGTAGCCACCCCCGAAGCCTGGGCCGCCGACCCCGCCCTCGTCTGGCACTTCTACTCCCAGCGCCGCCGCAACGCCTCCTCCGCTCAACCCAACGCCGCCCACCTCGCCCTGGCCAAAATCGAGCAGCATCTAGGCGACCGCTTCTACCTCTGCACCCAAAACGTCGACGAGCTCCACGAGCGCGCCGGCTCCCAGCGTATCCACCACATGCACGGCAACCTCTTCCAATCCCGCTGCACCCGCTGCAACCAGCCCTTCCCCGACACCGCCCTCTACGAAACCGCCACCACCCTCCCCCAATGCGATCGCTGCCAGGCCCCCATCCGCCCGCACATCGTCTGGTTCGGCGAGATCCCGCTAGACATGGACACCATCTACCGCAAGCTAAACGAAGCAACAGTCCTCGTGGTAGTAGGCACCTCCGGCTCCGTCTATCCCGCTGCCGGTCTGGTCCACATCGCCAACCAGCAGCGCACCCACACCATCTACCTCGGCCCCGAAGCACCACTCAACCACGAAGCCTTCGACGAGATCCTCCTCGGCACCGCCACCGAACTCCTCCCCACCCTGGTCCCATAGAAAAGGCGCCGAAGGCGCGTCAGCCTCTTGTGGCAGATTCGCGCCCCGCGCAGCGGACCCGTCCGGCAGGACAAGCCGTAACCCCAAAAACCTGTCAAGCCCCCAATCGCCCCAAACCCGCGCCAACACAGGAGATTCGCGTGGCGTATTCACCCCACCCAATCCGCTAAAATAGAAGCAGAAGCAAAAAAGGGAGCCCGGCGCAAGCCGGGTTCTTCCATTTAAACCCGAAACTTAACCCGGAAACCATACCAAGGACACCACAAGGTCCAGACCTATGCCGTTTCTTTCGAAGACTTTGCACACATTTCTACCCGGTGGGGGAGGGAACACAATGCACCACGCAATCACCAAGCACGCAGTCATCACCACAAACAACATCCAACCCAAGCGCTACCAATGCCGCCACATCTTCACCGACGGCCATCGCTGCGGCAGCCCATGCCTCCGCGGCGAAGAGCTCTGCTACTACCACCACACCACCCGCAAGCCCGTCACCGGAGCCCGCCGCCGCCGCTCCCGCCGCTCCGCCTTCGATCTGCCCCTGCCCGAGGATCGCTCCGCCATTCAATCCTCCATCGGCCAGGTTCTCCAGCGCATAGCCTCCAACGACCTCGACTCCCGCCGCGCAGGACTCCTGCTCTACGGCCTCCAGATCGCAAGCCTCAACCTGCCCCGCGAAGCCTCACCCGCACCCGCAGCCGACACCGTTGAAGAGCTCATCCTCGACCCAGCCTTAGGTCCGCTAGCTCCACGCGCCGAGGCCGGACAGACCAACTCCCGTCGCAGCCCAGTCGCCGCTCTCCTCGAACAACTCGCCATTGGCGAAGAAGACGAAGAAGCCCTGCAATCGATCCTCCCCGCAGTCCAGGCCTCCGCCGAACTCCAACCAGTCCCATCGAACCACCGCACCCTAACCAGCCGTGCCATGCCTCACCAGCGCAAGCGCAGTCAGATCCTCGTCCTCCTGCCGATGTCCAAAGGGATTCAGCCTGCTGTACCAGGGAACCTGCTTGAACTCCTCAGCCGCCTTCAACGCCGCCAGGCAAAGCTCCGTCGCCGACTGCGTCGCAAACCCGGGCGCCGCGTCCTGCATAAGCGGAATCAGTCGCTCCACACCAAAGTGAGTCCGTCCATGCCGCGTCTCCATCACGCCCTTGGTCACCAGCAGCAGCTTCGCTCCCGGCTCAAACGCCTGCATCGCAGGCTCATGCGTCAGGTGCGTAAACAAACCCAGCGGCACCGACGCGCTCGTCAGAATTCGCGCACCCTCCGAATCATGAAACACAGCCGTCAGCCCACCCGCGTTCACATAGGCAAGAATGCCAAGCGCAAGATCGTAGCAACCCAGAAACGTAGGCGCAAAGCGAACCCCCTTCGCAGCCCGGATCAACTCATGGTTCACCGCCTGTGCCAGCTGAGCCGTAGCATCCATCACGTTCGTGCCCGCCGGCCCCAGCAGCTCCGCAGCGCTCCCGCGAAAGATCCTCTGAACCTCGGACGCAATCGGTTGCGTCGCCTCCTTGGTCCCGGCAATATCGGTCAGCAGAAAGATCACATGCGTGCCCAGGTCCACCGCATCGAAGAAGTCTCCACCCGTCCGCACCGAGTGATACTCCGCGTGCAGATCAACACCCTGCAGCCCCTCGAGCTCCATTCGCCGGGGACTTCGGCCCGTCGCTGCCAAATCCGGTTCAGACGACTTCATCGCATATCCACCCAACTAAACGTCTCCGCGATTGTAACCCCGCGCGTTACCCACAGCCCCACCCGAAAGAGCTGTCATTTCACGGTGCACCCCAAGAGCTGTCATTTCGATAAGCACGAACAAAGATCTGTCCTTTCGAATTTAGAACAAAGATCTGTCCTTTCGATTTAGTACAAGGATCTGTCATTTCGATTTAGTACAAGGATCTGTCATTTCGACCGGAGCGGGACGGCTCTTTGTCCCGCGCAGTGGAGAAACCCGCTGTTCGCCGCTGCCGGTTCAAACGCCGATCCCTCGAATCCACATCAAGCTTTGTTGATATCCTGACCACGAGCCTCGAACCCACAACCATCCGCGAGAGACAAAGCCCATCATGCCCAAAGCACCTGTAGTCCTCACCATCCTCGACGGATGGGGTTACCGCGCCGAGACCCACGGCAACGCCATCGCCCAGGCCCGCAAGCCCACCTACGACGCGCTCCTCCGCGACTACCCCAACACCCTCCTCCGCGCCAGCGAACACTTCGTCGGCCTCCCCGACGGCCAGATGGGCAACAGCGAAGTAGGCCATCTCAACCTCGGCGCAGGCCGCATCGTCCGCATGGACATGACCCGCATCGACACCGCCATCCTCGACGGCAGCCTCTACACCGACCCCACGCTCGTCCGCGCCTACGAACTAGCCGGTCAGAAGGGAAGAGCACTCCACCTCATCGGCCTCCTCTCCGACGGCGGCGTCCACTCCCACCAGCGCCACCTCGACGCCCTCATCCGCATGGCCGCCCGGCACAAGCTCACCCGCGTCTTCATCCACGCCTTCATGGACGGCCGCGACACCATGCCCACCAGCGGCCTCGGCTACCTCGAACTCCTCCAGCAGACCCTCCGCGAAGCCGGCACCGGCCACATCGCCTCCGTCAGCGGCCGCTACTACGCCATGGACCGCGACTGCCGCTGGGAGAAGGAGCACCAGGCCTTCGACGCCCTAGTCACCGGCCACCCCGAAGGCGGCACCTACGCCGACCCCATCGCCCGAATCAAAGAGCTCTACAACAACGACATCACCGACGAGTTCATCCCGCCCTTCACCTGCATCGACGCCGAAGGCACCCCCATCGCCCTCATCCGTGACGAAGACGTCATCATCAACTTCAACTACCGCGCCGACCGCGTCCGCCAGATCACCCGCGTCCTCACCCGCAAGTCCGGCCTCACCGCCGACCCCGTCGGCAGCCAGGGCCATCAGCTCCCCAAGGCCGCCGAACTCGACGCCGAGATCCCCCTCGACCTCATCCCCTCCAAACTCCACTACGTCTGCATGACCCAGTACGACAAAAACTTCAAACTCCCCATCGTCATCCCCGCCGAATCGATGGACAATCTCCTCGCCAACCTCATGGCCCAGGCCAACCTCCGCAACCTCCGCGTTGCCGAGACCGAAAAGTACGCCCACGTCACCTACTTCTTCAACGGCGGCATCGAAAAGCCCTTCCCCGGCGAAGATCGCGCCCTCATCGACTCACAAAAAGTAGCCACCTACGACCTCGCCCCCGAGATGTCCGCGGCAGGCATAGCCGACGCAGTCGTAAAGGCCGTCAACGACACCGCCTTCGACGTCATCATCGTCAACTTCGCCAACGCCGACATGGTCGGCCACTCCGGCATGATGGAACCCACCATCCGCGCCGTAGAAACCGTAGACACGCAACTAGGCCGCATCTATCAAGCCATCAAACAACGCGGCGGCTCGCTCCTGGTCACAGCAGACCACGGCAACGCCGAGATGCTCATCGACCCCGCCACCGGCGGCCCCCACACCGCCCACACCACCAACCCCGTCCCCTTCCTCTACATCACCGAAGAAGGCAACAAGCCAGCCCTGCGCGAAGGTGGCAGCCTGCGCGACATCTCCCCCACCATCCTGTCGCTGCTGAACGTAGACCAACCCAACCAGATGACCGGCGGCAACCTCCGCACAAAACCCAATACCGAATAAGAATTTTTCATCCGACCAAAGGGAGGACCAGCATCGTTCCCCAACCACAACAAGGTATACAAGTCACGAAGTGACCGCCTCCCGCGCAGGGAGCCCGTCCGGCAGGACAAAATCTTTCGCAGTGAAGACAGTGACGAAGCGAAGCGCCGGGAGGCGTTTAAGCGAAGTTAGTAACCGTGCCATCCAGCTTCTTAGTAAAGGCGTGGATCACTCGCCCCTTCTCATCCAGATGCCTCAACGTAAGCATCTCCGGCGTAACCTCCAGATCGCTGAACCCATATACCCGCGCCGCATAAGGCCCACGCTGAGCCTCATCGATGACGAGCGGATAGAGATCCGCCCCACCGCCACCAGACAAAACAAACGAAGTAGGATGCCCCTCAAACTCCAGGTGCTGCATATCGTGGTCATGCCCGGCCAGGTACATATGAGCCTTATGCTTCCGCAGAAGCGGCTCCCAGTCCCGCACCAGCACCTTATGATCCCCATGCGGCCCATTCGAAAAGATCGGATGATGCCCCATCACCACCAGAAACGGAGTACTCCGAGGCTTCTCCAACTCCGCCGCCAGCCACGCCAACTGCTCAGCCTGCTGCGTTGGAGTCAACGTAAAGTTCACGCCCTTCGTCGGCAATCCACTCGCGAAAGGCATATTGCTATCCAGCGCAATCACCGTCATCAAAGGCTTCTTCACCGGAAACTCGAAGCTGTACCAGAGAGAAGGCATCGTCCACCGCGTCCCGCCCGCCTTCGCATACTCCAGCTCCGCCGCAACCTTGCTCATTGGCATCGTCTGATAGTCATGGTTGCCAGGAATCGCATACGCCGGGCAATCGAACACACTCTTCGGATACATCTCCTCGAACTGCCTCTGCCACCGCGGGTCCTTCACACCACCCGGCAGAGGCCCATACCAGTTGTCACCCAGCATCAGCAGCCCCTCGGTCTTGAACCCCTGCGCCCCCACATAAGCCTGCATCGCAGTGGCCACGCGGCTCTGAGCCTGGAAGTCCTCATAACCCCAATCCCCCACCATCAACAACCGCGATCCACCCGGGGACCGCGCAGGCTTCGAACCAGCAAAAGAAGGCAGACTCCCAAGCCCAGCTAACGCACTAAAAGCAAAACTCTGTCGAAGAAAGCCGCGGCGGGACAGCGTGTTATTCAAAGTCATCCTGTTTTTATAACACCGCCTTGTTACACAGTGTTGACGAGCCATTCAGCGATTCTTAATCTTGGGAAGCGACGAAGAAGGCGAGTCCACTCAAGAAGCCGAGTCCACTCAAGCAGATCGTCTCAGCTTCAGCAGCTAAAACTCACGCCGCCCTTCCATCGCTCGTGTCATCGTCACCTCATCGGCGTATTCGATATCGCTCCCCGCCGGCACACCCGTCGCGATCCGTGTCACCTTCACATCGCCCTTCGCCTTGCGCAACTCCAGGGCAAGATATCCAGCAGTCGCCTCGCCCTCGGTAGTCGGTGAAGTTGCGAGGATCACCTCATCCACCTCCAGCAGACGAGTCAGCAGATTCGCAATCCGCAACTGCTCCGGCCCCACCCCGCCAATCGGCGAGAGCGTCCCATGCAACACGTGATACACCCCGTGATAACTCCGCGTCTTCTCAATCGTCGCAATATTGGTCGGCTCTTCGACCACACAAACCACCCGCTGATTTCGCACCGGATTCGTGCAATATCCACAAGGATCGACGTCGGTAATGTTGTTGCACACCGAGCAAAGCCGCAGATGCAGCTTCAGCTCCCTGATCGCCGTCGACAACGCCTCGGCATCCTCCGCGGAGGAGCGCAGCACATGAAACGCCAGTCGCTGTGCGCTCTTGGAGCCAATTCCAGGCAGCTTCCTCAACTCCTCGATCAGCCGCGACATCGGCTCCGCAAAACGATTAGGCGCTGCATGGAACGAACCAGCCACTTAGCTCAACCCCGGCAGATCCGGCAGGCCCAGCCCACCCATCATCCCGGCCACACTCGACTTCATCGCCTCATCTGCCCGCCGCCCGGCCTCATTCACTGCCGCGGCAATCAGATCCTCCAGCAACTCCAGATCGCTCGCCGAACTTCCCATCGCAGTCGGCTCAATCTTCACCCGCAGGACTTCCTTCTTCCCATTCATCCGCACCGTCACCACTCCTCCGCCGCTCGAAGCCTCCACCACCATTGCAGCGAGCTTCTTCTCCACCTGCTCCTGCATCAACTTCGCCTGCCCCATCATCTCTTTCATCTTGCCCAGATCAGAAAAATCCATCCTCACCCCCAACGCTGTATCGTGCTAATCGTTATCCCGCAGATCGATTACATTCCGAACCTCAGCATTGAACAACGTCTGCGCCCTCTGCACAATTGGATGCTCCAAGGCCTTTGCCTGGACGCTTCCGCTCTTCGCCGCCCTCGGCTTTTTTGCACTGGCTGCGCTCTTCACGCCCGGCAGCAGCACCAGCTTCAACGCTCCAGCGCCCGCATCTCGCAGCGCAGCCCTTGTCAGCTTCTCTGCCTCCGCATTGATCACCATCGGCAGCATCGTCTTTGAGAGCTCCGTCTGCACCCGAATCTCGTTCTCCGTCACGGACCACTCTGCATCCGCCAGAGCATCCGCCGGCGTCGCCTGATTCTTAGCGGCCGACAAAGCATCAACAGCCACCCTCTGCAGCTCCTCCGCCGAGTGTAACGAAGTTGGTTGCATATCAGAGCTGCTCGCACTCCCGGCAGTCTCCGGCCTCTCAACCGCCGTCTCAATCGGCTTCTCCACCACCGGCAAAGCCGCAACTGCCAAACCTTCTGTCGCCAGCGCAGCTCCAATCGAATCGCAGTCAGTCAGCACCATCTCCGCAGGAGTCGCCACGGGAGCCGGCGTCGCTTCTGCCGCAGGTACAGGCATCGGCGCCGCGATCGGCACAACGAGAGCAGCAACAGGCACAATTGCAATCGGCGCAGCCGCTATCGCCTTCTCGTCAAACCGATTTCTACTCTGGTCTTTTTCAAACGGAGAAAACGCCGGTCTGGCACTCGCCACCGTTGCGCTCGTCTCCAACACTCGCGCCGTCGCAGCTCCACTCACCGGACTTCGAGAAGGCGTCGAAGCCGTGCTCACCGTCCTCGCCGTCGCCACACCCGGGCCAGGCCGCGAGCCGCCGCCAACAGGGAACTGACTCAACACCTCTTCAATCGGCAACAGCCGCCGCAGATGCACCAGCTTCAGCAATCCCAGCTCGAAGTGAAACCGCTGCTCCTGCCGGTATCCCAGCTCATCGAACGTCCTCAGCATCACCTGCAAAAATCGCGTCAGCTCTTCTTCGCTGAACAACGCAGCCGACCGCCCCGCGCGCCGTTGTTCATCGGCCGAGACCTGCAGCAGCTCTCCCGCCACTCCATCCGCTCCGGCCCCATCCACGCCGATACCCGCAATCTTCGCGATCACAGCATTCCGCAGATACCTGACAAACTGCCGCGCCAACTGCGCCGGAGAGTTTCCCGCATCCAACAGTTGGTTCGCAACCGTAATCACCTCGGCGCTGCGATTTCCATCCACCGCCTCAAGTATCCGCTCAAAGACCGCATTCGGAACCGTCCCCATCAGCTCCCGAATCTGCCCCGCATCCAGCCGCGGCCGCCCATCTTCCACCGGCGCGCTCGCTATCGCCTGATCCATAATCGACAGCGCATCGCGCATCGACCCATCGCCAGCCTCGGCCAGCAGGCTCAGCGCAGACTCATCCGCATCCACGCCCTCCCGCTCTGCAATGCCGCGCAGCTCGCCCAGAATGTCCACCAGCTTCACCGCATGAAAGCTGAAGTGCTGACACCGCGACCGCACCGTCTGCGGAATATCCTCCGGCTGCGTCGTCGCCATCATAAAGACGATATGATCCGGCGGCTCCTCCAGCGTCTTCAACAGCGCATTAAACGCCGCATCCGTAATCTGGTGAGCCTCATCCAAAATGTAAATCTTGTACTTATCCCGAGCCGGCCGATACCGCGCCGCATCCCGCAGCTCGCGAATCTCATCGATCCCGCGATTGGTTGCCGCGTCGATCTCAATCACATCGACCGCATTGCCCGCTCTGATCTCCGTGCAACTCTCGCAGACCTCGCACGGCTCTGCCGTAGGCCGCACCGCCGACCCAATCGCATTCCGGCAGTTCAGCGCCATCGCCAGAATGCGCGCAATCGTCGTCTTTCCAATGCCGCGATGTCCGCTGAAGATATATCCATGCGCGATGCGACCCTGCGTCAGCGCATTCATCAGCGTCACGGTCACGTGGTCCTGTCCCGCAACATCTGCGAAACGCTGGGGCCGGTATTTCCTAGCAAGTACCTGATATGCCATATAGAAAAGGTAGGGAAGTCACAACTGTCGCGACCGATCCGCAGCCTCTATTGTATCGCCCATCGCCAGCCCACTTATCCTCTGCGACGAAAGGCGCTGAAGGCGCGTCAGCCTCGATGGCAGATCGCCGTGCGCGCAGCACGCCTTTAGCTTTTTGTAGCTTCAAAACTAACGCCCAGCCTTAGCCAAAGCCCGAGCCTTCCGCGCCCGCCGCTTCACCTCAGCCTCGCTGAACATCGTCCCCCGGCACTTCGTCGCTCCGCAGTAGCAGTTTTGCTCGTCATCGTCACTGTCGTAGAGGTTGTACTCATAGGTCAGCTCCTCCCCGGCAGCGATATCCCGAATCGCAACAACAAACACCCTGCCATCGACATTCTCCGACTCGCAGTTCGGATCGCACGAGTGATTGATAAACATAGCCGTCCCAAATCCGTCGATCACCAATCCATTCTCCCCACAGCTGAACAGGTAGGTGATATCCCGGTCCTGGTATCTATCGTCCGCCTCGTCTTTGGTAAACCGCGGCCCGTCATACTCGCAGACCCGCTTCCCCCTTTTTATCGCCCGAGTGGTATAGCAGCCCGCTGCATGAATCGACGAAGAACGAATAATCAGCCCATCAACCATAGTCAAAGAAGTTCCATCTAAATAAAATAGTGGCAGGGAAATAGGCCAGGTGAGCTGACTATAACAAACCACCTCGCAACATCGTCCAAGTACCGAACGAGATCTGCACCTTATGGCAACCGGTCCGAAAATTCGCGCATTGCTCGCTGCGTTCTTCCTCTCCGTAGCTTGCCACGCACAGACCACGCCTGCGCAAAATCCACCCCCGCCATGCCCAGCCCCAGGCCAGAACACATCCCAACCCGCCGCGCCATGCTCCCCGCCTCCATCGGCAAAGAAGCCCTCAGTCGCCGAGCAGTTCCCCTTTCCCGGCAGCCCCGCGAAGCCGTCCACCTCTGCAACACCCCCGCCCGAATCCCCCAGCTCCACCACAACACCTTCCTCCGCTGCAGAGCAGCATCCCTTCCCCACAGCCCCCGCCCCCAGGCTTCCAGGCGACGACTCCAGCAGTAGCAGCAGCTCCGACTCCAGCACCCCAGACCCAGACGCCGTTCCCGACACAGACTTGCCGAAGCCAGGCACCGAAGGCAGCTCCGTCCACCGCAAGCTCCCCAAGGTCAAACGCGTTCAGACCGACGACGAGCGCGTCGACGAAGACCTCAAGGTCGCAAAGTTCTACATGCGCGACGACAACCTTCCCGGCGCCTATCTTCGCGCCCAGGACGCCGTCAAAATCCAGCCCGACTACTCAGCCGCTCACTACGCCCTCGCCGAGATCGCGCAAAAGATGAAGAAGAAAGACGAAGCCATCGCCGAGTTCCAGACTTACCTGAAGCTCGATCCCGATGGCGAAAACGCGAAACAAGCCCATAAGGCGTTGGATCAACTAAAGTAGTTGCCACCTGTAGTCCTCTGCCAGACCATCGCCCCGCACCCCCGCAGAGAACACTAGCCGCCACGTCTCTAACCGGTGTAACGTGATTCTGCTTATGAACTCAACCCTCCATCGCCTCCAGCGCGAGATAGCCTTCTCCCTCGACGGACTCGACGCCGTTCAAACGCAGCTCCAGCCACCCTCGCGTCCTCACAAGTGGACCATCCAGCAGATCATGGAGCATCTCCTCCTCAGCTACTCCGGCACCGAGCTGGCTCTCAACGCCCGCCTCGCCAAACGAGCCCCCACCCGCGCAAAACCCAGCATCCCCCAGCATCTCGGCCAATACACCCTCATCCGTCTCGGCTACTTCCCGCACGGCCGCAAGGCCCCGCCCATGGTAACGCCGGCTCCCACGTCCCATCCTCTCTGCGGCGAAGATCTCACCACCGCCGCCGCCGAACATCTGGCTCACCTCGATGTGCTCTGCGGCGAAGCCGAAGAACTCTTCGGAACCACCTGCAAATTTGCGAGCCACGCAGTCCTCGGTCCGCTCAATGTAAACCAATGGCGAAAGTTCCAGCTCATTCACGGCGAGCATCACCTCAAGCAGATCCTCGCCATCCGCAAAGCCCACAGTCTTTCGCCCATCGAGCAACCAACTCACCAGGCATAAGAAGGATGTCGTTCAGAGATCTGCCAGACCGGTAAGATCTGCGGCCTACTCTTCCAACCGGCCTGCCGCAGCCTCAGCCGTCTCTTCCTCCAGATCATCCTCGACCCGCAGATAACGCCGCATATATCGAAGCGGCTCTTCGGCAGCCGCCATCTCTTTCAGGTGATACAGCCACGCATCCTCCCGCGCGCTCCGTCGCGTGTACCCCTTGCGCTGCACCGTCCCAATCGACCCATCCTTCATTCTGCGTGTAAACGACTGCATCGGAACCTGGAAGGTCATCAGCTCTCCCGGCTTCCAGAACGTCGACGCAAACTCATGCGAGAACAGCAGCGCATAATAACGACGCTCCGCCGCCAGCATCTCCACCGCATGCCGCGCGCTCTGCCAAGGCAAACCAAGCTTCCCCACATACCATCTACGAAACTCGAACCCGTTGGTGCGCGCCTGCCCGACCAGT
Source organism: Edaphobacter lichenicola (assembly GCF_014201315.1). NCBI lineage: Bacteria > Pseudomonadati > Acidobacteriota > Terriglobia > Terriglobales > Acidobacteriaceae > Tunturiibacter > Tunturiibacter empetritectus. Next base: position 379,841 of record NZ_JACHDY010000001.1, read on the forward strand.
AACTGAAGCAACTCAACCCGTGTCATATGCCCGTTCCACAGCAAAGAAGAATACCGGCATCGTAGCCGGTTCCGGTGCCCACAGGGTACAGTCTGCGGTGTTATGCGTCCAACTCCGTGTACGCTATCAGAGAAGTTTCCGGAATCAGAGTCTGCATCCCAGGCTGCCAACCTCAAACGCTTCGCCGTCCAGGCCCGGAGAAGAACCATAAAACGCAGCGTCAAAACTCTCAGCCTCCTCCTCGCCCTCGCGCTGGCTGCTCCCTCCAACTCGCAGTCTTACAACCCTGCCGCCCACACCGACCCCGTCAACCTCACCCCCCAGGTTCGCGACGCCTTCGAGCACTTCTACGACCTCGACTACGAAGGTGCTCTCTCCCGCTTCGAGGCCGTCCAGCGCGCCAACCCGCAAAGCGTCATCGCCATCGGCAACATCCTGCTCACCCTCGTCTTCCGCGAACTCTATCGTCAGGACTTGCTCGATACCACCTACTACGCCCACGACTCCTTTCTCACCTCCAAGCGCAATGTTCCCGTCCCCCCGCCCATCCGTGACCGCATCGAATCTCTCACCAACTCCGCCGTCGCCCTCGCCGACCAGCAGATCAAATCCAATCCCAACGACGCCAACGCCTACTTCGCCCGCGGATACGCCCGCGGCATGCACGCCGCCTTCATCACGCTCGTCGATCACAGCTACGTCGCCGCAGCCCGTCAGGGCCTGGCCTCGCGCAACGACAGCGAAGCCACCCTCAGGATCGACCCCGACTACGCCGACGCCAAGATGGCCATGGGCATCCAGCAGTTTGCCGTCGCCAGCCTCCCTCGCCTCGTCCGCATGCTCGTAGGCATCGCCGGCGTAGGAGGCAACAAAGAAAAAGGCCTCGACCTCCTTCGCGAGTCCGCCGCCCACGGCATCGTCACACCCATCGAGTCCCGCACCGCGCTCTCGCTCTTCCTGCGCCACGACGCCCGCTACGTCGAAGCCATCGTCGTCCAGAAGGGCCTCGCCGACCAGTATCCCCACGACTATCTCTTCCGCCTCGAGGTCGCCAACCTCACCAAAGACTCCGGCAACGGCCCCGCCGCCATCGCGCTCTACAACGCCATCCTCGACGACGCAAAGAAACCCGGCTACTTCATCGAACCCCGCCTCCACATGACCTATTTCGGCCTCGCCGACACCCAGCGCGGCCAGAACCAGATCGCCGACGCCGCCCAGAACTACCTCAAGGCCGCCGCCCAACCCACCTGCAGCGACTGGATTCGCCGGCGCGCCCAACTCAACGCCGGCGAGATGTTCGACCTCCTCCACAAACGCGACGAAGCCACCAAACAGTACGAGCTAGCCTCATCCGGAGGCGGCGACCAATCCCAATCCGACGCAGCCCACCGCTACCTGAAGACCCCCTACACCGGCAAGTAGCTCGGAAAGCCTACGTACATGGTAATGAAGCGATCTGCCGTAATTGATGGTTCAACTCTCCGAACTCTTCTATTGTTAGGATCAATCACGCTCCTGACAAGCTGTCACTGTGCCCAACCTTCAATTCTTAGCACTGCATCTTCGCCGAGTGGTAAACGAACGCTCACTTACAGCATGAACACATGTACAAGGACTAACGGATCTCCGATCTTCGACGTGACTGTTGACGGCAGCGGTCAAACAAACACTTTGTTTGAGACAAACAACTCGAACCACCATCTCAAAATCGCATGGCTTTCAGAGAGTGAAGTACTAATCGACTGCAGTGCATGTGACTTGAGCAGTTCAGACGTGCATTTCTTTCGAACACAGGGAAGTGGTGTAACAATGAAGTACGCTGGCGTCCCGCTCGATGAACGACACCGTCGTTAGGACGTGTAGGGATCGTCGACCATAACCAAAAGACTGCTAGCCTAAACGTATCTATGCGAAGCCATCGCCCTCTTGCCGCCACCCTCCTTGCCCTTACCACCACCCTCTCCGCCCAGCAGCCCCCGCAAACCAACACCAGCGTCCTCGACGCCAACGGCACCGCCCACATCACCCGCGTCATTCCCGTCCCCACCACCATCAGCCCCGAGGCCCAAGCCTCCCTACGCCGCCCCGCCGGAGCCGAAGACCAAACCCTCGCCGAGCGCCGCACCGCCATCGACGCCTGGCAGACCAGCGCAGGCGAAACATCCCGCAAAGCCTACCCCGTCAAGATCGAATCCCTCACCATCGCCAACGTCCCCGTCCGCAACGTCCTCCCCCTCGAAGACGTACATCCCGACCACGTCCTCATCAACGTCCACGGCGGCGGCTTCAACTCCGACTCCGGCTCCTTCACCGAGTCCATCCCCATCGCCAACCTCACCCACACCCGTGTCGTCTCCGTCCTCTACCGCCTCGCCCCCGAGCACCCCTTTCCCGCCGCCGTCGACGACACCATCGCCGTCTACCGCGACCTCCTCAAGACCTACAAGCCCGCCCACATCGCCCTCTACGGCACCTCCGCCGGAGCCATCCTCACTGCCGAAGTAGCCGTCCGTCTCAAGCAGCTCAACCTCCCCCTCCCCGCCGCGCTCGGCATCTTCTCCGGCATGGGCGACTTCAGCCAGAACGGCGACTCCTGGTCCATGTACGCCCTCCGCGGCCTCACCGGCAGTCTCCCAGTCGCAGGCACCCAGCCCCGCAGCACCGAGTACACCGGCACCACCAACCCCAAAGATCCCGTCCTCTCGCCCCTCTACGCCGACCTCCACGGCATGCCTCCGACACTCTTCATCACCAGCGGCCGCGACATCCTGCTCAGCGGCACCGGCATCCTGCACCGCGCCTTCCTCCGCAGCGGAGACGACGCCCGCCTCATCGTCTTCGAAGCCCTCCCTCACGCCTTCTGGAACGACATCAGCCTCCCCGAGACCAAAGAAGCTTACGGCTACATGGCCGACTTCTTCTCCCAGCAGCTGAACCGCTAACCGTCGGGCCAAACTGAACCATCAGCACAATCTTTGCGTATTCAACCACGAGAGCATATGGCAAAATAGAAGCTCTCGGAGACACTTATGTTCTGCTCCCACTGTGGCAATCAAGTCGATCCCTCCTCCCGCTTCTGTCCGGCATGCGGAGCCCCCGCTGCCCCTGCCGCCGCTCCCCCGATGGGCTACTATCCGTCCACCACACAACTCACCCGCCCGCGCACCAACCGCATGATCGCCGGCGTCTGCGCAGGCTTCGCCATTCACTATGGCTGGGACCTCAACCTCGTCCGCGTCCTCACCGCGCTCATGATCGTCCTCACCGGCGTAGGCGCCATCGCCTACATCGCCGCCTGGGTCATCATCCCCGAAGCCCCCTACGCGCTTCCCGTAAAGAGCACCTAAGTTTTGCCAAATAAGGTTTTGTCAAAAAAGATCGCCGCCACTCCGCCTCCAATCGAGGCCAATCCACGCCCCTTCGTCTACCGCGACCGCCTCCTCCATTGCGACGGAGCCGACCTCACCACGCTCGCCGCCGAACACGGCACACCGCTCTACGTCTACTCCGCCCGGCACATCTCCCACCGCCTCCAGCTCTTCAAAGACGCTTTCGCTGCCCACCCCCACACCATCTGCTACGCCATCAAAGCCAACTCCTCCCTCGCCATCCTGCGCCTCCTCGCAAAGCAGGGAGCAGGCTTCGACATCGTCTCCGGCGGCGAACTCGAGCGCGTCCGCAAAGCTCACAAGCCCGCCCTCAAAAAAGTAGTCTTCTCCGGCGTAGGCAAGCAAACATGGGAGATCGACGCCGCCCTCGACGCCGACATCCTCCTCTTCAACGTAGAGTCCGAAGCCGAACTCCATCTCCTCGCCGCACGCGCAGAAGCCCGCAGCAAAGTCGCCCGCTTCGCCCTCCGCGTCAACCCCGACGTCTTCGCCGAAACCCATCCCTACATCTCCACCGGCCTCAGCGAGCACAAGTTCGGCATCGACATCAAAGCCGCCCGCTCCATCTATCGCAGCGCAAAAAAAATGAAGTGGCTAGATCCCGCCGGCGTCTCCGTCCACATCGGCTCGCAGATCCGCAAAGTGGATCCCTTTGCCGCAGCCCTCACCCGCGTCACCAGCCTCATCGCCGACCTGCGCCGCGACGGCCACAACATCCGCTACATCGATGCAGGTGGCGGTCTAGGCATCGACTACGGCACGACAGCATTTGACCCCGCGAAACAAGTAGCCAAATACGCTGCCGCTCTCACCAAAGGTCTCGGCACAGAATCCGCCCATCTCCTCCTCGAGCCCGGCCGCTTCATCATCGCGCAGGCCGGCGCGCTTCTCACCCGCGTCCTCTACGTCAAAAAGAACGGCACAAAAACCTTCGTGATCACCGACGCCGGCATGAACGACCTCATCCGCCCCGCGCTCTACCACGCCCACCACGAGATCATCCCCATCAAAGAGCCAGCCAAACAACCAGCAGGGAAGCAGCCCCTCCCGGAGACCGGCGAGAACAAAGTAGACGTGGTAGGCCCCGTCTGCGAGTCCGGAGACTTCTTCGCCCGCGACCGCGTCCTGCCCCCAGTCAAACCGAACGACCTGCTCCTCCTCCTCGACGCCGGAGCCTACGGTATGTCCCAGACCTCGAACTACAACTCCCGCCCCCGCCCAGCCGAACTCCTCATCGACGGCGCCACCACGAAATTAATCCGCCGCCGCGAAACCATGCGAGACCTCCTCGCCCCCGAACTCCTCTAGATCTCTGGGCCTTTGCAATCTCCGCGGCCTTTGCAGTTGCTGTTGTCTTTCTTGTTGTCATCCCGCAGGGATCTGCTTTGCGTCTCTCATCCCTTCCCAAGAAAACGTCATCTCGACCGAAGCTACTCACAGTCTGATCGTGAGTAGCGCAGTGGAGAGACCCCCGCATTTCGCCTCTGCTTCCGTAACATGACAAGGACCACCCGGCTTCAATCGATGCCGAGGTCTTGGACGATGCGGGCGCGGAAGAGAATCTCTTCCGGATTCAGGCCTTGTTGATCGACAAAGACGGCGACGAGAGCGTTCCATACACTTTGGGGTGACCAAGGCAGAACTTCCGGCGGGGCTGGCAGCGGCGTGTGCGTGGAAAGGAACAAGAACTTTTTTCCTTGTGCGTGATCCTGGGAAGCTCTGCGGAGGTGACGGGGGATTGGAGCGGAGCCACATTCATCTTCGAACAGATCAGGTTGTAGAAGTCTCCGACAGTGCGGACGGCAGCTGCTTCGTCGTCTCCGATGGTGATGACGAAGAGTTCTTCTGTGCGCAGGACGATCTCTACTGCGTCAAGTCCCATCGGTAGAGGTTAGCGCGGAAAAGGGTAGCACCGCCAACTTCCCGAAACGGGTTTATGAGAAAACTTTCGATTTTGGTTTGTCGCCCGCAGGGATCTGCTTTTGATTTTGTCCTTCCCACCAAAAACTCATCATCTCGAAGCACTAATCGACTGCCGCACCGCAGCCAGCGGCGCCTTCGCGTCAAACACCACTCCATTGTTCGGTCCCGCGCTCACGCCCAGCTCCTTCCATAGAGCCACCAGGTCCACCGGCACCGGCCTCTCACTCCACTTCGCATACATATCAGTCAGTACACTAGTCCCCGTCGCTCGATCCCCAATCTGCAACACCCGCGACAGCGGCCAGTCCTTATCGATCCCGCCCCCGCTCGCCACCACCGCACGCAGCGCATCCTTCAGCCCCTTCCTGTCATTCGTCTCACGCCGAATCGACACATCCGCCATCAAACAAAACATTGCCCCGCCCCAATAAGTCCGTCCCCACGTCTGCGTCTCGTTCAAGCCTCGATCCCCGCGCTCCGGCTCACCGTTATGCATCTCATGCAGAAACTCCGCCCACACCCTCTCCTCCGTCAACCGGCCAGTCCCGGCACGCGCAATCGGCTCAACATACGTAGCCAGCCCCTCCTCCATCCAATGCTGATCGTCCGGAAGATCCGGCAGCGCCGTATGGACAAACTCATGCGTCATTACCCAGTCATCCTTCAGCGCGTCCTTGGTCACATGCTGGCCCAGACGAACTCGTGTCACGGCAGGGAAGCCACCCACCCCACCCCACGTCGTCCCGTGAATAGAATCCGAATCGCCCGCAATAGGCTCAATCACCACCCGCGCCCGAGCCACCGGAAACCTGCCGTAGAACACCGCCACCGAGTGAGCCGACGCATGAATCCACGAGACAACATCTGCTTGCGAAAGATCTAGATCGCCCGCCGCAAAGTCCACCTGAATCGTCGCTCCCCCCTCGCCAAAGCTCTGCGAAGCAACGATCCGCTCCCCCCGCCATCCTCGATGACCATCCTGCGCGCATCCCACGCAACCAGCCCAGAGCAACGCCAGGCAAGCGCACATCACCACGGTTCTCAGCCCCCACCAACATCTCATCCCAACCTCGAACCGGAGTCTGCCCGATCGCTAATCTTCTAATGTTCGATCTCTCCATCTACCAATAGGACTCGCCCGCCGCCGAAACAGTTACACCAGCCCGCAGCACGCGCTTCCTCATCTCAACATGCCAAAACCTCAAAGACGACGGGTGCCCCATATCTCGATTTTGAGATGTGGGCATTCGCGCGACAGCGCGAACCCTCTTCTAAGAAGCTGTCCTGCCGGACGGGCCCACTGCGCGTGGGGCGGTCACTTCGTGACTTGTATACCCCTTCGGTTGGCCCTCCCGTTGGTCGCGAGAAAGTTCATTCCGACCAACGGGAGGACCGGGCGAAGCTCAAAAAAGGCGTGCGAACGCCCGCACTCCGCGCAGGAGGCCCGTCCGGCAGGACAGCTTCTACAGGGATGCATGTTCCTCTCCTCAACATGCTAAAATCGCAAGGTCGCGCAAGCCCACAACTGATCGTAGGCACACGCAAAATCAACACCGAGGTAGTCCATGTCCGGCCACTCAAAATGGGCGACAATTAAGCACAAAAAGGGCGCCACAGACGCCAAACGCGGCAAGATCTTCACCCGCCTCATCAAGGAAATCACCATCGCCGCCAAGTCCGGCGGGGGCGACCCCGACGGCAATCCCCGGCTCCGCGGAGCCATCGCCGCCGCCAAGGCGGAGAACATGCCCGCCGACAACATCAAGCGCGCCATCCAGCGCGGCACCGGCGAACTCGAAGGCGTCAGCTACGAGGAGATCACCTACGAAGGCTACGGCCCCGGCGGCGTCGCCCTCATCGTCGACGTCCTCACCGACAACAAAAACCGTGCCGTAAGCGAGATCCGCCACGCCTTCTCGAAGAACGGCGGCAACCTCGGCGAGTCCAACTCCGTCTCCTGGATGTTCACCAAGAAGGGCGTCATCACCATCGCCAAATCAGCCGCATCGGAAGACAAGCTCACCGAGATCGTCCTCGATGCCGGCGGCGAAGATCTCTCGGACGAAGGCGAAAACTGGGAAGTCCTCTGCGACCCCAAGGACTTCGAAGCCGTCACCGAAGCCCTCAAGGCCGCAAAGATCACCCCCGAACACGCCGAGGTCACCAAGATCGCCTCGACCTACACCAAACTCGAAGGCACGCAGGCCAACGCCATGATCCGCCTCCTCGAGACCATCGAAGACCTCGACGACACGCAAAACGTCTACTCCAACTTCGACTTCGACGAAGCTGCAGTCGCCAACGCCAGCCACTGATCGAAAACGGCAGCTAAGCCCAAAACGGCCGCCGTGCACCGGCGGCCTTCTTCTGCAACCGGCCTTCCTCTGCAACCAACCTCGGAGACCTAAGTGATCAAGCAACTCGCACGCCTTGGAGCGACCGCCCTCTGGACCGCCCTCCTGCTCGCCGCCGCTCGACCCTCCTCCGGCCAGGCAATCGTCAGCAACGAGAACAATCCCTTCCTCGATCCCAAAGGCCACCAGCCCCTCGAGATCGGAGCCATCGTGCAAGGCGGCTTCGGCCTCACCGAAAATCGCAACGACTTCAAGTTCATCATGGCTGGAGTCCACGCCGGCAAAGTCCTCACCGGCAACATGGGCCACGGCCCCCTGCGCGGCAACTTCGAGTACGCCGTCGAGGCCTTCCCCTTCTGGCAGTCCTACACGCCCAAGTTCGAGCGCCCCTTCTGCACCAACCCGCCCGGCACCCCGGCACAGTGCACGCCCTTCTACACCGTAGGCGGCACCTACACCGGAGCCTCCGTCACCCCGATCATCCTCCGCTGGAACGTCGTCGGCACAAAGAAGTTCTCCTTCTGGGGACAAGCCGCAGGCGGTCTCCTCTGGACCAACCACAAGTACCCAGCCTTCGGCGGACCACCCTACAACTCCCAGAACGACGGCAAATACGCCGATGCCAGCGTCTTCAACTTCACCCCCCAGGGCGGCGTCGGCCTCCACTACTTCCTCCGCCCCCGCCGCTCCATCGACTTCAGCGCCAACGGTGTCCACATCTCCAGCGCCTCCCTCGGAGACCGCAACCCCGGCGTCAACGCCAGCGTCCAGTTCTCCCTCGGCTACACCTGGTGGAAGTAACAAGTAAACATGTATCTTGTCGCCAACCGGCCAACCGGCCAACCGGCCAACCGGCCAACCGGCTAACCGCTAAATGGCTAACTCGCTAACCCGCTGACACACCACCATGAACCCAGAAGCCATCGTCGAGTGCGTCCCCAACTTCTCTGAAGGCACGGACGCCGCCAAGGTCGAGCAGATCGTCGCCGCCACCGAGGTCGAAGGCGTGCGCCTGCTCGACTGGTCCCTCGACACCGCCCACAACCGCTCCGTCGTCACCCTCGCCGGCTCGCCCACCGGCATCGTCGAAGCCGCCGTCCGCGCCGCAGGCAAAGCCGCCGAGCTCATCAACCTCACCACGCAGAACGGCGTCCACCCCCGCATCGGCGCCGCCGACGTCATCCCCTTCATCCCCGTCAGCGGAGCCTCCCTCGCCGACTGCGCGGTCCTCGCCCGCCAGGCCGGCCTCCTCATCTGGCGCCGCTACGGCGTCCCCGTCTACTTCTACGGAGCCGCCGCCGCCCGCCCCGACCGCGTCCTGCTCGAAGACGTCCGCCGCGGCCAGTTCGAAGGCCTCCGCGACGCCGCCCTCCGCGACGCCACCCGCCGCCCCGACATCGGCGGCCCCGAGCTCCACGCCACCGCCGGAGCCTCCGCCGTCGGCGCCCGCAGCTTCCTCATCGCCTACAACATCCACCTCCAGCAGCCCGACATCGCCGCCGCCCGCGCCATCGCCCGCGACATCCGCGCCGCCAACGGTGGCCTCCACGGCGTCAAAGCCATCGGTGTCCTCGCCAACGGCCGAGCCCAGGTCAGCATGAACGTCACCGACTTCCGCGTCACTCCCATGCACCACGTCCACGCCACCGTCCAGCATCTCGCCCAGCGCCACGGCGTCCTCATCCAGGATGCCGAACTCATCGGTCTCATTCCCCAGGCCGCCTATGAGCCCGATTCTGATTGGGTACGTCAAATCACTGGCTTCGATCCCGACGGCAAGGTACTCGAGCGCAGACTCCACTCCCCCATCTCGTGGCCTCAGCACTAGTTATTCCAAAGCCACCCCATCTACCACGAAAGTAGCAAGCTTGCTAACAGAAACCTCACCCATCCAGTCTTGCAACCAGCGCGTATTCACGGAACAATGGTGGTATTGCAGCTACACTGCCAGTAGCTCAAGGAGTAAAGGAAACAAATGAACAAGCCCAAGCGCACCCTCTTCACCACCGCCGTCGTCATTGCAACCATGACGGCGACCATGATGGCCCCCAACTTCGCCTCCGCCGCCCAGCTCTCCAGCGACGCCAAGTCCGCCACCCCCAAGGAAGTTCAGCAGCTCATCGTCGTCGACTATCGCGCCATGCAGAACTCCCCCGCCGCCATGGACCTCAAAGACCGCGTCCTCCCCCCCGAGCTAAAGCGCCTCGAGACCGCCCTCAAGAGCTCCGGCCTCAAGGTCGACCAGGACGCCGACGTCCTCGCCTTCGCCGCCTTCCGCGATGCAAAGGGTGACGGAACCCGCATCGTAGGCATCGCCCAGGGCCAGTTCCACACCCGCGAGGTCATGGCCAACTTCACCAAGAACAAGATCAAGCCCACCATGATCCGCAATAACAGCGTCTATCCCATGGGCTCCAACGGCATGAGCGTCGTCTTCCTCAACCAGACCACCATGGTCTTCGGCGACAAAGATGCAGTGCGTGAAGCGATGGACGCCCGCGATGGCATCAGCTCCAACTTCCTCTCCAACGGCGACATGGTCAACGAGATGAACGTCGTAGACACCAAGGCCGTCTGGAGCCTGCTCGACGCCAAAGGCACCCAGACCATGATGAAGAGCGTCCTCGGCGACGCCTCTCAACTCGCCGACTACGACACCGTCAAGAACCGCATGAAGAGCAGCCGCTACACCATGGACTTCCAGAACGGCGTCAAGTTCGACATGGCCGTCGTCATGTCCGACACCATCACCGCAGCCACCGCAGCCACCCTCATGAAGGGCGTCTCGATCCTGCGCAAGAACTCCGGCTCGCCGCTCGAGAAGTCCGCGCTCGATCAGACCACCATCGACTCCAACGCCGGCACCCTGACCGTCTCCTACTCCTCCTCCGACAGTCAGTTCGCCAGCCTCCTCACCTCCCCGCTCTTCCAGTCAGTCGTCAAGTAGTCACTCGCAGTTTGCCAAATAAAGCGCTCCGCAAAACAAAAAGCCCGGCCTCCGCATCAAGCGAAGTCGGGCTTTTTATCGCAGTCGGGCAAAGTCCCGTATCAGGCCTTTGGCTGTCATCCTGAACGGAGTGAAGGATCACCGTATTTGTATCAACCTCTGCTACGTTTTATTCAATCCTATGCACCCACAAGCGGACGATTCAACTCCGTTCGCCAGTTAGCCGGGTCCGGACCCGCCTCCATGCCGGTCAGGTAGCGCTCCCACAGGTCCTCTGCTGTCTTATACCCATTCTTCGCGATCCATGCTTCAAACTCGCCCCACCCCGTACCGAGTCCAGAGTAGTCTCCGTGGTAGACCGTCCTCACCAACTTCATTGCAGGCCACACTCCAGCCTGCACACGGCCCGCAGCCACAATCGGCGCGGCAACCGGCACGCAGATCTCGAAATCGAAGGTATCCTTCGGCTTCGTCAGGTGGTGAGTAAACCATGGTCCGGCCTCGGCAACTCCTTGTGCGGCAACCGCGGCCTTCACCTCGTTCAACCCGGGAATCATGACCTTCCGTATCTCCGAGGCCGGAACCTTGAGAGGAAGAAAGGCCATAGGCAGTGCAGTAGCCTCGATAACCTTCGGCGTCTCGATCATGCTCTTCTCTCCTCAACGACGGCCCGCGTCATTGTTTTAGCTTTCGCACAAAGCCTTGAGCTGGTCCGCGCACTTATCCCAGCCTTCATGGAAGCCCATCTGTTCATGCTTTTTCAGATCCGCAACGGTCCAGTGCCTTACCCGAGCCGTGTAATCCGTACCTCCTCCAGCGTCCTCGAAGGTCAAAATCACGGTCATGAATGGACTCTCCGACGGCTCCCACGCGTTCGTATAGGCGTCGGTATAGACCAACCGCTCGTTGTCGACGACCTCCAGATAAACCCCGCTGCACGGATACTCCGCTCCATCCGGACCGCGCATCACCACTCGCATCGAGCCACCCGGCCGCACATCCAGCTCCGCAACTGGAGTCGTAATCGGCGCCGGCGCAAACCATCGGTTCATCATCTCCGGATCGGTCCACGCCTTGTATACCTTCTCGCGCGGCGCCTTGATCGTGCGCTTCACCACAAGCTCGCGACTGACAACAGGCGCAGCTAACGTTTCGGTGATCATAAAATCCTCCTCCTTCCAACTCGCTCTACACGTCTCTGTTCTGTTATTTACGGCTGCAGATCAAACGCCGGCCGCAGACTGCCATCCATGTAAAACGGCACCGACGTGTGTGAATGTGTGATCCTCCACTGACCAGCCTCCCTCTTCAGATGAAGAGTGGAGCGCATCCAGAAGCTGACCAGTCGCGCCCCCGCCTTCGAGGTGGCGTTCATGTGCATAAAGCCATGACCGAACGCAACGTCGCCACTGACCGTCACCTCAAAATCACGCGCTTCCACTTCCACCGGTCCATCCCAGGAATCAAACCACGCCTGCTTCTCGCGTCGATCGATTCCACGATGAGAGAGCGGCGGAGCCAGATTGTAGTCGGACGCATCCTCCGCGAACAACGCCGCAAATCCGGCAGCATCTTTGTCATGATTCGTCTTACTGAGTTGATCGATCACCGCCAGAACGTCGGCATGATCCTTCGAAACATTCTGCATTGCTGCTGTCGCCATCGTTGTTCTCCTCTCTGATTTAGCTTCATGTACCAAGCCTTTGCTGTCATCCTGAGCGGAGCGAAGGATCCCGACGAACCCCGTCCTACCCAAACCGCTCGTCCCTTTCCGGCCATCCTCTCCACGCCGTTGTTCTCTATCGTCCCCTTGCAAAAATGCTGCTGCCTCTGAACGCAGTTAGGTTCCGGACACTAACGAATCGGCACCCACACCTCAACATCGCCCGCGCCGACCTCCGGATCAAAGCTCTCGCCATAACGCTCGAAGAAACCCGGCGCCCCCGGCGTCCCCAGCGCAAACGAGTGTTGGGACCGCGGCAGCCACTCGTGCTCAATCGCGCGGCAGGTCTCCGAAAGCTTCGAGACATGGCCCCTGTGCTTGAACACCGCATATCGTTCTACGGGCATCGTCACCACGCTGAACCCTTCAGGCAGTCCCTCCGCACTTCGTACCTCGACTCCGGCCATATAGCCAAAACCCTCCGACGAAGGAAAACAAACCCCATAAGCCACCCTGCGAACCTGTCCTGGGATCTTGCCCAGGTAAGCAGCAAAACGCTGCCACAGCGCCGGAATCTCTCGCATCGTCGCCATCGTGTACTCACCACGCAATCCAGCCAGCAACATCGGCCTTCCATCTTCAAACCGCGGCGCTTCCAACTCCTCAGAACCTGGCTTAACTCCCTGCTGTCGAACCTCTGTCATGAAGTGCTCTCCTGGAATCGGATTGAGAAACAACATCTCAATATACCGGTGCAGGTGATCGATGCAGGCGGCTGCAATCTCGGGGCCGCCTTTGGCCTTGGCAAGAATGAACGCTCCCTGCAGCGTCGCCTGCATGTAGAGCGCCAGACTCTGCGCAGTCCACTCCGCAACGATGCCGTACTTTTGCATTGCATCCGCGATGTCCGCCTCCACGGTCGCAGCGTGGCCGCTGATGCTCCTGTCGCACGCCTCCCGTATTGAAGGATTGGTGTCGTAGACCTCCTGCACCATCGTTCCCACCAGGCACGTAAAGTCAGACAACGGTCTTCCCGGCAGAATCGCCTTGCGGAAGTCCAGATAAGCAAGAACGCGATCCAGCGGATCGGGGAGCTCGCGATACGGCGCAGACGCAAACACCCCCCCAGTAATCTCGCTCCAGTGATCCGCTGCAGCCGTAGCCAGCTCTTCCTTGCTCTTGAAGTGGTGGAAGAAGCTTCCCTTGGTCAGGCCAGCTTCTTCGCAGACATCCTCAATGCGCGTAGCCGTGTACCCTTTGACGCGGATTACGCGCATCGCCGCATCCAGAAACTTCGTCTTCGATTCGTGCCGGCTGTCGATCATGAGCGGGACCCTGTGTGACAAGCACAATACCAACCAGTGGGTATGCTGTCAACCAAAATCTCCACCCACCTGACAAACCGTCTAAGCCTAGATTGAGCGCCCTTCAACACGCGATGTTCAACGCGTTACGACGTTCAGCGCGTCGACCTGACTTAGCCGACCTGACTTTAAAAGGTTGCTGAAAGAGTCTGTTTTGCTTAGGGCACGGCTGGTAGCCCAAGGCTTTAGTCTTGGGTCTCCGTGCCGCAAATGCTTTGATTGCATTGCGGCTTTTAGCCGCTGAAGTCCCTGGCAGTTGTACTTGCTCCTGGCAAAAACCCTTCGCTTCGGCCCGCGTTCAAACGCGCCACACGATGAGCCCCACACGGCAACGCCTTGGCATCACCCGCCGCTTCTTCACCGAAATCATGTCAAGGCCCACATCATGCTAAGTCCCATTTCATCAGACAGATCCGCGTGGCGTATGAGTTACATCCCACCAGCTATACTGAATACAGTGATCTATCCGAAGATACTCTCTCAATCAGCATGTGCCAGCAGATGCTTGCGTAAGTCCTTTGCCTTGAGGAATCTGCGAGCAACCTGTTTGAAATGAAGCATTTGCGAACAGCCGCTTCTCGTAAGTCGTTAACAATAAAAGACTTACGCGCTGGTAATAGGGGGGGGGCACCTCCCTAGAATGCCAGTACTACCCCGAAAACATTACCCTGAAACGAATACTTCCGGCTGAACTTGGTCCCGAACTTAGCCTGATACCCCTCAAGCCCATCCCGAGTGACAGCGGGGGTCGAGATCGTGCAGTTGGAGTCCGGTGAGGCAAGCTTGCTCTTCCAGCCGCCGGCGATCATATTGCAAAGCTCCCCGATCGCATCGTCCACCATCGGATCGTGCGGCTCTGACGGCGTCCCCAACAACGCCTCAGCAGTCACCGACGCAGTAGCCTGACTCGCATACAACAGGCACTCGCCATCCACGGCACCGGTAAATTGAATCCTCGCCACGATCCGCCCCTCCACCGTGTCGACCTCGCCCTCCAAAGGGTCGCAGCTTCTCTCCAGCATCGTCTCAAAAACTTCTGCGACAGCCGAATCCAGCCGAGTCACTGCCTCATCCTGCGTATTTGACACAATCGTCCTCTTCCCGCTCCAGGTTTGTATTCCGGAATAACTCAAGCAACTCTCAACCAACAAAGCTCCAACCGATGCAACTAACAAAGCTCCAACTGATCTCAACGAACGAAGCTCCAGCCGAAAAGCCGGACGACAATGAGCAACAACAGAACCGCTTAAGCCGCACGCAACAGAGGAAGCACCCGCGCCTTCACCTGCTCGGCCGTGAACGGCTTGCAGATGTAGCCTTGCGCGCCTGCAGCGATCGCCCGCAGCACAAAGCTCTCATTGCCCTCAGTCGTAATCATCACCACCGGCACGCCCTGCGCCAGATTCTCCTGCTTCCGAGCCTCCAGAAACTGCAGTCCATCCATCACCGGCATATTGATGTCACTCAGGATCAACGCCAGCCCACCCGAACCTTGGTTGTCACGAAGAGTCTGCAACGCCTCCTCCCCATTCGAAGCCTGCAACACCTCGCTGAGTTCGAGGCCCGCCTGCCGCAACGCCCGTTCGATTACCTTCCTCATCACTGCCGAATCATCAATAATTAGCGCTCGCACCGACCCTCCCAACACATCTTCTGGTCTAACTGTTGTATCGGCGGATCAACAGCAACCTTGAACGAACCTCCCCTTAGCACTTTCTAACCATCACCTCTCCAACTTCGGCCACCGAACTGCATAAGCTCGTGGCATGGACAGCGGACTCTACGCAGCATACACAGGACTCTTGGCACGCACGCAGGCGCTCGACACCGCGGCCAACAATCTGGCCAACGCTGGAACCTCCGGCTTTCGTGCCCAGCGCGACTACTTCAGTGGAGTTCTCGCAGGCGGCATCGATCAGGATCCCGAGACAGCATCCCAGGTCGGCCAATCCGTAAACGGCTTCGGAGTCTTGGGAGGAAACCGACTCGATCTCGGACAGGGAGAGCTGAAAGCTACCGGCAATCCGCTGGACCTAGCCCTCGAAGGCCAGGGATTCTTCGCCATCCAAACCCCCAACGGCATCCGGTACACAAGAGATGGAGCTTTCTCCCGCTCCCCCAAAGGAGTGCTCCAGACAAGCCAGGCAGAGCCAGTGCTCGATGCCAATCTCAAGCCCATCACCATCCCCACGGGCACCATCTACGTATCCCCCGACGGCACCATCTCAGTTTCTACACCAGACGGCAGCGCAATTGTAGGCAAGGTCGGCGCCTTCGATTTTTCAGATAAATCAGTCCTTTCCGCTGAGGGTTCTAATCGGTTTTCAGCGAATGGGGCAAAGCCCACTGCTGCGAATGCCTTGGTAGAACAGGGCTCGGTCGAAGGAGCTAATGAAGACGCTGTTCACGGCACCATGCAACTGGTGCTGGTGCAGCGACAAGCGGAGATGATGCAAAAAGCATTGAGCGTCTTCAATAACGATTTCGACAAAACGGCGTCAGAAGACCTTCCTCGGGTTTGACGAAAGGCCCATATTTTTAGAGTCCACTACCGAACAAGGAGCTTGAAATGATTCGTGCACTATATACAGCCGCAAGTGGAATGAGCGCTCAACAGACAAATCTGGACACTATTGCAAACAATCTGGCGAACTCCGGGACTGCGGGTTTCAGACAGCGTCGAGTGCAATTTGAGGACATGATCTATCAAAACCTGGTTACACCTGGATCCGCCGAGACACAGCAAACCCTTTCAGCCGGTTTGCAGGTTGGTCTTGGCACCAAGACAGCTGCGAGCGAAGTAATTATGACGCAGGGTGATCCTAACAATACAGGTAACCCATACGACCTCGAGATCCAAGGCGCGGGATTTTTTCAGGTTTCACTTCCCGACGGAACCATAGCTTATACACGTGCTGGGAACTTTCATTTGAATAGTCAGGGCACGATTGTGACCTCAGCTGGGGATACGATCTTGCCTGCGATCACAATTCCGTCTAACGCTACTAATGTTGTGATCTCTCAATATGGCGTTGTAACTGCAACCCTTCCTGGGCAGACAAATGCTGCTCAGCTTGGCACCATTCAGCTTGCAACTTTCCCTAATACAGGCGGCCTGAGTTCCATCGGAAGCAATTTGTTACAACAGACTGCATCCTCTGGCAATCCCATTACGGACACACCCGGAGGGACTAGCGGCATAGGAACACTCCAGCAAGGTTATCTAGAAAATTCGAACGTTGATGTCGTCGCAGAGTTCGTACAAATGATTCTGGCGCAACGTGCCTACGAGAGCAACTCCAAAGTCATACATGTCGCCGACGACATGTACTCGCAAATCAATGGTCTCGTTCGGTAGAATGCTATGTTCAATAGATTTTCAATATTTAAAACGGTTGGCAGAAGTTTCTTTCTCTTGCTGCACGGAATATGTTTCACCAATGCATTTGGAGTCTGCTACAGAACGCCTGCGGATGCGATCGCCGCGAACCTCGAGACTTCCCCGTATTCAATATCGGTGGGCGGTGGTTATAGGGTGTCGAAGATTCAGTCTGACCCAGTGTTGAATCAAAGCTGGGCGATGATTATCCCTTGTGATCATCCAGGATGGCCAGCATTTGCGTTTCCATTGCGTAATTCAATCTTACCGGCACAACTTAAAGTGCCGGAACGTGCAACGAAGATCTTGGCTCCTGTTGTAGTTCGTGCCGGCGATACCGTTCGCCTCTGGAGGCAAGAAAGCTCCTTGCGTATTGAAGTCGCTGGTACCTCGGAAGGGAATGGCGGATTGGGCGATCTCGTAAAAGTCAGGCTGTTACGTAGAAACACAGACAACCAGTCGATAACGGAACAATTCTCCGGTATCGTTCGAGGGCCGTTTGATGTGGAGATGAAACCATGAGGAAGACCCTAAAGGTAGTTTCTTTTTTTAATTCTATCCAAAAACGTGCGCACAACGAGGTCCATATCTCGATAAGCCAGCCCTGTTGGATGTTGTTAGATAATAAAATTTCGAGCTATTTCTCAGTGGTAATCGCTCCGTTATTGGTGTTGCTTTTAAGCCTCCCCTCGCTGCACGCGCAGACCGAAGCGATCCATAAGTTGATTGAGCCAAAGCCTAATGTGGCTGCGGCGTCCTTGTCCTCTTATCTAGAGAGAGTGCGGGCGGAGAACTCCAACATCCAACCTGCGCCAGGATCTATCTGGACTGACAGTGGAAGGCTCACTCGCATCAATACGGATGTGAGGGCTATGCGGCCGCATGATCTGATTTCAGTTGTGGTCTCCGAGAGCCTCGTAGCGTCTACGGACGGCACGGTAAAGAACTCCAGAGCATCCAACGCCAGTTCCTCTATCTCTGGTTTAATTGGCGCTCTGCGTGCCGGTAATGCGCTGCAGAATTTGATCAACCAAACATCCTCATCAGGACTTAATGCGCAGGGAACAAGTGCAACGAATTCGAGCTTGAGCACCACGTTTGGAGGACAAGTGATTGAGGTTCTTTCAAATGGAATGCTCGTGATAGAAGCCGCTCGACAGGTCGAATTTAGTCAACAGACACAGACGATCATTTTGAGAGGACTAGTCCGTCCCGAGGATATCTCTCAACAAAACCAAGTTCTATCGACAGCTATCTCTAGCCTCGAGCTAGAAGTGCGTGGGAAGGGAATTATCAACGATTACACCCATCGTCAAAATGCCCTGGTTCGTCTTTTGGAAAAAGTATTGATTTTTTAGCGAGGAACTCATGCATGTTGACGACAAGCCAAAAAAAATAGAATTAAACAAAAACGTTATAAGGCCCTGGATCTCCTTTGCATGTCTATCGATTCTTTTTATTGCTTCGACTGTATATGCTCTTTCTTCTGATGCGTCAGCTTCTGAATCGAGGCAGGCGCGCATTAAAGATATAGCTTCAATCGAGGGTATTCGTGACAATCAATTGGTCGGATACGGCATAGTTGTTGGTCTACAAGGTACCGGCGATAGCCAGCAGACGACCTTTCCTGCACAGACGTTGGCGTCAACGTTGCTCCGTATGGGAGTCAGCGTACCTGCATCGGCGATTAGAGTACAAAATCTTGCCGCAGTCTTTGTTTCGGCTACGTTGCCGCCCTTCGCTCGTCCAGGTACCAAGCTGGATATTACGGTCTCTTCGGCAGGCGATGCGAGAAGCCTCGAAGGAGGGCTACTTCTCATGACTCCTCTCTATGGTTCGGACGGAAAAATATATGCACAAGCGCAAGGACCATTGGTGGTAGGGGGATATTCGATCAACGTTAATGGGAATGTAAAACAATATAATCACCCCAATACTGCAAGAGTACCTTTCGGGGCGATGGTAGAACGTGGTGTGCCGCTTGATTTGGAAGGAAGAAAGCAATTCTCAATATTGTTGAACGATGCTGACTTTCGAAGCGCAGAAGGGGTGGCGCTTGCGATCAATCACACGTTAGGACGACCTGCTGCGCATGTTCTCGATAGTCGGAGGATTGATCTGTTTGTGGCCGCGGGTGAAGAGGTTCCAGCCCTCCTGGCTCAGGTTGAGTCAATAGAAGTACCTGTCTTTCCTCGCGCAAAGGTGGTTGTCAACGAGCGCACGGGAACGGTAGTTATTGGTGGAACAGTTGTCTTGCAGCCGGTGTCGATTCTTCACGGTGGATTAGCCGTCAACGTTGTGAGCGAGTTTCAGGTATCACAACCAAATGCATTTTCTTCTGGTGGCACGACACAGGTCGTGCAGCAGACAAGAGTCGACGCTCAAGATAAGCCGGTCAACCGAATTGAGTTAAAGCAGGGAGCTACTGTGGATGACCTGGTTCGAAGCCTCCAGACAATAGGGGCCTCAGCGCGAGACGTTATCTCGATCCTTCAGGCGATGAAGTCTGCAGGAGCATTGGAAGCGGAGATCGAAGTCCTATGAAAATAGATTCAGATCTTTCAATCCCGACAGTTTCCGACGTACAAAGACAAAAACAAGCCAAGTTGGTGGATGCCGCACAACAATTTGAAGCGACGATGTTACAGGAACTTCTAAAGCCAATGCAGCACGGGCAAAGTAGTTGGGGAGATGAGGAGAAGAAGGACGATTCTGCTTCCGACACGATGAGCAGCTTCGGGACGGAGTCTATTGCAAAAGCCATATCGAAGGGTGGCGGCTTCGGGATCGCTCGAAGCGTAGTCAAACAGGTCGCTCAAGAGCATCAACGACACTCAGAAAAGAAGACCTCCGGGTACTAAAGTTTGTGGATTGGATGCCGATATAGTCATGTAGACGGAGGCTCATCATGAGCTATACAAGTGGAATCGGCAGTCAACAGACAACCAACGCGATCACTCCATCTGAGACGCAGCCGGTTGTAACCGTGAATGCGTCCGGGACCGTAGCCGATAAATCTGAAGCACTTAGCGCAACTGTCGGACACACCGACGAAGCGGCTTT
Organism: Edaphobacter lichenicola; assembly: GCF_014201315.1. Lineage (NCBI taxonomy): Bacteria > Pseudomonadati > Acidobacteriota > Terriglobia > Terriglobales > Acidobacteriaceae > Tunturiibacter > Tunturiibacter empetritectus. The sequence goes on from NZ_JACHDY010000001.1 coordinate 399,926, forward strand.
GAGTTCAACAGGGGGCCTGGTATTTCAGTCTCTAGCGGCTTCCGATACGCGAACCGCGAAGGTTTCATCCTTGCAGGAAGCGATCGCCGCTGGAAGGTACACAGTGCCGTCGTCGGATGTGGCAGACAAAATCATACAGTCCTTACTGGAATAACGATGACGATTGATCAAACAGTGGCTGATGCACTCGATGAGACGATTAAGGCTCTCACCATTCTGGATCTGAATCGACTGCAAACCCTGGAAGAGCGAATCTCAGCGCTTGCGAAGTACAGCATCGTATGCAGCAAGGGTAGTCTTAGTTCAATTTTGGCAAAGAAGCATCTGCTTGAACTCATTCTTCAAAATTGTGAGTCGAATCTGGCTACACTTCACCGCCTACACGGGAGAGACACGAGAGACCAATGGGCACACTAACGTCATTATTGAATATAGCTAGTGAGGCTTTACTGGCCGATCAGGCTGCCCTGAACGCAACCGCCAACAACGTTGCGAATCAACTCACTCCTGGCTACACACGGGAGGTCGTGAGCTTCCAGTCGGGGGATTCAGTCTCTCTTAGCGGGCAAGCCCAGAGCTCAGGAGTCACCGCTACCGTTTCGTCACAGAGGGATCGCGTTCTCGAACAGCGTGTACAGCAGCAAACACAGACTACCTCGCAGAGCGCAGCGCTTCAAACTGCTTTGCAGCAGGTTGAAAACATATTCGGATTGACCTCGGCTTCAACGGGGTCGGGGGCCGTAGCGTCGTCTCAACTTGGCACTGCGATCAACGGATTCTTTAGCTCTTTATCTTCCTTGGAAGCTAATCCGTCTGATACAGCAACACGACAGCAAGTACTAACTGCTGCTACCGCGTTAGCCGGCGCATTCAACAGCGCATCGAGTCAGCTTTCGCAGATCTCTACCAGTCTTAATCAGCAAGTCAGCGGTGACGTCAGCCAGATAAACTCACTCACCTCCTCGATAGCCTCTCTTAATTCCAAGATCGCCAGCACCAGCCCGAATGGAGATGCCGGCAGTCTCGAAGACCAGCGGCAAGAGGATATCGATCAACTGTCTCAGCTCGTTGGGTTGGACCAAATTTCAACTTCACAGAACGGCATTTCTCTGACAACCAGCGGCGGAGCAGTTTTGGTTAGCGGTGATCAGTCCTTTCAAGCGAGCACGACACAGGTAGCAGGCAACACAGACGTCCTGGCAGGGGACCCTCCTCAGGACGTGACTTCAAACCTCAGCGGCGGAGACCTGGGTGGAGCATTGCAAGCGAGGGATCAGTACTTGCCGACTTATTCCGCGGCGTTAGATAACTTAGCCTTTTCCCTTGGAACTGCAGTCAATCAGCAGAACAAGCTAGGAGTTGACAGTAGCGGGAACCCAGGACTGGCGATCTTCAGCCTGCCGGGCAGTGCGACTGGTTCTGCTGCAACGATCGCAGTTTCGGCAACCTCTCCTGGGGCCGTAGCGGCTGCCTCTGCTGGAGAGGGGTCTTCGGGCAACGGCAATGCTACTACTCTCGCCGATCTTTCCACGACCAATGTGGTCGGGAGCCAGACGGCCACAGGTTTCCTCGCTTCGTTCCTCGATCAGGTTGGCAGCGATGCTTCGAGCGTGACCACGGAGAATGCGACGCAGCAGGCTACGCTCACCCAGCTTACGTCGCAACGCAATTCGCTCTCGAGTGTATCGTCCGACGAAGAAGCATCGAATCTAACGCAATATCAGCGCTCCTATCAAGCGGCGTCTCAGGTGTTCTCGATCGTTAACGCCCTGATGGCGAGCGCAATCAATCTTGGTGAACAGACTACAGTGACCTAAGAAGACGCGGCACTCTTCGACCCTAACTAACTATCAATCAGGAGCGCATCTTGCGAGTAGATCCGACTTATCTCAGCAGCCTGACCGGGGCACTCAACCAGTCCAGTTCCACGATCAACAACCTGACCTCCGAGCTATCAAGCGGATTGAGTATCCAATCGCTTCAGGACAACCCGGTTGCTGTCGCGCAGAGCGCCCTCCTGGCCAGTCAGATCGAACAAGCGGACACGTTCGTTCAATCAGCTACCGGGGTGGGATCGAGGCTGCAGGTTGCCGACTCGACTTTGGGCGACGTGGTGACACAGATCAATCAGGCGCTCTCGCTCGCGGTGCAGGGCAACAACGGCACACAGAACACATCGAACAACGCCAGCGTCGCTCAAGCGCTCAGCGGGATTCTCACTGAAGTGGTCTCGCTGGCGAATACCAGTTATCAAGGGCAATATCTCTTCAGCGGTAGCCAGGGGTCGGTCCAGCCTTTTACGCTCAATACCGCCGCCGTTCCACCGACAGCTACCTACGCCGGCGACACCAATGTGCAAACCGTCGAGGTGCCAGGCGGACAAAAGCTTCCAATCAATCTGCCGGGCTCCTCTGTCTTCGGTTCGGGGGCCACCGGGATTGTTGGCGCACTGAGTCAGTTGATCGGCGATATCTCGAGTGGCGCCTCGACCGCTAGCATCACGACCGATACGGCCGCCCTCACCACAGCTCTTGGTCAGCTGTCTGATCAGCGGCAAACACTCGACAGCTCTTTGAGCCGACTCAACTCCGCCAGTACCTTTGCGCAGACCAGTGAAAGTCAGCTTCTTGTGGCGCAGAGCACTTTGGTTTCGGCGAATCCCGAGCAGGTGGCAACGCAGCTTTCGGCTGCCGAAACTCAACATCAGGCGCTGCTCAGCGTCATCAGTAACCTGGGAAACCAGGAGGACCTCTTTCAGCGTATGAGATAAGTGGACTTCGGCACTCCGTCCCGCTGCACGATGATGCGAGCAGTTTCCTGGCCGCGTAGGCGGGACGTTTGGAGTTATCTTGTTCAGGAGCCTGGACTTTGTGTACTACCCCTCCCCTCTGTACCCGTTAATTGATAAAGTATCTGTTTTCATGCGTTTGCGGTCTATTTAGAGTGCAAAGTGTTCATTATAAATGGCTTGCTGCTAAAGTATTCAATCCAGGCGACTTGCCGGCTTAAACGCGTCGGAGACATAAAGAAGCCCCGATTCCGTTCGGGGCTTCCTCACAATGTGTCCTAATTCAAGTATAGCTGATTGGGTATGACCAATACGCCACGCGTATGTAACTGTACAGATTGGAGTTGGGAGGTTTTGGGGGTTGACAGAACTTTGCAGGGGTGAGCGGTTTGCCTGCGATTGCTCTTGAACTGGCAACTGTCGCTTTTTGCCTGAGTTTAGAAAGAAGTAGTTGTCATGGCCTGTGGCTGGACGATAGAGGAGACAAAAGAAGAGGGCAACGGCAAATGCTACGACGACGGCAACCGCGACCGCAGATTCCCTTCGGGAGATGACAACAAAAGAACAGGCAACGACAGAACATCTCTGAGGGAGTGCCTATACTTTAGTGTTGAGGACTCCTATGGGCGAAGAGATCAGATTTCTCTGGAACGCGACGCGCGGTAACAGATTGAGGCCGTGGCGAAGCCCGTATCTGCGATGGAGACTCGAGACCTATTCGGGCCAACGTGCGGATACCGTGCGCGCGCTCGATTTCTGGAACCTGTTCTGGAAAGAAAAAAGACAACTGTTTCGATTTCTTCGCTGGACGCGAGAGATCAAAAGCTACACCGAATCCAAGAACAAATAGACGACGGGAGATAGCAGGATCTTCCAGTGTTGTGTCTCGGAAGTTCACAGCATATTTCCGACCGTAATCTGTTCGCCAACCGGACATACAGCAGATCCTTCGACTGCGTTTGGCACAAAAACGCGCCAAACTTCGCTCAGGATGACACCCTGTTTATGCAACGAACTTTAGAGACGGGACACCGTATCCGTGGTTTCAAAGTGTGACTTTTACTTTTATTTGACAACTCACGATGGCAAAGAAGCTCGATGAATTGGATATGATGGAGTTATGAGTGAGTGGATCAAGCTGAAGGCAAAAGACGGTCATGAGTTGAGTGCGTATGTTGCGCGGCCCATTGGAGAAGCGGTTGGGGTTCTGATTCTTGTGCAGGAGATCTTTGGCGTCAACGCCCACATTCGCAGCGTGGCCGATGGGTATGCCAAAGATGGGTTTCTGGTGGTTGCGCCTGCGATCTTTGACCGGTTCGAGCCTGGCGTAGATCTGACGTACCAGCCCGAGGATATGAAACGGGCCTATAACTTTTATGGCATGTTGAAGCCTGAGCCGACGCTGATGGACGTGGCTGCGGCGTATGAGTGGGCGAAGAAGGCCGGGAAGAAGATTGGTGTCATCGGCTATTGTTACGGCGGGCTGACCAGCTGGCTGGTGGCTACGCGCGGCAAAGACTACGGGATGCAGCCTTCCTGCTGCGTCGGCTACTATGCGGGCGGCGTTGGATCGGTGGCAAAAGAAGATCCGAGCTGTCCGGTGATGTTGCACTTTGGAGCGAATGATAGCCACATTGGGAAGGATCAGGTGGATGCGGTTCGTTCGGCTCATCCTGAGGTGAAGATCTTCATCTACGAAGGGGCGGGGCATGCCTTTAACCGTGACGCCGATCCGAGCAGTTACCACGCTGCCTCGGCTAAGCTGGCGCGGGAGCGTTCGCTCGAGTTTTTGAAGACGCATCTCGCTTAAAGTTTCCTGAAAATCGTTCGCATCGATGGCGGCCGTGGATTGCCCGGTTTCGCCAGCGGTGCTATCCTTATGTGGACACTAAGAGTGAATTAGAAAGAAGATTAGGAGTAGAAACAGCTGTGTTGGCATCCGCTAAAAAGACAGACATTATTGAGAAGTTCCGCACGCACGACTCAGATACCGGGAGTCCAGAGGTTCAGATCGCTATTTTGAGCGAGCGTATTGGCGAGTTGACGGAACACTTCAAGGCACACAAGAAGGACCACGGATCGCGTCGCGGGCTTCTGATGCTTGTGAGCAAGCGTCGCCGTTTGCTTGATTACCTGAAGAAATGTGACGCGGACCGTTATCGTGAGGTCATCGGCAAACTCGGAATCCGCAAGTAACCGCATCATCCCCGGAGAAACCGTTCAAACTATGGGAGCATACACGGCCCGTTCTCATTCGGCTGGCAACTTCGTGCAAGGTCCAGTAAGACCTTGTCGCCGGGGTTGCTGACGATGGGACGCCACGGTGGTGTGTCTATGGTCTTCGACTCACGCGGGTGCTGGTCCATGAACGAGTCCACGAACAACCTATTCCAGCGCAGCTTGCTGGCGGCTTACTAGTCGCCAGCGTCGAGCTGCGCTTTTTCGCGCCCGATCAATGGATGTCGCGATTCAAGCTTATTAATTCGATAGAACACGAGAGAAGAGAGGCAACATGAAACAGGATGTGACAGTTGAGCTTGCCGGCGGCAAGCAAATTAAATTCGAGACCGGACGCATGGCGAAGCAAGCCCCCGGTGCGGCCCTTACTTCAAGCGGCGATAACGTAGTTCTGGCGACGGCAACCGCCTCCCCCGATCCGAAAGAGGGGATCGATTTTTTCCCGCTCACCGTGGAATACCGCGAGTTTACCTATGCCGGTGGCCGTATCCCTGGTGGGTTCATCAAGCGCGAGGGGCGTCCGAGTGAGAAGGAGATCTTGACGAGCCGTCAGATCGACCGTCCGATTCGTCCGCTGTTTCCTGAGGCGTTTCGCAATGAGACCCAGGTGGTTGCGTTTGTCTACTCTGCGGATAAAGAGAACGATCCCGATGTGCTTGGCATCAATGGTGCCAGCTGCGCTTTGGCGTTGAGCGATATTCCTTTTCACGGCCCGGTTGGTGCGGTGCGAATCGGTCTGATTGACGATCAGTTTGTAGTGAATCCTACTTACGCCGAACGGGCGCAGAGCAAGTTGAACATTATGGTCGTCGGAACGAAGGACGGCATTGTGATGATCGAGTCTGGCGCAAAGGAGGTCGCTGAAAACCGTGTGGTGGATGCGATTGAGTTTGCTCATGAGCAGATCAAAAAGATCTGTGCGGCGATTGAAGACCTTGTTGCTCGCGCGGGTAAGACCAAACGCACGGTCAGTGAAGTGGAAGTCGATCACGCGTATCTGAACGAGCTGACGGCAAAGGTTGGTTCGCAGTTGAAAGATGCTCTCGACACGGAGAAGCATCCGAAGTTCGAGAGCTATGCGCTGGTCAAGACGATCAAGGATGAGCTGAAGAAGGATCTGCCTGAGGGTGATGCGGCGGCTGCGAAGAAGCTCAGCAAATACTACGAGCTTTTGCGCGAGAAGATCTTCCGCGATCAGGTTTTGCACGATCGGATTCGTCCGGATCATCGTGCCTTCGATAAGATTCGCGACCTGAGCATCGAGGTTGGTGTGCTTCCGCGGGTTCACGGCTCGGCTCTGTTTACGCGTGGTGAGACGCAGGCGCTGGTGAGTGCAACCCTGGGTACGACGGATGACGCTCAACGGCTTGAGAGCTATGAGGGAGAGCAGAAGCGCCGCTTTATGCTGCACTACAACTTCCCTCCGTTCTCGGTTGGCGAGGTGGGGCGTATGTCTGGCGTGGGACGGCGAGAGATCGGGCATGGTGCGTTGGCTTCGCGTGCGATTGAGGCTGTGCTGCCGGCTGAGGATGAGTCGCCTTATACGCTGCGTGTCGTCTCGGACATCCTGGAGTCGAATGGATCTTCGTCGATGGCTACCGTGTGCGGTGCGTCGCTTGCACTGATGCAGGCGGGTATTGCGATCAAGGGATCGGTTGCAGGCGTCGCGATGGGCCTGGTGAAGGAAGGCGATAACTACGCCATTCTGACGGATATCGCCGGAGCGGAAGATCACTATGGCGATATGGACTTCAAGGTTGCGGGTACGCGCAACGGAATTACCGCGCTGCAGATGGATATCAAGATCATGGGGATCACTCCGCAGATCATGCGCGAGGCACTGGAGCAGGCGCGTAAGGGTCGGCTGTTTCTGCTCGATACGATGGATGGAGTCATCTCGGGTGCGAGCCAGGAGAAGTCGCAGTTCGCTCCGCGCATTCATACGCTGCAGATTCCTACCGACAAGATCCGCGATCTGATTGGGCCGGGAGGCAAAGTCATTCGCGGCATCATTGATGCCACGGGCGTGAAGATCGATGTGGACGATACTGGACGCGTCAATGTGGCGTCGAGCGATGCGGATGGTCTTGCACGCGCGATTCAGATGATCAGCGATCTGACTGCTGTACCTGAGATTGGGAAGACCTATCTTGGTAAGGTGGTTCGTCTCGCAGAGTTCGGCGCGTTTGTGGAGATCTTTCCTGGAACCGATGGGTTGCTTCACGTCTCCGAGATCGCGGAACATCGCGTGAAGGAGGTGAAGGATGAACTTCGCGAAGGCGATCAGATCCTGGTGAAGGTTTTGGCGATTGAAGGGAACCGGATCAAGCTTTCGAGGAAGGCTGTGTTGCGGGAGCAGCGCGCCAAGCTTGGTCTTCCGGAGCCTGGTCAGATTGGTACGGATGGAGGCAGCGTCGCGGCCGGTGCAGCCGGGGGACCCGGTCGTCAGGATGCTGTTGTCGGTGATGCCGACGGGAGCGACGATGAGGGTGAGGAGTTCGACGAGGATGGTGACGAGTCGGCGGAAGAGCCTAACTTCAACCGTGCGGAGGGCGCTGTTCCGGTCCAGGCGGGCGGCGGAGCACCGGGCGCGAACGGACCTGGTGGGCAGAGGCGGCCGGGTGGCGGAAGACGTCGTCGTGGCGGTCGCCGGCCGGGCTCGGGTTCCGGGTCTGGTGCGCCTTCGGGCGGCGGCAATCGGTAAGGTTGCATAATGGAGGGAGAGACCGCGCACTTTGCGCGGTCTTTCTGTCTGTGGAGTGAGTTCCCTGGGAGTGAGTTGCAGGGGAGTGAGTTGCGGTGAGTCGATAGGATGAGACGCGCGGTGTGGATTGCGTTTGCGGCGGTTTGTGTCTTGTCGGCTACGTCGTGGGTTGTTCCTCGTGCGGAGGGTTTGCCTGCGCTTGAGTTGCAGGGGCTTCGTTATGGGTTGATTGGGTTCGTTGCGTTTTTGTTGGTGCGGGGCCGGGTTCGGTTTGGGAGGGTGGGGCTGCGGGTCGCGGCGGCTGGGGTGGGGTTCTTTGGGATTCCTATGGTGGTGGGGGAGTGGGCGCGGGTTGGTGTGCCGGAGATCAGCCGGTCGGCGTTGTTTGCCATGGTTCCTGTGGTTGTGGTGATGGTGGTTGCGGCGGGGGATGAGGAGCGTGGGGTTCGGCGGTTTCTGGTTCCGGCCCTGGTGGGACTGGGTGGGCTTTTGTTGCTGCTACCGCTGGAGTTTTCGGGGTCGCTTCGCGGGCGGTTGATGCAGGGTGCGGTGTGCCTTGCGGTGGTTGGGGTTGGGTTGTCGAGTGTGTGGCTGTATCGTCTGTTGCGGGGGATGGCTCTGGCGGAGGCGCTTGCGGTTGTTTGTCTCAGCAACGCTTTGTTTCTGCTGGTTTGTAGTGCGGTTCGGGAGGAGTTCGTCTGGCGGTGGAGCGGGCTGGCTTCGGTGGTGTCGCTTTCGTCGTTAGTCGATGTGGCGGAGGTGGTGTTGCTGGTGTGGCTGCTGCGGGAGATGATGCCGGTGCGGTTTGCTGCTCGATACCTGGTGATTCCGCTGCTGACTTTGCTGGAGAGTTATGCGCTGATGCGGCCTGAGCTGACGGTGAGGGTGGTCAGCGGAGTGGTGCTGCTTGCGGCTGGTGCGGGGATGCTTCTGGCCTTGAAGATGGGCGAAGAAGAGACGATGCTGTCTCTTCGTTGATACTTTTCTGTGCAGACTTCTGCGCGGTACACTTTGGGGAATGGCTGCTTCCATGTACATTGTGGTCGAGGGCGAAGACCCTGGGTTCGATATCTTCGTAAACGGGCGATCGCTGGCGCGGCATGAGGATGCGCTGGAGCGGCTGGCTCTCCGGCTTGGGGTTCGACCGCTGATTGAGTTTTTTTCGGCAGATGAGAATTCGATGTCGCTTCTGATTGAGGAGGGCGCGGGGAACCAGGAGCTGTTGCGCCGGCTGCCCCCGCCGCAGTGGTACTCCCCCGCAGACGGGCTGAAGACGGTGTGCGCGTTGTTGAGAACGCTGGAGGCTGATCCGCAACAGCTCGGAACCGAGGGGGAGCAGGTGCTCTCGGAGTTATTGGAGTATGCTCATGTGCTTGAAAAGACCATGGACAGGAAGATGCGGTGGCATCTGGCGGTTAGCTGGCGGTAACTCGACCACGAAATCATTGCTTCGAGGTAGAACTACCAGCCGCCGCTTGCTCAATGAGTGAAGCAACCGCGTCGGGCCGTGAGACGTAGACGGAGTGGCTTCCCTTGACCTCAACAACCTTTGAGCCGGCTCGTTTCGACATGGCTCGCTGAGCGTCAGGCGGGATCATCCGATCGTCAGTGGTAACGAGATACCAACTCGGCTTCGTCTTCCAAGCGGCCTCGGTGACGACGCCATTCAACGCGTCCATTCCCCATGGGACCTGCGAGTTCGCCATGAACTCTGCCATCTCAGGCTTTACGTCACCGGCAAACGATGCTGGAAACTTTTCCCGGTCGAGAAGCAGGAAGCCGTCCTGTGGCGGCAGAATCGGGGGGACCGGTGCACCGGGAGGAGGGTTCTTGATCAGAGAGCTGACAGATTCGCCATTGTCTGGGGCGAATGCGGCGATGTAAACAAGCCCAGCGACCTTAGGGTCCGATCCCGCCTGGCTGATGACCGCCCCACCGTACGAATGGCCAACGAGAATTACGGGACCATTCAATGCGGCGATAGATCTCTTCGTTACCGCTACATCATCCACAAGAGATATTGTGGGATTCTGAACGACCGTGACGGTATATCCCTTCTTCTTGAGGATGTTGTAGACACCTTCCCATCCAGAGCCGTCTACGAATCCACCATGGACGAGCACAACGTTCTTTACGGCAGGTGCACTAGCCGTTTGAGAACGGGCGATTACACCCGTGAACATAAGGGCGACAGCGGGCAACAGCCGCCACAGACTTCGTTGAAACTTCATTCTTCCTCCCGGAGTCCGGGCCTTGTTCGGCCACAGATCTCTTGATGTTGTTTGTAGATTCTGACACTATGAACAACAAGTTCCGAATAGTTAACGTCTGTTGAGGGATCATCAACAATGGATTTTTCATCCAGGCAGCTAAAAGCTTTTCATCTGGTCGCACGGCATCGGAGCTTTGCGCGTGCCGCTGAAGAACTCCTCATCACTCCGTCGGGATTGAGTGTGTTGATCCGCGAGCTGGAGCGACAACTCGGATTCCGTCTGTTCGACCGCACGACCAGACAGGTCACCTTGACAGCTTTCGGAGGTGAACTGATTGCGGTAACGGAACCGAGTCTGGGAGCGTTGGATGCGGCCATGTCTCGTATCGAGCAAGTGGCCAAAGGCCGGGAACGCTGGATCTCAGTCGGAACAACTCCCTGGCTTGCGGCGAATGTACTACCGCTGGCAATCAAGCAATTTCGCAAGGGGCGTCCAGATCTGCATATTCGCTTATTCGACGGCTGGCTGGACGAGATCCAGCAGCGGGTGCAAGCCGGAAAGCTTGATATGGGAGTTGGGATCTTCAAGAACTCCTCGGGAATGAGGAGGAGTCCACTTTTTCGCTTTGCACTGATGGCAGTCTTCCCGGATCAGGGGGCTGCGATCAACAGCGCACCGACGCGATGGTCCTCTCTCAGCGAGCAGAGATTAATCTCACTGACCAAGGACTATCCCCATCAGTTGATTATCGACAAGCAGCTGGCTAAGGTTGGCATCGTTTGCAGACGCGAACAGACCGTGAAGCTACTGGAGACGCAGATTGCACTGGTGGAGGCCAAGGAAGGTATCGCCGTCATTCCTTCGTTTGGCATGCTCGCCTGCCGTAACCGCAAGGTCACCATGAGCGCGCTGATTGACCCGGTGGTGAGCCTTGACTTTTATCAGATTAGCAACCGCGGCAGCCGTTTGTCAGAGGACGCTAAAGAGTTCAGCCGGTTCTTGAAGACGTATCTTGCCAACTGGGCAGGCAGTTCGAGCGTTCGATAGCATTCTTCAGCCCCTGAACGAGAAAGGCCCCGGCAGGATGAGCCGGGGCTTTCGGGTCTGCGCTGGTTGGGTTCTTGTGCGTTAGTTGTGGTCCCGATCGTGACCGTGATTGCTGCGGTCATCGTGGTCTCCGTGGTCTTTATCGTGTCCATAGGCGTGGCCTTCTCCGCGGCCATGGTCGTGGTCCTCGCGGTCCCAATGGCCCTCGTGAATCTGCCAGCCCTGGGGATAGCGATCGTAATGCGGGTGGGTCCAGTAGGCTCCGGGATAAGGCGGGTGGTCATAGTGACCGCGGATCCAGCGGTAGTGGTTTCCCTGGGGAGCCCAGAAGCCCTCCATCCAGACGACGTCGGGTGCGGGGGGTGGCGGCGGAGGGGGTTCGTAGCGGATCGGCGGGGGCGGTGTTCCGATGTAGACCGATATCTGCGAGTGTGCCGGTGCTGTAATGATTGCCGCGAGGAAGATTCCGAAGGCCAAACTTTGTTTCATGCAGGTTTCCTTAAATGCTGAAGTGGGGAGGGCCGATCCGCGTTGGATGGGATGTAGAAGTTGACTCTGATATGCCAGTTGAGGTCGATCGTACGGAGAGAGGGTGGCAAGGGCTATGGCACTTGAGTGGGATATGTAGGGGCGCGGTTCAGTCTGGATGTTAGTGACGGGTTTCGGTGGAGGCGGTGGTGTGGGTGGTCTGGTCGCCTTCGCCTAGTTTGCGGTGGAAGAGATCGAAGACGAGGCCGTAAAGGCTGTAGGCGAGTTCGGGGTCGTAGCGGATGCCTTCGTCGCGCAGGAAGGCGTGGGCTCCGTTGACCTCGTGCCAGCTGAACTTCTTCTGGAGTTCGTTGAGGCGGGCGAGGACGGCCATGCGGCCTTCGAGGGGGATGTGCGGGTCCTGACGGCCCCAGATCATGAGGAGTTCGCCCTGGATGTCTTTTGCGCGTTCGAGGGAGTCGTCTCCGCTTTTGCTGAGCGAGCCTTTGTGGATGTCGGTGGCGTAGAAGCAGGCGGTGGCGAGGACGTCGGGGTTCATGGCGGCGCGGAAGGCGAGGTGGCCGCCGATGCAGATGCCCATAGCTCCGAGACGGCCGGTGCAATCGGGGCGCGACTTGAGGTGGTCGAGGGCGGCGCGGGAGTCGGCGTCGTAGCTGGAGAGCTCTTTGGTGGTCTTGAGGACGTTGCCGCGGTCGGAGCCGGCCTGGTCGTAGGCGAGGATGGTGCCGGCGGGTTCGAACTCGTGGTAGATCTCGGGCATGGCGATGATGTAGCCGTGGCCGGCGAGCATGGCGGCGGTGCGGCGGATGGGGGCGGTGATCTGGAAGATCTCGGAGTAGAAGACGATGCCGGGGTAACGGCCGGGGGCGGCGGGGCGGACGATGTGGGTGCGCATGGGGCCGTTGGTGGTTTCGAGTGTGACGTACTCGTCGTTGACGATGATCATTTTTCTTTTAGCCTCGAATCTCGGATTATGGATGGCTCGCTTGTGGGTTTGCCCGGTGTCTATCTTATTCTGGTTGAGAGTGGTTTGGCTTATGCTGCAGGCGTGAGGTGAGGTATGTATATTCCACGTGCGAATGAAGAGCGGCGTGTGCCGGTGCTGCATTCGCTGATGAGGGCGGAGCCGCTGGCGGCACTGGTGACGCTGAGTTCGTCGGGGCTGGTGGCTTCTCATATTCCGATGGTGCTTGAGGAGGGCGGTTCGCCGCTGGGCGTGCTGAGGGGCCACGTTTCGCGCGCGAATTCACAGTGGCGCGATCTGGAGGCGTCGGTTGAGGCGTTGGCGATCTTCTCGGGTCCGCAGCACTACATCTCGCCGACGTGGTATCCGGGGAAGGTGGAGCATGGGAGAGAGGTTCCGACGTGGAATTATGTTGTGGTTCACGCGTACGGATCGCTGAAGGTGATGGAGGACAAGGGCTGGATGAGAGCACACCTTGAGAGACTGACGAATGAGAACGAAGCCGAGACAGCGATGCCGTGGAAGGTGAGCGATGCGCCGGAGGAGTTTATCGAGACGATGATGAAGGGGATTGTGGGGCTGGAGCTGCCGATTGGCCGCCTGGAGGGGAAGTGGAAGGTCAGTCAGAATCGTACGGTGCGGGATCGAGAGGGAGTGCTGGAAGGATTGAGCAAGGAAGGGACGCCGGAGAGTCTGACGATGAAGGGACTGGTTGCGGACGCCATGTGAGGATTTGGACGAAGTGGTGTGGATGCCCGGCGAAGAGGTCGCCGGGCACTTTTGTTGGGGAGTTAGTGGTGGTGGTCGCCGCCGTGTTGTTCGCCGTGCTCTTCGTAGTGGGTGTGACTCTCTACGCGAGGGGCGGCTGGGCGCACGTAGGGATGGGAGTAGGGGTGAACGTAGACGCCGCGGTTGTAGTAGGTGCGTGTCCAGGGGTGGTGGTCGATGAGGATGGTGTGGCCTCCCCAGCCAAAGCCAGCGCCGTACCAGCCGAAGACGCCGAAGGCCGGGCCGATGGTGACGACGGGGCCGAAGCGGATTCCTGTGCTGATGATGAAGCCGGGGCGTGGACGATAGAAGACGATAGCCGGGCTGTAGACGGGGACGTAGTAGTAGGCGGGGTTGATGGGCTGGATCTCAAGGTAGCCGCCGTTGTCTGCGACGTTGTCGTAGGCGTTGGGGACGAGGTAGCCGTAGTCGTGAGCTAGGAGGCGCTGGCGTTGGACGGCGTCCATGACGTCGGGGCGCTGGCCGAGGACGGCGTTGCCGAGGGTGCCGGTCCACTGGGGGTCGCGAGCCATCATGTCGAGGACGTTCGGGAAGGGGAGAAGGGCGAGGACGCTGGGGTCCCAGGGGAGGTTATCGGCCTGAATGGCCTGGGCGAGGGAATCGCCGGTCATGAAGTTGTGTTGCTGGGCCCAGGTGGCGGCGTCGGGGATCTCGTTCCAGAAGGTGGAGGCGGTGAGGACCTGCGCGAGGAGCGGGTCGGGATAGAGGGCGATGCGCTGGACTAGCTGGTCGAGTTGCTGTGGCGCGATGGTGGGCGGCGGGCCTTGTTGCTGCTGGTCGGGAGGGCCGGCCTGTTGCTGATACTGGGGGTCGCCCTGCTGCGGATCGTATTGCTGAGGGTAGGCTTGTTCGTCTTGCTGATTAGGCTGCGCCTGCTGCTGGTCTGGGAGAGGCTGTGGTGGCTGGCGCTCGATGGGGGCTTGCGCGAATGCGGACGCTGACAGAGCAGTTACGAACAAGGTGTTAACCAGGGCGTGGGCGAGTTTTTTCATGGACTCTTTCTTTCGAAGCGAAGGCGGCGGGTTTTTTGATGTTCGAGAGGGTGCATGCCTCTTCTTGCAGATGAGTTCTCCCGCACAGTGATGGACGTTTCTCCGGGCCCAAAAGTTGTGGTTGACCATGTCAGCCAAATGTCAAAGTTATGGTTAGGGATTAGCTGAAGAGAAACTCTTTGGTGCGGAGTTCTTTTACGGTGTCGCGGAGCTTGGCGGCTTTTTCGAACTCGAATTTTTTGGCGGCTTCGCGCATGTCGGACTCTAGGTTGCCGATGTAGGTGTCGAGCTCTTGTTGGGTGGAGAAGTCGGGCATCCCTTCGGCTTCGTCGGTGAGGTCGGCGTAGTCGGCTTTGAGTATGCCGGCGAGGCCCATCTCGATGGGGCGGATGATGCTGGCGGGGGTAATGCCGTTTTCTTCGTTGTAGGCGACTTGTTTTTCGCGGCGGCGGTCGGTCTCGTTGATGGCGCGCTGCATGGAGTCGGTCATCTTGTCGGCATAGAGGATGGCGCGGCCTTCGATGTGGCGGGCGGCGCGGCCGATGGTCTGGATGAGAGAGCCTTGCGAGCGGAGGAAGCCTTCTTTGTCAGCGTCCAGGATTGCTACCAGCGAGACCTCGGGAAGATCGAGGCCCTCGCGCAGGAGGTTGATGCCGATGAGGACGTCGTACTCGCCTTTGCGGAGGTCGCGGAGGAGCTTGATGCGTTCGAGGGTTTCGATCTCGGAGTGCATGTAGCGGCAGCGGACGCCGACCTCGGTGTAGTAGCTGGCGAGGTCCTCGGACATGCGCTTGGTGAGGGTGGTGACGAGGACGCGCTGATTCTTTGCGGTTCGGTCGCGGATCTCGGCGAGGAGATCGTCGATCTGGCCCTTGATGGGACGGATCTCGACTTGAGGATCGATGAGGCCGGTGGGACGGATGATTTGTTCTACGACTACGCCGGCGGATTTGGTGAGTTCGTAGGCGCCCGGGGTTGCGGAGACGTAGATGATCTGGCCGGTGCGGGACTCGAACTCTTCGAAGCGGAGGGGGCGGTTGTCCATCGCGGAGGGCAGGCGGAAGCCGTAGTCGACGAGGTTTTGTTTGCGGGAGCGGTCGCCGTGCCACATGCCGTGGAGTTGGGGGACGGTGACGTGGGACTCGTCGATGAAGAGGAGGTAGTCTTGCGGGAAGTAGTCGAGGAGCGTGGGTGGTGGTTCGCCGGGGAGACGCGCGGAGAAGTGGCGGGAGTAGTTTTCAATGCCGTGGCAGAAGCCTACGGACTTGATCATCTCGAGGTCGAAGCGGGTGCGCTGGTGGATGCGTTGGGACTCGACTAAGCGGCCTTGGGTTTCCAACTCTTTTTCCCACCACTCCATCTCTTCGATGATGGAAGCGATGGCGGTGGTCTTGCGTTCGGGTTGAACGACGTAGTGGGACTTGGGGTAGATGGGGAGGCGTGAGTACTTTTGCCGGACCGTGCCGAAGAGGGGGTCGATCTGGGAGAGTGAATCTATTTCGTCGCCGAAGAGCTCTATACGGTAGGCGTTCTCGTCATAGGTTGGATAGACCTCGATGATATCTCCTCTAACGCGAAATGTTCCGCGGCGGAAGTCGACGTCGTTGCGCTCGTAGAGGATCTCGACGAGGCGGCGCGTGATGTCTTCGCGCTTTATCTTCTGGCCTTTTTCGAGGAGCATCAACATGCCGTAGTAGGCCTCCGGCGAGCCGAGGCCGTAGATGCAGGAGACCGAGGAGACGATGATGGCGTCGCGGCGCTCGAAGAGGCTGCGGGTGGCGGCGAGACGAAGTTTATCCAACTCTTCATTGATGGTTGACTCCTTCTCAATGAAGAGATCGCCGGCGGGGATGTAGGCTTCGGGTTGGTAGTAGTCGTAGTAGGAGACGAAGTATTCGACGGCGTTGTTGGGGAAGAAGGTCTTGAACTCGTGGTAGAGCTGGGCGGCGAGGGTTTTGTTGTGCGCGAGGATGAGGGCTGGGCGCTGCAGCTCTTCGATGACTTTGGCCATGGTGAATGTTTTGCCGGAGCCGGTGACGCCGAGGAGGACTTGATCTTTTTCACCGGCGTGAATGCCGGAGATGAGCTCGGAGATGGCGCGGGGCTGGTCGCCCTGGGGCTTGTAGGTTGTGGAGAGCTGGAAGTCCATCTTTGTAGGATAGTTTATTTAGTACGGAGGTTGTGATGAGTGTGGGAACTGAGTTGTGGCTGGTGCGGCATGGGGAGACGGAGTGGAGTTTGAGCGGGGCGCATACGAGCCGGACGGATATTCCGTTGACCGACCATGGACGCAAGCGGGCAGAGGAGCTGCGGGATTATTTGAAGGGGACGAAGTTCGATGCGGTGTTTGAAAGCCCGATGCAGCGCGCGAAGGAGACCTGCGCGATTGCGGGGTTTGGCGACCAGGCTGTGGTGGAGAACGGGTTGAAGGAGTGGGACTACGGTGTGTATGAAGGGAAGACGACCAAGGAGATTCAGGCGGAGATTCCGGGCTGGTCGGTGTGGAAGGACGAGATTATTGGTGGCGAGACGGTGGAGCATGTTGGGGAGCGCGCGGATGGCGTGATCGCACGGGCGCTGGCGGCTGCTCCGCAGGGTGGGAAGGTGGCGCTGTTTGCGCATGCTCATATATTGCGGATTCTGGCGGCGCGGTGGATTGGGTTGGCGGCTACAGGTGGGAGTCTGCTGGCGTTGGGGACGGGGAGTGTGAGTGTGATGGGGTGGGAGCGGGAGACGCGGGTGATTTCGAGCTGGAATCGCGGGTTTGAGTAGAGGCTAGAAGTCTTTGATGTGCTGGGGTTGCAGGCCTACTCCTACGAAGCTGGCTGGGAGATTTTGGAAGCCTGGGAGGCTGGTGAGGATGCGGAGAGCGAGGGGCGGCTGGATGGGGCCGGGGTTGTGGAGGACTCGGTTCAGGATGCGGTGAGCAACGACTTGCACGCGCTGGGTGTTGCGAACTGCGCTTTCGCGATAGTGCTGTACCTGGGCGAGATTGTGCGGGCTGAGGGTGTTGGAGAGTAGCGCTTCGGTGAGGATGTTGGCGGTGGCGACGGCGTCCTGAATGGCGATGTTGATGCCGATGCCGCCGACGGGAGACATGGCGTGGGCCGCGTCGCCTATGCAAAGGAGGCCGGGGGAGGACCACTCGAGGAGGCGGTTGACCTGGATGGTGAGCAGCTTGACCTTGTCCCAGGAGTCGATCTCGGCGGTGCGGCCGACGAGGAAGGGCACGATGCGTTCGATGCTTTGTTGGAAGGCGGGTAGACCTTGCTGCTGGATGGCGGGAAAGGTGCCTTTGGCGATGATGTAGCCGACCTGGAAGTAGTCGCTGCGGTTGATGAGGACGATGAGGCGGCCGTAGTTGATGTAGCCGAGAGCGTTCTCGGGGTCGGAGGGCTGGCGGGCGATCTTGAGCCAGAGGACATCGACGGGGACGCCGACGTCCTGGAGTGTGAGGTGGCCGGCGTCGCGGGAGATGGCGTGGCGGCCGTCGCAGCCGACGGTGAGGGTGGCGGGGATTTCGACCGGGCCATCGGGTGTGTTGGCACGGACGCCGATGGTGGTGCCGTTTTGCTGGATGAGGCCGGTGGCCTCCCATCCCATGCGCAGGGTGAAGGCGTGAAGACGGCTGGCTTCGCTTGAGAGGAAGTCAAGGAAGTCCCACTGTGGCATGAGGGCGATGAACTTACAGTGGGTGGGGACGTGGGCGAAGTTTGCTATGGGGAAGCGCTGGCCGCCGATGGTGGCAGAGAGCGCTGCGACCTGGGAGTGGGGGATGGTGAGGAACTTTTCGAGGAGACCGAGTTCGTAGAGGAGGTCAAGGGTGGAGGGATGGATGGTGTCCCCGCGGAAGTCGCGGAAGAAGTCTTTGTGCTTTTCGAGGACTGTGACCTTGACGCCGGCGCGGGCGAGAAGAAAGCCCAGCATGATGCCTGCGGGCCCGCCTCCTATGATGCAGCAGGTGGTGGCGAGCGGATTGGGTGCGGCGGCCATGGGTGGTGATGAGGGTAGCAAGCCGCGGGGAGGGCGTCAAAAAATTACTGCGGATCTGCGAGGATGAAGGAGAGCCAGTCGGCGGGGGTGTGGGCGAGATGGTCAGGTGGAGCGTCTTCGAGGGAGTGGGGCTTGAGGCCGAAGGTGCAGCCGATGCTGCGGGCGCCACAGTTGCGGGCGGTGAGGACGTCGATGTCTGTGTCGCCTACCATGATGGTTTCGGCGGGGGTGATGGTGCGGCCGGCGAGGGTGGAGGCTTCGGCGATGAGCGCTTCGAGGCCGTGGGGGTCAGGCTTTTTGGTGTGGAAGCTGTTGCCGCCGTAGTTTTGGAAAAAGAAGGGTGAGAGGCCGAAGTGGGCGCAGATGTCGCGGGAGGGGTGTACGGGTTTGTTGGTGAGGACGGCCATGAGGGTTTGGGGGTGTGTGGCGCGGATGGCCTGGAGGGCTTCGAGGACGCCGGGGTAGAGGTAGGTGTTGTCGAGTTTGTGGATGCGGTAGTAGTCGAGGAAAAATGTTAGCGCTTTGGTTACATATTGCTCGTCGGTGATGTCCCCTTCGGGGTCGCCGATGGCGCGGCGAACGAGCATGGAGGCTCCGTCGCCGATGTAGCCGGAGATGACGGCCTCGGGGAGGGTGGGTTTGCCGAGGTGGGCGAGGGTGGCGTTGACGGAGTTGCAGAGATCGACGCGGGAGTCGATGAGGGTGCCGTCGAGATCGAAGACGATGAGGCGGGGAGGAGATGCGAGGGGCATGGTTTAAGGGTAACCGATGGCGGTGGTGTAAGCTTTCTGGCATCGGGAGAGACTATGCGGCGAGTGATTGCGGGCGAGTGGACGCGGAGGCAGTTTGTTGCGGGAGCGGTAGCGGCTGGCGCGCTGGCAGAGTTTGCGGGTATTGGTCGATTGGCGCTGGCGCAGACGGGAATGACGGGCGAGACGGCAATGAAGGAGCTGATGGCGGGGAATGAGCGATACATTGCGGGAAAGATTACTTCGTTTCCCGAAGACCTGAAGATTTTGCAGGAGAAGACGGTGTTGAAGCAGGAGCCTTTTGCTGCGGTGCTTGCGTGTGCTGATTCTCGGGTGCCGGTGGAGATACTGTTCGATCAGAGCATCGGGCATGTGTTCGTGACACGGGTTGCAGGAAATGTTGTGACACCTGAGGTGATGGCAACCCTGGAGTATGGTGTGGGTGTGTTGGGCTTGAAGGCGGTTCTGATTCTGGGACATACGAACTGCGGGGCGATCGCTGCAGCGGTACAGGGCAAAGAGGTTCCGGGACAGATTAGCGTACTGTACCAGCACCTGATGCCGGGAGTGCGTGAGGCGCATGGAGATGTGGTGCAGGCGGTGAAGGCAAATGTGGTGTTTCAGACGAGGCTGGTGCAGGAGAGTTCTACGCTGATTGCCAAGGCCGTGAAAGAGGGCGGAGTGAAGGTAGCGGGTGGAGTCTATGACCTGGAGAATGGGCGCGTGAACATCATCGCTTAGCGTCGGGTGAAGGTAAATAAAAAAGACGGTGGCTGCGAGTTGGGGTTCGCGGCCCCCGTCTGATTGGTTTGGGGAGGACTACTTGATGGAGATGTCGCCGGAGCCGGTGCCGATGCGGAGGGTGGGGCCGCCGCCGCCTACGACCGCGCTGACGTGGTGGCGGTTGAGGCTGCCCTGCATGGTCATGGGCTGAGCAACGCTGATGTTTCCGGAGCCGGTGTCGGCGTCGAGGTTGAAGTGGGCGCTGCCGACGGTGAGGCGAACGCTGCCGCTGCCGGTGGAGAGCTTCCAGTCGCTGGTGGGCTGGCCTTCGGCGGTGATGTCGCCGGAGCCGGTGCTGGCTTTGAGGGCTCCGTTGAGACCACGGAGCTGGATGCTTCCCGAGCCGGTTTCGGCTTTGACGTCGCCTGGGCCGGTCTGCTGAAGTTCGATGTCGCCGGAGCCGGTGCCGAGGGTGGTCATGCCCTGGACGCCGTGGACGCGGACGCTGCCGGAGCCGCTCTGCGCTTTGACGGCGGCGCCTACGTCCTGAATATCAATATCGCCGGAGCCGGTGGTGGAGTTGATGGTGGAGGCGCGGGGGAGGGAGATGTCGTAGTCGATGGAGATGTTGCGGTAGAGGTCGTTGTTATGGCGTTCGCCAATGGTGACGTCGTTGCCGCTCTGGACGATGGGCGGGTTGCTGATGATCTGCTGGATGCGGCTGTCGGTGTCCGAGCCGCCGCTCATCCAGCCGTGGCTCGAGTGGAGGTGGGCGACGATGTGGATCTGATCGCCGGAGCCGGGATGGAGACGGATCTCGCCGGAGCCGGTGGAGACCGAGACGTTGGGAGAGCTGCCGGCGCTGAGGGTGCGCTCGAAGTTGCCGTCGGCGGCAAAGGCTGTGGCTGCGGTGAGGGTGAGGATTGCGGCGGTGGAGGCGAAGACTGTCATCTTCATGGGCGTTCCTTTTTTTCGACTTTTCGACTCTGGGTAACTGCGGTTTAGATGTTAGCTCGTCGGGTGAAGGTTGCGATCCTTGTACGCTCGATTGGCGGACTTTCTTGTTGCCACTGGCCGTGCCGGTTATTGCTGAAGGATAACGGTGTCGCCGGGGTTGAGGCCGGCGAGGATCTCGGTTTTGGTGCCGTTGGAGATGCCGGCCTTGATGTCGATCTTTCTGCGGCCGTTCTTTTGCTTGGGGTCGGGAACCTCGACAGAGGCGTTGCGGTCTTTGTCGTAGAGGACGGCCTGCTCGGGTACGGTGAGGACGTTTTTGTGCTCTTCGAGGAGGATCTCGGCGTTCGCGGTCATGTTGGCCTTGAGCTCGCCGCCGGGGTTGTCGATGGAGACGCGGACCTCGAAGGTGGTGACGTTATCCTTCTCTACGCCCAGGGGTGCGATCTTGGTGACTTTGCCGAGAAAGGTCTTGTCCTTGAAGGACTCGACTTTGATGCGGGCGGCCTGGCCCATATAGACCTTGCCGATGTCGGACTCGTCGACCTTGCCCTGGACGTAGACCTGGTTGGTGTCGCCGATGGTCATGACAAGGGTCGCGGTGGAGCCGAGGACGAGGATGGAGCTGACGGCGTCGCCGATCTCGACGTCGCGGGAGAGGATGGTGCCGTCCATGGGCGAGGTGACGGTGGTGTAGCCGAGCTGCTCTTCAAGCTGCTTGAGGGAGGCCTTATTCTGAGCGACCTGGGCCTGAGCCTGGCGGAGTTTGGAGGAGTCGACTGAGATTTGAGAGACGGCCTTGTCGCGGGTGTTGGCGGCAGAGAGGTACTTCTGCTGAGCATCGTCGAGGGCCTGCTGCGAGACCACACCCTCTTTAGACATCTGGAGGTTGCGATCGTAGGTGTGCTTGTACATGGGCAGGTCGGGCGCTTCGGCGTTGACCCTGTCGTACTGGATGGAGGCTTCAGCGGCGCGGGCGTTTGATTCGGCGGCGGCGAGCTGGGCTTTCTGCGCGGCTACCTGATCGAGGATCTCCTGCTGGTCGAGTTGAGCGAGAACCTGGCCCTGATGGACGTGGGCGTTGATGTCGGTGTCGAGGCGAGTGACGATGCCCGAGGCTTTGGATTTGACCTCTACTTTAGTGATGGGCTGAACCTTGCCGGTGGCGACGACGGAGCGGGCGATGTCTCCGCGCTCTACCTTGGCCAGTTGCGAGGGTTCAAACTTTGTGGTGTTGCCGTGAGCGGCTGCGACCACGCCGAGAACGACGGCTACGACCAGGACGCTGAGGCCGACCCAGAGCCAGGTTTTTCGTTTGTTTTTACGCTGCGTAGCCAATTGCTGCTCCCATTGGTGCTGGTGATATGTGTCTTCGGAGTGTGGTTACGCAGGAATGCGCTCCGCGGTTCCGTCGACTACGAAAAAGTTTACGTGACGGCGTGGCAATGTTGCAGAGTCGACGTTTAGACGGGGGAGGTGGGAGGAGGAAGCAGTGGGGCAGGCGGACGGGGAGTGAATCTTATGCGTACTTTCGGAGAACCCCGAGGACCTTGCCTTGGATGCTGACATTCGCGGCCGGGGCGTAGATGGGGGACATCTCCGTGTTGGAGGGTTGAAGGCGAATCATACTGCCCTCGCGGTAAAAGCGCTTGAGGGTTGCGTCGGAGCCGTCGATCAGAGCGACGATGATCTCGCCTTCGCGGGCGGTGCGGGTGCGCTCGACCAGAACGTAGTCGCCGGAGACGATGTGCTCGTCGCGCATGGAGTCGCCTCGTACTTCGAGGGCAAAGACCTCGCGGTTGCCGATGATGTCTGAGAGGGAGATGCTCTCTGCGCTTTCGATTGCTTCGACGGGCTTGCCGGCGGCGATGCGGCCCAGCAGGGGGAGACGGTCGGAGCCTTTTTTGCCGCTGCGTGCGGGTAGCACGTCGATGGAGCGGCTGCGGTTGTGCGCGCGCTGGAGGAGGCCTTTGTTCTGGAGGTTGGTGATGTGTTTGTGGACGGTAGCGAGGGAGCTGAGACCCAGGCCGCTGGCGATCTCCTCGTAGGAGGGCGAGTAGCCATTCTTCTGGGTGAAGCTGGAAAGGAAGTCGATGACCTCTTTTTGTCGCCGTGTAATTGCCATGCGGATGATTGTAGCGAATAAAAAGCGAATTGCAAGGGATCTGTCGAGTTTATTTTCCGAGCGTGCCTCTAGGAGTGCTGGCGGTTGGGAGAGAGAGCGCGGGATATGCTGATTCCATGAAGACTTCGAAGCTGGTTCGCATCTTTGGGGTGGTGGTGACCTTGGTGCTGGCTGTGTCCGCGGGGCGGGCGGAAGAGTCGCAGAAGATTGCGGAGTTGGGAAGCTGCGCTTTGGAGAGTGGCAAGGTGGTGTTGGATTGCAGGGTTGGGTACCGCACCTTTGGCACGTTGAACGCTGATGGGTCGAATGTGGTGGTGATGCCTTCGTGGCTGAATGGACGAAGCGAGGATCTGGCTCCTCTCTTTGGGCGGGAAGAGACTGGGCATCGGCTGGTGAATACGTCGCGGTTCTTCGGGGTGGCGTTCGATGCGTTTGGAGATGGGGTCTCGTCGTCGCCATCAAATAGCAGGCGGCAGCATGGGCCGGAGTTTCCGGAGTTCACGATGGAGGATATGGTGCGGGCGCAATACCGCGTGTTGACCGAGGTGTTGCATGTGCGGCATGTGCACGCGGCGGTGGGGCTGTCGATGGGCGGAGAGCAGGTGTTTGCGTGGGCGGTGCTGTTTCCGAAGTTCGTCGATCTTGCGGTGCCTATTGTGGGGACGCCGCAGGTGACGAGCTTTGATCTGTTGTCGAAGCAGATTGTGATCGACGCGATTGAAGCAGACCCGGAGTATATGCACGGGCGGTATGTGACGGAGCCGCAGTTGAAGCTTGCGAATGCGATTGGGACGCTGATTGTGAGCGCACCGCAGTATAGGAACGCCGAGATTCCAAGGGCGCAGTTTGCAGAGTGGTTGAAGACGGTCGAGTCGCCGCAACGACAGGACGCGAATGACAGGGTGTGGCAGGCGAAGGCGATTATGCATCATGATGTGCTGCATGGAAGAACGATTGACGAGGTTGCGCGGTCCGTGCCGGTGAAGTTCCTGGTGATTGTGGCGGCGGAGGATCGTATGGTGACTCCGCAGCCTGCGCTGGAGTGGGCGAAGGCGGTGGGTGCGGAGACGTATGTTTCAGCGGGCAGCTGCGCGCACTTGATCATGAGCTGCGATGCTGAGGCTGTGTCGTCGCGGGTGGAGCGGTTTTTGGCGAGGTAGTGAGGAAATTCCCGTTTTGAAATTGACCTTACAAAAAGATCGCGAAGAACTCTTGTCAAGATGAGTTGGATGCACCAAGGTAATAACACGCCACCGAAACGGTAATGTAATTTCGGTTGGAACGGATGACCTGAACATCTTGATTGTGCCTTGGGAGACGAAATGCGAGTTCTGATTGTGGAAGATGATGCAGCTTTGGGTTTGTTTCTTCAGAAGGGTCTGAAGCTGGAGGGACACCAGGTGGATTGGGTGGGTGATGGCGAGGCCGGGTTGCGGCATGCGGAGGAACATCGTCCGGACTTGATCGTGCTGGACCTGAGTCTTCCGAGAAAAGATGGGACCGAAGTGCTGGCGGAGATGCGCGGGCGCTTCGATGAGACCTCGGTGCTGGTGCTGACGGGCCGCAGCTCGGTGGAAGAGCGGATCAAATGTTTGAACCTTGGCGCGGATGATTGCTTGTTGAAGCCGTTCAGCTTTCATGAACTGACGGCGCGCTGCCGGGCGCTGCTGCGGCGGCGGGAGCAGTTTGTGGATCCGGTGCTGCGGCATGGCGACGTCGAACTGAACCGAATGGAGCGCAAGGTGATGCGGAACGGTTATCTGGTGGATCTGACGGTGAAGGAGTTCAGCCTGCTGGAGTTTTTGCTGAAGCGGGGCGGGCAGTGCTGCAGCCGGAGCGAGCTGCTGCGGGACGTGTGGCAGATGTCTCCCGATGCCGGGACCAACGTGGTGGATGTGTACATCAACTATCTGCGGCGGAAGCTGGCGGCGGCGAGTGGGGATGGCGACCTGGGGTACTCGGTCATCGAGACGGTGCGCGGAGAAGGTTACCGGATGAGCAGCGGGCGTAAGAGTGTGGGCCGGGTTGGCGTGCTTCCGGTGAGTGCGGCATATGCCGGTGCGTGAGCTGGTGCAAGAGGCTGGTCGCGCAGAGTTTGTGGAGCGCCTTGACGTCGCGTTGCACGGGCTTTGCCAGCCGTTGACGGTGTTGCAGTGCAGGCTGGCGATGGGCGAGATGATCGGAGAGCCGGATGCGATGCTGGAGGCAATTCGAGAGGCTTTGAAAGAGTGTGTGCGGTTGAACCAGACAGTTGGAACGATGAGGACGATGTTGCAGCAGGTGAAGGCGGATACGAACGACGAGAGGATAGGGTGACGGAGATGGGCATGGGACGGGAGTCGGTGTTGAACTCGGTGTCAAACATAGATGCAGCCGAGGTGGCTGCTGTGCGGACGGTGGTATTGGCCAGTGCTGATGCGGGGTTGCGACAGCGACTGCGTGCCTCTCTTACGGGGCTGCGTTGGCAGGTTCGCGAGGCCAGTGGAGGAGCCGAGGCGATGGCGCAGCTCGAGGACGCGCGGTCGGAGGCGCTGCTGGTGGATAGCTGGCTGCCGGATCTTGAGGTGGGTGAGTTCGCGAGCGTGATCCGGATGATGTATCCAGCGATGGAGCTGCTCCGGGTGGATGGTGGTGTGGATGGTGGAGCGCGGAGTCCACGGCGTAATGAGTTGCTGCATGCGTTACGAGAGGCCCAGAACGCTCCGGTGAACGATACGGCGGCGTGGGCCGCGGCTCCGGTTTCAGTGCCTGTGGCGACACCGGCTCCGGCAACTGCTGCCTCTGGTGCGGGAGCGAGGGTGCCGATTCGGATGCCGTCTCCAGTACGAAAAGATGTGGACCAGGACGAGGCGCGGGAGAGAGAAGAGCAGGTTCGTCTGGAGTCGACGCGGCAGGCGCTTGCCGTTCTGCTGGGCAGGGAGGAGACAACGCGGCCCGCGGCGAAGAACGAGCCGATGTTGCCGGAGATGATTGGCGCGAGTGAACCGATGCGCGAACTGACGCGTTTGATTCGGCTGGTAGCTCCGCGGTCAACGACTGTGCTGGTTGAAGGGGAGACGGGGACCGGAAAAGAGGTTGTGGCGCGGGCCTTGCATCGGTTGAGTGAGCGGGCGGGGAAGCCGTTTGCGGTGTTGAACTGCGCGGCGATTCCTGAGGCTCTGCTGGAGGCTGAACTGTTTGGGCATACGCGCGGAGCCTTTACTGGCGCGGTGCAGTCACGAACCGGACGGATCGAAGCGGCGCATGGTGGGACGCTCTTTCTGGATGAGATTGGGGAGATGCCGATGGCGCTGCAGGCGAAGATGCTGCGGTTTCTGGAGTGCGGCGAGTTGCAGCGGGTGGGCGATAACGAGACGATGCGCGTGGATGTGCGTGTGATCGCCGCGACGCATCAACCGTTGGAGAAGCTGGCTACGAGCACTGGCGCGGAGAGGACGTTTCGATTGGATCTCTACCATCGGCTAGCCGTCTTTCCGGTGGAGGTGCCGGCGCTGCGGGATCGGATGGACGATCTTGGGCTGCTGGCGGAGCACATTCTGGAGCAGATGGGGCAGGAGATGCCACGCAAGCGGTTGACAACCGAAGCGGAGGCGAAGCTGTACGAACACAGCTGGCCGGGCAATGTGCGAGAGCTGATGCATGTATTGGAACGCGGCGCGATTCTGGCAGGGGAGAAGATGGAGATTGGCGAGGAGGAGATTCGCTTCCGGCGGGCTACCCGGAGTTAGGACGGGTAGCCTGGAGTCAGGCTGGCGGCTTGAAGCCGAGGGCTGCTAGCTGGAGCCAGGTTGGCTTGGAGTCTAGGCTGCAGGCTGGAGCAGGTTGGCTGACTTGGAATCTAGGCTGCTGGCTGTGATCGTGTAAAAATCACGGATCAAGATCGTCAAAAAGTCAGAAATCGAGATCGCCTAAAAAATAGTTGAAAATCGTGGCGTATTTTTCGTCACGCGAAAAGTGGATGCTAAAACACCACCTTCACCACGCATCTCACCACGTCTTCACCACCAAAACACCACAACGAAAACCACGTTTTTTCCCGAAAACCCCTGCAAAAACCACCAAACACCAGCCGAAAAAAACTTCATTCCAATTCCCCAAAACCCGACCCCGATCTCTGATTTTTCGACGGTCATGATCTCTGACTTTCAGGCAATCTGTGGGTGATGGACAGTTCGAGGTTGGAAGTTGATAAGAGCGCTCTCATTTGAGGGCGCTTTTGTTTGGTCGTAGGACTGCATATGTCATGGCGTGGAGGTGAAGGGCCTATGCAGACGACGACAGCGATGAGCGATGCTTTGGGACGGTATCTGGATCTGACCAGTCAGCAGATGCAGGTGACTGCCAGGAATATGGCGAATGTGGATACGCCTGGGTTCAAGACGCAGGGGTTCGATTTCGAAGAGGTGTTTGCGCAGCAGCTGAACGATGGCGCGGGCGCGGCGGGTCTTGAAGGGGTTCTGGCTCCGATGCAGGATGTCGATGGACTGGTGGCCCGGCCGGATGGCAATAACGTATCGATCGACCGCGAAGGCTTGCAACTGGCTAAGGCACAGATGCAGTTCAAGCTGGGCACGCAGCTTTTGAAGGGCGAGTTCGCAACGGTGATGAGTGCAATTCATATGGATTCGAAATAGGCCATGAATATCTTCGGAGTGATGGATGTGAGTGGTTCGGCGCTGAAGGCCGAGCGAGTGCGGGCTGAGGTGGTGGCTTCGAATATGGCCAACGCCGAGACAACACGGACACCTGAGGGCGGCCCGTATCAGCGGCACCATGTGGTGTTTGAAGCTCAGAATGGCGGCACGTTTCAGGACTCGATGGTGAATCAGTTGAATGGCGGATCGAGCATTAGTACGGGGAGCGGCTTCAAGAATATCTACACCGGTGGGATCAGCGGTGGGTTGAGCGGTGATCTGACGGCTGCCAATCCGACGCCGGGCGGAGTTGAGGTGACTGGTGTGATTGCAGATGCAAGCAAGCCATTGCAACGGTATGACCCCTCGCATCCGGATGCGGGGGCGGATGGATTCGTGGCGTATCCGGATATTAATCCCCTGACGGAGATGGTGGATCTGATGGGGGCGACGCGATCGTATGGGATGAATGCGTCAGCCATTACGGCGGAGAAGAGCATCTTCAACTCTTCGCTTGATCTTTTGAAGTAGAGCGATCGTGCAGCGCGCGAAGAGATAGAGACGCAGAGGAGGGATTGTGGTCGGATTGCCTGTTGGTTCCGGAGTGATGAGCGGAGTAGGGATTGGAGGCCTCGATGATGGCTTCCTGAGTGACGCTGGGGTTGCGGCGTTGAACGCAGGGGGCGCGGGGAGCGTGCCGTTTGCGGGGGTGTTGCAGTCGATGGTGAAGGAGACGACGAAGCTCGATCAGAAGGCGTCTGAGGCCGTGACCGGGTTGTTGAATGGCTCGGGTGTCGAGGTTCACGACGCAATGATTGCGACGCAGAAGGCGAATATGGCGTTCGAGCTGGCGCTGCAGGTGCGGAACAAGGCAGTAGGCGCCTATCAACAGATGATGGGCATGCAGTTTTAAGAACTTAGGGTTCAGAGAGACACTGGGGCGAGATGGCTGAGACAGAACAGGTTGGCGGGGCGGGGATGCAACGAGCGGGAGAAGCCGGCGCTGGTGTGGCTGCCGGTACTCCACTCGAGAAGGCGCAGGCGATGGTCTCGGGGATGCGCGAGCGGCTGATGGCGATGCCGGCGGCGAAGAGGACGTGGCTGATTGCGGCTGGAGTTTTTCTGGCGGCAGTGTGCGCCGCGATGGTGTGGTTTGCGGGGCGTCCGGACTGGCGGGTGTTGTTCAACGGGCTTGATGCGAAAGATGTGCAGCAGGTCTCGCAGGAGCTTGCGGCTGCTGGAATTCCTTACGAGACGACGGCGGATGGCGCGGGAGTGCAGGTGCCGGCGGATATGTTGGATAAGGCCCGGATGGAGGTTGCGGCGAAGGGGATGCCACAGACGGGGCGACTGGGCTTTGAGTTGTTCGATAAGCCGAACTGGGTGGGTAGCGAGTTCGATGAGCGAGTGAACTATCAGCGGGCTCTGGAGGGTGAGCTCGAACACACGATTGGAACGCTGGGCGTGGTGAAGTCGGCGCGGGTGCACCTGGTGCTGCCGCAGCCTTCGTTGTTTACCGCGGAAGAGAAGGTGGCGAAGGCTTCGGTGGTGTTGAAGCTGAAGCGGGATGCGCTCGATCCGGAGCAGGCGGATGCGATTCGCAGTCTGGTGGCGGGGTCGGTGGAGAACCTGAGCGCGGACCAAGTGACTCTGGTGGATGCAGATGGGCGCGTGAACTTCAAGCCGCG
The DNA here is from genome assembly GCF_014201315.1 of Edaphobacter lichenicola. Classification (NCBI taxonomy): domain Bacteria; kingdom Pseudomonadati; phylum Acidobacteriota; class Terriglobia; order Terriglobales; family Acidobacteriaceae; genus Tunturiibacter; species Tunturiibacter empetritectus. The sequence continues at coordinate 429,016 of NZ_JACHDY010000001.1, forward strand.
CTCGAGCAATGCGGCCGAGGCCGACGCGGAGCAGGCGATGGAGGCAAAGCTGGTCGCGATGCTGGAGCCGCTGGCTGGACGCGACAATGTGCGGGCAACGGTGAATGTGAGTTACGACGAAGGCAGCGAGGAGCGGACCGACGAGGTCTACGACCCGACTGAAGTGGTGACGTTGAATATGCAGAAGAGCGAACAGGTATCGACTGGGCGGGGAGGGCCCTCGGGTATTCCTGGGACGGCAAGTAATTCGCCTGGCGCGTCGCCTGAGGGTGCGGTGGCGGGATCGCAGGTGGCGGCTGCGCCGGGTACTCCACCGCTGCTGCAGAAGCAGGCTCAGTCGCTGCCGGTGTATCCGCAGCAGAATGGAGCCCAGGGGCAGAGCATTCATCAGGAAAATGGAACCTACGGAGTTACAAAACATCTGGTGCATACGGAGCAGGGTCCGGGGCGGGTGCGGCGTGTGTCGGCCGCGGTCGTGGTGAACGATCGGAGCATGACTGAAGGGGCGGGCAAGCTGGAGCATGTGGTTTGGAAGCCGCGGAGTACGGAGGAGATGCATCGGCTTGAGGAGCTGGCGCAGGCCGCGGTTGGTTATGATGCGCGGCGCGGCGACCAGGTGGTGATGCAGAACGTGAGCTTCAGCACGAACGCGCCTGAGGTGAAGCCGCCGACGATGGACAGGTTGATGGACCAGGTGCGCGGGTTGCTGCATACGCAGCCGGGACTGATGCGAACGGCGGTGATTGGGCTTTGCGGCGTGCTGCTGGTGCTGTTTGTATTGCGTCCCGTGGCGACCCAGATGACAGCGACCTTGCGTGAACCGATGCTGCTGCCAGCCGATACCGGACACGTTGGGTTGAACAACGCCGAGGAGCAACTATTGGCCTCGAGTGAGGCTCCGGACAAGATGCTGCCGCGAGCCAGGAACAAGACCTATCAGTTGCAGCAGGGAATCTTTGAGCAGGTGTCGGAGCACATTCGACGGGAGCCTGGGCAGAGCACGCGGTTGATCGAGGCATGGATTGGAACATCTGAGGAGAGGTCGTAATGGGGACAGCGATGCAGTTTTCAGGGGCAGAGACGACGCGGCAGAATCCGCTGTTGTTGACACCGGAGTCGGGATTTGTACCGGCGGATATTCCAGGGCTGCGGAAGGCCGCGATCCTTATGGTCGCGATCGGTGACGAACTAGCGAAGACGCTCTTTTTGAGTCTTTCGGAGAATGACGTACGTCGCGTGACCGAGGAGATTACGCGGCTGGGAGATGTTCCGGCGTCGCAGTTGACGCAGGTGCTGACGGAGTTTTACGGACTGTTGGAGACGCAGCAGTACATGGTTCGCGGCGGCCCGGACTACGCGCTCAAGTTGCTGACAGAGGCATTTGGAGCGACCAGGGCAGAGGAGCTGCTGCAACAGGTAAAGAAGATTCGCGAACGTACGAACGGCGACATGGCGATGTTGCAGAACATGGACGCACAACATCTGAGCAAGTTTCTGGAGAACGAACACTCGCAGACGGTCGCGCTGGTGCTGGCGCATCTGGATGCCAAGCGAGGCTCGACGGTGTTGATGAACCTGCAGGGCGCGATGCGAGTGGATGTAGTGCGGCGGTTGGCGGAGATGCGGCAGTTCTCGCCGGAGATGGCGCAGACGGTTGCGATGGCTCTGCACAAGCGAATGGAGAAGATGGGTTCGAGTGGCCGGAAGTCGTACTCGGGCTTCAAGGCGGTCGCTGAGCTGTTGAACCGTCTGGACCAGGGCGAGAGCCGCGGGATTCTGGAAGAGATTGAACAGAACGAGCCAAAGGTGGCGATTGGAATACGCGAGCTGATGTTTGTGTTTGAAGACCTTTGCACGGTGCCGGCGGAGAGTATTCGCGAGTTTGTAAGTTCTGCCGACAAGAAGGTGCTTGCGATGGCGCTAAAGGGTGGCAAGGACAATGTGAAGGCTCATCTGTTCAAGGCGATGAGCTCGCGTGCGGTCGATATGTTGAAGGAGGACATGGAGGTGATGGGGCCGGTGCGGATGCGAGACGTCAACGCGGCGCAGCAGGAGCTGTTGGCGCTGGCGAGGCAGCTCGAGAGCGAGGGCAGGATGATCTTGAAGATGGAGGTGGATGATGATCTCGCCGTCTGAGAGCGCTGGAGCAGGGGCCGATCGCGGCGCTGCCATGCAGTTGCCCGGGAGGTTGATGAAGGCGGGTGCGAGGAGCGTGTCGCGACTTGAGTTTTATCCGTTGGATCGGCCGGAGCCCGTTGCGGAGATCGTGGCAGAGGACAAGATTGTTGAGGTAGAGGCTTTGCTGAAAGAGGAAGAGGCACTGAACGGGAAGCTGCGATCGCAGGCGGAGCAGATGTCGGCGCAGGTTGAAAGAGCGCGGAGTGAGGCGACTGCTGAGGCTCGTCTTTTGTGGGAGGCCGAACTTCAGGAGAAGATTGCGCAGGAGCGTTCCCGGCTGCAAAAGATTGAAGAGGAGTTTCGCCAGGAGCGGACGAGATATTTTGCTGGAGTGGAGAGTGAGGTTGTTCGGTTGGCGCTGGCTATTGCCGTGCGGGTGTTGCATCGCGAGGTAAAGCTCGATCCGCTTCTGTTGACAGGTGTGGTGAGGGTGGCGCTGGAGAAGGTTGCAAAGGATAGTGCGGTGGTGCTGCGCGTGCCGGTGGGCGAGATTGAGATGTGGCAGGGGGTGTTTGCTGCGCATCAGGACGCCGCTATGAAGCTGGTGGGAGATGAGCGGCTTGCGGCTGGAGAGTGTGTGCTCGAGACGAATGTCGGCAGAGTGGAGCTGGGTGTGAGTGCGCAGTTGGAGGAGATTGAGCGAGGCTTCTTCGATCTGATGCAGCAGAGGCCGGCATGAGCGACGACTTACAGGACGCGGTGAATGGGAGCGCGAACGGCCTGGGAACTTACATGACCCAGCTGGCAAATCGTCCGGCGTGGCGGTGGAGTGGGCGTGTGGTGGAGGCGAATGGACAGACGGTGGAGGCTGAGGGACCGCTGTGTTCGGTGGGGGAGTGCTGCGAGATTGTTGACAGCGAGGGGCAGAGACACAGCGCAGAGGTGATCGGGTTTCGCGGGCGGCATGTGCTGGCGATGCCTTTGAAGGAGACGCAGGGAATTCGCTATGGAGATGCGGTGCTTGCGATGGGGGTGACGCCGCAGATCGCTGTGGGGACGGAGATGGAGGGAAGGATCGTCGATGCGTTGGGGGCTCCGCTTGATGGCCTGCCGACGCCGAGGGCGGTTGAGATGTGGCCGCTTGATGGCACGGTGCCGCACCCTATGGAGCGTGAACCGATTCGAGAGCCGCTGCAGACAGGACTTCGGGTGCTGGATGGGATGTTGACGGTTGGGCGTGGGCAGAGAGTGGGGATCTTTGGCGGCTCGGGTGTGGGCAAGAGCACGCTGATCGGGATGATGACGCGAAACACGGCGGCTGATCTTACGGTGGTCGGGTTGGTGGGGGAGCGCGGGCGCGAGGTGCGGGAGTTTGTGGAGGACTCGCTGGGAGAGGAAGGACGCAAGCGATCGGTGGTGCTGGTTTCGACGTCAGATCAGAGCCCTCTGCTGAGGATGCGGGCGGCGATGGCGGCGACTGCGGTGGCGGAGTTTTATGCGGCGCGTGGAAAGCATGTTCTGCTGGTGCTGGATTCGTTGACGCGGTACGCGATGGCGGCGCGGGAGTTGGGGCTTGCGGCGGGGGAGCCGCCGGCGAGCAAGGGATATACGCCGTCGGTGTTTGCCAAGCTGGCGAAGCTGGTGGAGCGCGCGGGGAACTTTCGCAGGGGGAGCATCACGGCGTTCTATACGGTGCTGATGGAGGGCGACGATCAGCAGGATCCGGTGGTGGACGCGGTGCGATCGCTGCTCGATGGACATGTGGTACTGTCGCGATCGATGGCGGCGAGTGGATGGTATCCGCCGGTGAATGTGCTGGATTCGCTGAGCCGGTTGATGCCCGCGGTGACGATGCCGGAGCATCGGGCACGGGCTTCGACGGTGCGGAGACTGCTGGCGGCTCATGCGCGGTCAGAGGATCTGATTCGCATTGGAGCTTACAAGGCGGGAACGGATGAGGACCTGGATCGGGCTATGCGGGCGATGCCGGTGCTACGCGCGTTTCTGGAGCAGGGAAGCGACGAGCGCGTGACGATGCAGGAGAGTGTGGCACGGCTGAATACGATGGAGCTATAGAGAATGTCGACACGGTTAGAGACGCTGCAGCGATTGATGAATCTGTACGCCGCAGTCGAACAGATGCACTCGACTGAGTTGCAAAGGTTAACGACGGCGGTTCGCGAGGCGCAGCAGGCGATTGCCGTCGAGCAGTGTGCGGCGCAGGTGGCTCGTATCGATGGGCGCAAAGCTTTGACGGAGGGCGATCGCGTGGGCTGGATGATGTCCGAGACGCAACAGGAGACGGCGGGGTGGAGGCGACAGAAGCTCGAAGAAGTTCGGGTGGGTCGCGAGGAGCTGAGCGATGCGGCGAGAGAACAGTATGTCGCGAGCCGGTTGAAGAAGGAGCAGATGAAGCGCGTCTTCGAAGAGATGGAGGCGCGGGCGCAGATGGAAGAGGGGAGAAGAGTGCAATCCTCCTCCGATGATCTCTTTTTGTCGCGACGACGATGGACCGATGCGAAGGAGAAGACAGAAGAGAGGGAAGAGATGAAGGCTTCCTAATCGTTTCGTCGCATGTTTGGAATGGGAATTGCTATTGCACTAGTCGCAGGAGATGGGCGAGGACCGAGATGATGAGTACGGCGATTCTGATGGCAATGGGTGCAGAGCAGAGCGGTAAGCAGCCGGCAGCCCACGACGTAGAAAATTCCGACGGGCCCACGTTCGCGCAGACTCTCGATGCTCGTGTGGAGATCTCTCCGGCGATCTTGGGGAAGGACTTGGGGAGAGACTCCACGGTTGTAACGCTGCCTGAGGCGCCGATTGGAAAGACGGAACCAACTACGAAGAACCTGGTTGATGCGCCTGACCTGGCGGCTGGTGTCAAGGCAAAGATGTTTGCGGGCCAGTTGACGTCAGCTCAGGTTGAGAGCAAAGACATCAACGTCGCAAAGACTGCGCCATTGCATCCTGCGATCGTGGCGGCACCAAAGGTTCAGAAGAAGGAGGAAGAGGCAGAGGCGCAGGTTGCCGAACCGGTTGTGGGCACCGAAGAGAACCAGACAGAGACACCTGCAGCCGCTCAGGTTGCGCCGGCCACCAGCTTGCAGACGTACGGAACGATACCACTGGAGCAGCAGGCGGAAGGGAATCAGATTCAGGTGCCTCAGGTCCAGACGCCGGTGAGTCCGAGAGAGGCTTTGGCAACAGGCAGGACGCTGGAGGTTGCTCCCGAGAAGAAGACAGCGACGAAGACGCAGGCGGGAGATGCTAGCCAGCCGGTTGTGACCGCGAAGAACGGGGCAGTCACAGTGTCTCCGATAGCCGATGAGACGAAGTTGACGCACGGAGTAGGTGCCCGGGTTGTTGTCCAGATACCCAATCCTATTCCGGTACATGCGGCTGTAGCGTCTGCTTTGCCGGTTGCGATTGCTACGCCTGCCGCGTCTGCTGCGCCTGCTATGCCTGCTGCGACTTCGAATGTTGCACTCAACGTGGAGGGTGGCAAGAGCGGCGTTGGCTCTGGCGCTGCTTCTTTGTCTGGAGGCACATCGTCTGGCGTTGCGCCTGCGGCTGCCGACGCTTTAGGCAGCAGCAAGAACGCTGCGCATGGCACGAAGACCTCCGTATCGGATCGTGAGACGACGACGGCACCAGGAGATCCGGCTGCGACCGGAAAGCCTGACGCGAAGGAGGAGAGATCGCAGACAACAGCGGCGAATGCAAGTGGTGACACCGATACGAAGGTGCGAACGACTGGCGACGCTCCTGCGGCGGCGGTCCATGCTGTGGTGTCAGGCGGTGAGGTTACATCAGGATCTGCAGCGACGACCCTTGCGGGATTGACGAAGTTGTCCGGTGGCGAAGGCAGCACCTCAACCGCTGGCTCGTCGAATGGGCTAAGAGAGCAAGACAGTTCGGGCGGTGTGTCACGGTCTATGGAGCCAATGCCGCGAACTCTGTCGGCGACTCCAACGGCGCTCGAGGTTGGTATCCCGGATGGAACGCACGGGTGGTTGAAGGTTCGGGCGGAGATGGCCGATGGCGGCGTGGTGAACGCATCGGTGTCAGCGGCTTCGCCGGCGAGCCAGGAGATGCTGCACCGGGAGCTGCCTTCGCTGACGGCCTATCTCCAGTCGGAGAAGGTTGCGGTGAATACGGTCGTCGTTCATCCGACTGCGAGCGCGGACGCGGAGTCTCGAGGCAACTCCACTGGACCGGAGAGTGGTAACGGACAGACACCACGGCAGAGCCATGAGGGAGGGCAACAACAGAGCTCTGTGAAGACGGCCGCGAAGGTTGCAGAAGATGTTACGAGTTATCGAGGTTTGCACGGAGTTGATGAAGATGGGACGTCGCCGCTGGCGAGTCATGGGAGCGGTGGAAGCTGGTTAAGCGTCAGGGCATAACCGAGGGGAATTCATTTCAACGGCATAAGACACGAGGAGAGGAACAATGGATTGGTCTAACATAACTTCGATTGTAGGGTCAGGTGTAGGGTCAGGGAGTTCAGCGGCGGGAACGGTGGCTTCGGCACTGGCTCCGCGAAACGCGACGGTAAAGGCGACGCCAAAGGATTCGAGCAGCAGTCCGACGACGAGCGGGAGCAACAGCAGTTCCGCGACTAACTCGGATATTACGTCGCAGGACTTTCTCACTTTGCTGGTGAGCGAGCTGAAGAACCAGGATCCTACGCAGCCGACGGATCCAAACCAGTACATCACGCAGCTGGCACAGGTTAACAGCCTCGAACAACTGATTTCGATCAACCAGGGAATCGGGACTCTTGATGGTGCAGTGTCTCCGAGTTCAGCTTCAGGTTCAGGCTCAGGTTCTGGTTCTGGAGCGAGCTCGAATGCAGTGGCTGCGGTGGCGAATGCCAACGCTGCCTCGGGTTTGCAGGCGATTCCAGGGCAAAACGCGATATGGGGCGGCTCGACGGCGAGCTAAGACAAACATTGGAAGTCCGTAGTGTCCCTTGAGAAGGGGCTGCGATCAACAGAACTATCAACAGGAAGGTCAAGGAGAAGACGATGGGAAATTTTTCGATTGCACTGTCAGGGCTGGAAGCTGATTCGACAGCGCTGAATACGATTGGAAACAATCTGGCGAATCTTAACACCGTTGCTTACAAAGGACAGACTACTTCGTTTGAAGATCTGTTTCATCAGCAGCTTGGGGAGTCGGGTGCGGGCGATCCGATTCAGGTTGGATCAGGAACCAAGGTCGGTTCGACGACTACGGACTTCAGCGAGGGAACCCTTTTGCCCGATGCCAATGGGAACACGAGCGATATGGCTCTGGACGGAAATGGCTTTTTCGTGGTGGAGCGGAACGGCCAGCAGTCGCTGACCAGGGCGGGTAACTTTACTGTGGCCAACAACGGCAGTCTGACTACGCAGGACGGTCAGTTTGTGCTGGGCTATCCGGCGACGGCTGGCGTGGTGAACACGAACACAAACCCACAGCCGATCACGCTTCCTGTTGGCGCTACTGAGGGAGCACAGGCGACCCAGAATATTTCGGTGACCGCAAACCTGAACTCGGGAGCAACCGTTGGCACAACCTTTACGACGCCGGTAACGGTCTATGACTCGCTTGGGCAGAGCCATCAGGCGACGATCACCTATGACAAGACCGCTACGAACACCTGGAGCTACTCGGTGGCGCTGCCCGCTGGCGATGCAACCGGAGCAACCAATGCAACCGGAACTCTTAGCTTCGATACCTCGGGAAATCTGATTCCACCGCCGAACTTACCGGCCTGGCCTGCCTCTACTGCGGTTACCGTTGGAAGTACTGTCGTCGATTCGAACGGCAATCTGGAGAAGGTGACCTCTATCTCGGGTACGGGCACTACTGGAGGTGCGCTTCCGGTATGGAACACTACAGTAGGGGCAACCACTACGGATAACGCGGGAGCCAATCAGGTAATGTGGACGAACCTTGGCCCTGTGAGCACGGTTCCGGGTCCGATTACGTTTACGGGGTTGGCAGACGGAGCGAGCAATCTCAGCTTCAGCTGGAACCTGGATGGCGGTGGCACAAGCCCGCTGATCAGCCAGCTGGCGTCCGCGAATAGCAATGGGGCGAATACTCAGGATGGGTTCGCAAGCGGTAACTATACGGGATTCACCGTGGACCCCAGTGGTGTCATTCAGGCCAAGTTCAGTAATGGCAACTCGGAGACGATCGGCCAGGTTGCGGTGGCGAATGTTGCCAACGTGCAGGGATTGGTGTCGGTTGGAGGGAATAACTTCCAGACGACTGGGGCCTCGGGGCAGGCGGTTGCAGGAGTGGCCGGAACTGGTGGGCGCGGTGTTGTGCAGGATAGCGCGCTCGAGCAGTCCAACGTCAATATCTCGACAGAGTTCTCTAATCTGATTGTTGCGCAGAGAGCGTTTGAGGCCAATTCCAAGACGGTGACGACCTTCGATACGATCTCGCAGGATGTGATTGCGATGGTTCGGTAACATTTTCTGAAGCGGGTTGAGGCGGCTTAGCGGGTACGGGACCTGGACGATGGGTTCTACCGGCTGGCCGCCTCGGCTGTTCTTTGCTGTTTGTATGGCCCCCGGCTCTTGACTGAGCTTTATAGGGCGATCCTGAAGAATCGCTAATATTCGCGAAGGTTGGACTGGCCACCCGTTTGCATTCTCTCCAGGCATCATGGCTACTTCACCTACAGTTCTTGCTGGCGCTTCTTCTGCGGCTCCTCCGGATTCCTCTCCCGCTTCGGTAGCGGCTCCGGTGGAAGCTAAGTTTCCACTTATTCCTTTGTTGATCGCTGTGGTGGTGGGAGTTCTCGTCGCTACGTTGGGTGTCGGCGGCGTTGTGTACTACCTGGTGCGGACCGGCCGGCTGTCGGGACGAGAAGGCTCGGCTCACAGGACTGAGATTGTTATTCCGGCTGCGACGCATTCCATGGTGCTGGAACCGCTTCTGGTGAACCTGGCGGATGCGGGCGGGAGCTCCTACCTGCGGGTGGCGATGACTCTGCGGGTGGCTGACGCCACGGAGGGCAAAGAGGCCAAGCCCAAGGAAGAGAAGCCGAAAGAGGACAAGGAAAACAGTGGCGATGTAGCCGCGGTGCGCGACACGATGCTGACGGTGCTCGGGAGACAGACGGCGGATCGTCTGCTGGCTAGCGATGGAAAAGAACAACTGAAGGCCGAGTTGAAAGCTGCGCTGGCCGAGCACAACGCTGGTCTGAAGGTGATGGATGTGTTCTTCACCGATTTTCTGGTTCAGCGCTAACCGAGATTGGGATCGTTGCAGAGAAGAGAGAGGAAGAGACGATGACGGGGACGGAGCTTGCGGTACTCGCTGCAGAGGGTGGGGGGATGACGGGTCTGGATCTGGTTAGGACGACGCCAGCCGCACCGTGGATGACACGGATTGAGGCACATCCCTCGTGGGAGACGCTGTCGCAGCTGAGGATCACGATGCGGGTTGGTGTGGCTTTGAACCGGTTCCGGGTGAGGGACCTGCTGACGCTGAAGGTTGGACAGGTCTTTGAAAGCGTCTCGCCTGAGACCGAAGACGTGCCGCTGATGGTTGGTCAGGTGCAACTGGGTTGGAGCGAGTTCGAGGTCGTCGACCAGAGGATGGGGCTTCGATTGACGCGGCTTGGGTAGGGAGTGAGCAACGAGTGGTGGACCTCGAGTGCGAACGATCATGCGGGTTTTCGGACTGAACAAAGTAACTGGACAAAGTATTAGGACGGAGAGTTGAGATGCGGCTTTTGCAGGGTGTGAGACCGGGAAGTTTGGAGGAGACGTCGGCACCCGAGGTGGCTGGGCTTGCAGGATGGCTTTTGGCGCTGGTGCGTGGATGGCGCGGGCAACGAGAGTGTCAGCAGAAGCAGCTTCAGCTGGTGGAGACGTTGCCACTTGGCGGAAAGCGGCAGCTGATGCTGGTGAGGTGTGCGGGGGAGAGCTTTCTGGTAGGAGGCAGCTTCGAGAGCGTGGAGACGATTGTGCGGTTGAGGGCTGAGACATCGCTAGAGCACACGGGGGACAGGATGGAGGAGCGATGCGTGTAGTGAGCCAATTTCGTTGGCTGGGGTTGGCTCTGGCCGGGTTGGCGATGGCTTTGCCTGCGGTTCATGCTCGCGCAGAGAGCTCGATGATGGCGGCTGCTGTTATGGCGCCGGAGTCGTTTTGGGTCAAGAAACCCGCAGGCTCGGTTGGGGGGCATGAGCAGGTGGCTTCAAAGGCTGGCAAAACGGCCATGAAGGCGCATGGGGGCGCGAACGCGGGGGCAACTCCGGGAGCGAAGAAGAACGATTCGATCGCATCGGAGCTTGCGGGAACCAAGAGCGTTCCATGGTCGATTGTGGTTGGGTTGACGTTATTGACCCTGCTGCCGGCGCTGCTATTGTCGATGACTCCGATGGTGCGTCTGCTGGTGGTGTTCCATTTTTTGCGGCAGGCGCTTGGGACACAGACCGCTCCGTCGAACCAGATTTTGATGGGGCTGGCGTTGATGATGACGTGGTTCCTGATGCAGCCTGTTCTGCTTGAGGTCGAGCAGACGGCGGTTGCTCCTTACAGCGCAGGATCGATTACGGGCGAGCAGGCGCTGGACCTGGGCGTGGTTCCGGTAAAGCACTACATGCTGCGCTATGCGCGGGAGAAAGACCTGGCGGTATTTGCGTCTGCAGGAATGGCTGCGCGGCCGAACAAGAGAGAGGACCTGCCAATTCAGGTAGTGATTCCGGCTTACATCCTGAGCGAGTTGAAGGCTGGATTTCAGATTGGCGCGATCTTGTTCTTACCATTCCTGCTGGTGGACCTGGTGGTGGCAAGTATTACGACCTCGATCGGCATGATGCAGCTGCCGCCGGTTGTGATTTCGACGCCGTTGAAGATTCTGCTCTTCGTGATGATCGATGGCTGGAGTCTGCTGGCGGATCAGTTGATCAAGAGTTTTTAGGCAAGCACACGTAGCGATGGAGCAGGGATGGGACCGGATCAGACAGTAGAGATTATGCGGCGGGTGTTGATTGAGGCGATGCTTTTGAGCGCGCCACTGCTGGTGACGGCGGCCCTGGTGAGCCTTGCGGTGAGTCTGCTTCAGACCCTGACGAGCGTGCAGGAGCAGACGCTGACGGCAGTGCCGAGGTTGGTGGTGGTCTTCGTCATCACGGTGGCGGTGCTGCCGTGGATGGTGCATCGGTTGGTGGGTTTCACGGTGCGGTTGTTTACCGACTTTCACAGGTACCTGGGATAGAGGCCGCTATGAATCGTGAAGTGAGTGGATTGATGGCGGATTGGCCGCAGTACCTGTCGGCGGCGGTTCTGGTGATGGTGCGGTTGAGCGGGCTGATGGTATTCGCGCCTGTGTTCTCCTCCTCGGCGATTGCGCCACGGATCAAGGCTGGGTTTGTGTTTGCAATGACGATCCTGCTTGCGCCTGCGGTGGCGACGGTTCCGGGAGCGCGTGCGGTGCTTGATGGGAGGGCGCTGCTGGGCGAGTTGAGCGTGGGTCTGCTGTTTGGGCTTTCGTTGATGTTGTTGAACGAGGCGTTGACCTTTGCGGGAACGTTGCTGGGCTTGCAGTTCAGCTTTTCGCTGGTGAATCTGCTGGATCCGAACTCGATGATCGAGACGGCGGTGTTGGGGCAGATGCTGAGTTGGCTGGGTGTGCTGGTGATCATTGGCTCGGGGCTGGACAGGAGTCTGCTGGCTGCGGTGGTAAGGAGTTTTTCTGCCGTGCCGGTGGGAGAGGCCGTGATGCAGGCAAAGACCGGAGTGGCTCTGGCCATGATGGCAAGCGGGATCTTTCTGGCGGGAGTGCAGTTGGCCGCTCCAGTGATGGCGGCTGCGTTGGCAGTGGAGGTGACGATTGCTCTGGTGGCGCGTCTGTCGCCGCAGTTGCCTTCGATTGTGATCAGCGTTCCGATCAAGACGATGGTGTCGTATGTGGTCTTGATCGCGAGCCTTGCGGTGTGGCCTGGATGGATCGAACGGCATTTCACGGCGCTGCTGGATGCTGCGGCAAAGATGTTGGTGCGGGCATGAGCATCGTGATGGCGATTGGAAATAGAGGGACGTGCTGCCTGAGAGGGAATCCTCATGCCAGATAAGGGCACAGAGCAGGCTACGCCACTACGAAAGAAGAAGGCGAAAGAAAAAGGCGATAGCGTTCATAGCCGCGAGTTGCTGTCGGCGATGGCAATGTTGGGCGGCGTTGTGATGCTTGGGGCGATGTCGAATGGGTTTGTTGCCAGCTGGGGCAAGGTGTATCAGGAGAGCCTGCGCTCTGCTACGACGAACGCGAGCGGGTTGAACGGAGAGCAGCTCTTCAATGTTGCGGTGAGACGAATCCTGGTGCCGTCGCTGCTGCCGGTGGGGTTGGTGATGGCGGCGAGCTTTACCGGCGCACTGGTGTCGGGAGTAGCGCAGAGCGGTGGCGTGCAGATCTACCCGAGCGCGGTGGAGTTGAAGTTTTCGAAGTTGAATCCGGTTACGAACCTGGGAAATTTGTTTAGCTTGCGGTCAGCGACACGGTTGGTTAAGTCGCTGGTGCCTGCGTCGGTGATGGTGGTGCTGGGTTGGGGAGCTTTGAAGACGTTGATGATTCCGATGCCGGTGATGAGTCTGCTGCGGCTGCCGGCTACGTTTTCTGCGGCGTATGGGTTGGCGCTCGATGCGGCGTGGGTGACGCTGGCGTGGTCTGGACTGGACTATGCGATTGAGTGGAGGAGCTGGAATCAGCGGCTGAAGATGAGCAAGCAAGAGATGCGCGAAGAGATGCACGATGCGATGGGCAATCCGCAGATCAGAGCGAAGATCCGGCAGATTCAGCGCGCGATGCGCAAGCGCAAGGTGAAGGCGGATATGTCGCGGGCGAGCGTGGTGATTACGAACCCCACGCACTATGCGGTGGCGCTGGAGTTCAGCTTCGAGACGATGTCGGCGCCGACAGTGCTGGCGAAGGGGCGCGATCTGCTGGCTGCGGAGATTCGCGAAGAGGCGCGGTGGGCTGGGGTTCCGATCATTGAGAATCCTCTGCTGGCGCGGAGTTTGTACAAGATGGTCGAGCCGGGGCAGTCGATTCCATTCGATCTGTATGCGGCGGTGGCTGGAATTCTGGCCTTTCTGTATCGACAGAAGGTTGAAGAGCGAGTGCGGCAGGATCGCCAGGCGAAAGAGAGAGAACAGAAGACCCAGATGACCGGGCGTCTGCTCGGCGGGAGAGGCAATGTGGGAACGACGGGGATGGTTGGAATGCGTGGCTTTGGAGGTGGGATGTGAGTGAAGCAGCGATAAAGAAGAATAGTGGTTTTCAGATGGCGAAGCTGCAGACGTTGATGCTGCCGGTGGCCGCTATCAGCATGGTGTTCGTCATGATTATGCCGGTGCCGAGCGTGGTGCTGGATATCTTGCTGGCCGCCTCGATTACGGCTTCGGTGATTGTGTTTTTGACGGCGGTGCAGGTGCGGAGAGCGGTGGATTTTTCCGTGTTTCCTACGCTGCTCTTGCTGCTGACACTGTTTCGACTGTCGTTGAACCTGGCTTCGAGCCGCAGGATCCTGCTGCATGGTCAGGAGGGAACACACGCTGCCGGCGCAGTAATTGAAGCGTTTGGGCAGTTTGTTGTGGGCGGGAACTATGTGGTCGGGCTGGTGCTGTTTCTTGCGCTGATCGCGATTCAGTTTCTTGTGGTGAGCCACGGTGCGGTGAGAACTGCGGAAGTTACGGCGCGGTTCACTCTCGATGCTCTGCCGGGTAAACAGATGGCGATCGATGCGGACATGAACGCTGGTCTGATCGATGAGCAGGGAGCGAGGAAGCGGAGACAGGCCATTGCACGGGAGGCTGAGTTCTACGGCGCGATGGATGGTGCGGCGAAGTTCAACCAGCGGGACTCGCTGGCGACGATCCTGATCACGGCGATCAACATTGTGGCAGGGTTGTTGATCGGAGTGTTGCAGCATGGCACGGATCTTGCGACGGCCGTGAAGACTTACACCATTCTGACCGTGGGCGATGGCCTGGTGACGATGATTCCCAGCCTGCTGGTTTCGATTGCGGGCGGCATGGTGTTGACGCGGGCTTCGTCTGCGGGGTCGCTCGATGAAGAGCTGGGAACGCAGCTTCTGAAGGGGCGCAACACGCTGTGGATCGCCTGCGGCGTGCTGCTTGGACTGGCTCTGATTCCTGGACTGCCGAAGCTGTCGTTTGTGTTGCTGGCGGTTGGGGTTGGGTTGATTGCGCGGCGACTGCCTGCGGCGAAGGACGCCTCTCTGCTGTTGGCGGAGGAGGCGGCTGAAGCGAATGCGAAGGGTGACAAGGCGAAGGCGGGGGATGCGGCGAAGGGCGAGAATCTGGCTTCGTTGCTGAAGATGGATGAGCTGACGCTGGAGATCGGATTCCAGCTAATTCCGATGGTGGATGAGAAGCAGGGCGGGCAGATGCTCAACCGCGTTCGCGCGCTGCGGAGGCATCTGGCGACCGAGCTTGGATTTATCGTTCCACCGATTCATATCACGGACAACCTGCGGCTGAAGCCTCGGGAGTATGTGGTGAGTCTTCGCGGGATTGAGATTGCGCGATGGCAGACGGAGCAGAACTGGTTGCTTGCGGTGAACTCGGATCCGAAGGCGCGTGTGCTGCCTGGTGTTGAGACGAAGGAGCCGGCGTTTGGCGTGCAGGCACGGTGGATTCAGCCGGGGCTGGAGGAGCAGGCGTTGGCTGCGGGCTACTCGGTGGTGGACCAGACGACAGTGATTGGAACGCACCTTGGCGAGTTGATCCGCCGACATGCGCATGAGCTGCTGGGACGGCAGGAGGTGAAGCGTCTGCTGGACAGCCTCAATGAGAGTCATCCGAAGCTGGTGGAAGAGCTGGTGCCGAAGCTGATGACGCTGGGCGAGGTTCAGAAGGTCTTGCAGCAACTGCTTCGGGAGCAGGTCTCGATTCGCGACCTGGGGGCGATCCTCGAGATTCTGGTGGAGGCGGCGCAGCAGTCGAAGAACGTGGTGCACCTGGTGGAGAGTGTGCGGCAGTCGCTGGGGAGAGGGCTGGTGCACTCTCTGCTGGATAACGAGGGCGGCCTGAAGGTGCTGGTGCTGGATCCGGAGCTGGAGAGCGAGCTGCAGCAGACCTTCGATCCGCAGGGAGCCGGGCTGCTGCTGGGGGATGGCGCGCGTCCGGCGGGGATGCGGTCGGACTTTTTGAAGCGGCTTGTGGAATCTGTGAAACGCCTAACCGGAGGTGCTTCGACCTCGGCACTCCCCGTGCTTCTATGTCCGAGTCCAGCCCGATATCACGTGCGGCGTTGGCTGGAGCCGTTTCTGCCCAAGGTGACGGTGCTGGCGCCAGGAGAGATTCCTCCGGAGATTCGGGTACGGAGCATTGGCACGGTCGGGTAGAGACGGTGTGCAGGACGGCGGTAAGACAGTAGCGGCAGATGAGGAATGGAGGAAGTATGAGCACAGGGAGTTCGATTCCGATACAGGTCGGGCAGAAGTTGTCGAAGGGGAAGCTGACGGGCGAGCAGTGGACTTCGCTGGAGGCCGCACGGTTTGACGAGGTGACAGGTATTGCGGAGGCGGGGATATTCGCTCCGTTTACCGGAGAGGGACTGGCAGCACCAGGGGATGGCAACGCGACTGAACGGGACCTGCTTTTGATGGAGCATCTGCCGACGGTGCGCTACCTGGCGCGACGAATCCATGAACGACTGCCTCAGCATGTGGAGTTGGATGACCTGGTCTCGGCCGGTGTTGTGGGCTTGATCGATGCCTTCACGAAGTTTGACCACAAGAAGAAGGTGCAGTTCAAGAGCTATGCGCAGTTCAGGATTCGCGGGGCGATTCTTGATTCGTTGCGGACGCTGGACTGGAGCCCAAGGGAGCTGCGACGGAAGGGCAGGGCGGTCGAAGAGGCGATTCGCGCGGTGACGCAGAGGGTCGGACGAGCGCCGTCGGAACAGGAGATTGCGCGGGAGATGGCGCTGACCCTGGCGGAGTACCAGGCGTTGCTGGGTGATCTGAAGGGGCTCGAGATTGGAAGCCTGCACATGGAGCGGTCGGAGGACTCCGGCGATGAAGAGCTTGCTTATGTTCCTGGTGCGCCGGAGGACGACCCACTGTTTCGCTGCTTGAAGGGGGAGATGAAGCAACGGCTTGCGGATGCGATCGATGAGCTTCCGGAGAAAGAGCGCATGGTGTTGACGCTTTACTACTACGAGGAGCTGACGATGAAAGAGATTGGACTGACGCTGGGCGTGGTGGAGTCGAGGGTCTCGCAGATCCACTCGTCGGCGGTGTTGAGGCTAAGGGCATCGCTCGCGAGTCTGCGGCCGGGAGACTCTGCCGGGGTTGTGAAGGCCAAGGCTTCGAAGCGCAAGGCTGGAGCACGTTGACGCTCTGATCTAGTTGTTTGTGAGAGATCTCTAACCAAAGAAAGGAATGCATGGGAAAGCAGCTTGGGCAGGGAGATATCGATGCACTGTTCGCGGCGGCTGGCGCGAATGCTTCGGCGCAGTCTGAGGGTGCTGAAGCCGAGGTGCCGCTGGAGCAGTATGACTTCAGCAGCGCGGGACAGATCAGCAACGATCAGATGCGAGCGATCAGTTCGGTGAACGATCTGTTTGCGAGGAACTTGATGCACACCCTGGGGGCGTGGTTGAGGACTCCGTTCAAGATGAAACTGGTCGCGGGGGAGCAGCTTCCTTTCAGTGAGTTTCTGGAACGACTCTCTTCTCCGAACTACATCTGTTCGATTCGGCTGGAGCCACTGGGAGCGGTCGGGTTGCTGGAGCTGGAGCTGGCGCTGGCATCGCCGATCGTGGATGTTCTGCTGGGTGGGGTAGGGCGAGCGTGGCCGGCGCGGGAGTTGACCGATATTGAAGACGCGATTCTGACGTCGGTTGTGCAGATGACGGTGCAGGAGCTGAACCTGGCTTGGCAGTCGGTCGGGTTGGAGTTCGTCTTTGAGAAGCGAGAGTCGGAGGCGGCGGTGGCCCGGATGTTGACCTCTGGCGAGAAGACGCTGTGCGTGAGCTTCGAGGCGCGTATGCCTGAGGCTCAGGGAGCGATGAATATCTGTCTGCCGGCGGTTGTTCTGAATGCGATTCTGCGGCGGTTGATCTCTGAGGGGGATCGTCCAAAGAGGCGATCGAAGGAGGCGCAGGCAAGGATGCGCCAGCTGATGGGTGAGGTAAAGTTCGGCGCTGCTCTGCAGTTTCCCTCGATGCGGCTTCGAGTGAGTGAGTTGACGGCCCTGGAGCCGGGAATGGTCCTGCGTCTCCCGTTGGCGAAACACGCTATCTCCGAGTTGCGGGTTGGTGGCTTGCAGCTTGGGAGAGCGCATCCGGTGAGGACTGGCGAACATCGCGGGGCTCAGCTGGAGGGCGAGATCGAGAGTGAAGACCTAAGCAGCGTTTTGGAGACTCAGAGCGCGGCCGAGACGATGAGTGTGAACTAGGAGAGGGACGAGACATGGAGAATGTGACGGGTTCGGATGGGATCGCTGGGATTGATCCGGGAATTGGGTTGTTGTGTGACATTGAGCTGGATGCGACGTTGCAGTTCGGTTCGCGTGATATGCCGTTGCGAGAGGTGCTGGAGCTTGGGCCGGGGGACGTGGTGGAGCTGGATCGTCATGTATCCGAACCGGTGGACCTTGTCGTGGGAGACAGGATCGTGGCTCGGGGCGAGGTGGTTGTCGTCAGCGGCAACTTCGCTCTGCGCATTACTGAAGTGGCTACGCCGCAGCTGAGACTGGAGAGCATTCGATGCCTTTTCTAACGAAGAAGACGGGAGCGATGAAGGTGAGCGCACTGATGCCGAGTGCCTTGAGGGTAGGGAACGGGGTGGCCTGGCAGGAGGATGAGTACAGGCCGTCGAATGAGCTTGCGGGGTTTGAAGGGTATGGTCTTCCGGCTTCTGTGGGGAAGACGGCGCAGCGGAGGATGTGTGGAAACTCCGAGTGTGAGAGCGGATGGACCATGCCCTGGAGAAATCGGCGCAGGCCGATCTTCGAAGGGCAGTGGGGATGCAGCGGACGGTGTGTGCTCGCGATGGTACAGGCAGCAGTGCGTCGCGAGTTGCGAGACGGAGGAGCGTCGGCAGATTTGTCTCCGCATCGGCATCGGGTTCCGCTTGGCCTGCTGATGCTGGCGCAGGGATGGATTACTCATCCCCAACTTCAGAAAGCATTGGGGGCGCAAAGAGAGAATGGGACAGGGAAGATTGGCGAGTGGCTTCGGAGCGAGTGCGGCGTAGAGGCTGAGCAGATCACTCGCGGATTGAGCATGCAGTGGGGGTGTCCGGTGCTGACGACCGAGGGATTCTCTCCGGAGGCGATGGCTCTGGTGATGCCCAGGGTATTCGTTGAAAAGTTCGGTCTACTGCCGCTGAGAGTTGCGGGCTCACGCATCCTGTATATCGGCTTCGCGGATCATCTGGATGCGTCCTCCGCGCTGGCGATGGAACAGATGACGGGGTTGAAGGTTGAGAGTGGAGTTGTGGAGGGGGCTCAGTTCGAGGCGGCTCGAAGCAGGCTTCTTGCGTGCGAAGGCGTGGAGGCAAAGCTGGAGACAGCCGCGGATAAGGATTCGATGGCTGCACGGATCACCGCGGTGTTAGAACAGAAACAACCGATCGCGGCTCGGCTGGTTCGAGTTCACCAGGACTATTGGCTGAGGATGTGGCTGGAGAGCGGCACAGTGGGAAGAGCAGGGAATCTGCCGGTGTCGCATGAGGACGTGAAAGACCACGTCTTTACCATCCGGGTCCAGTAGCAACGATGTACGCAGGTCTCGTTGAAAAGAAAAAGGAGGGCCGATTGGCCCTCTTTTTTGTGTGAGCGAATGTTTTATCGCTGCATGAAACCTGAGGTCGGAGATACATCGGAGACAGTCATTGCGGGAGTGCCGGTGCTCATTTTGGAACTCTGCTCGGGGCCGAGTCCTAGTTTGATGATGGCTCGGGAGTCGGGGATCAACTTTGTCTGCCAGCCGTTATCTGCCTGAAACTTCTGCATCGCCGTTTGTGTCTGGGAGTCCCAGTGGCCTGATGCCTCGCCGGAGAGATAGCCGGACTTGATCAGAGAAGCCTGAATCTGGGTTGCTCGGGCATCATCGATGGTGCGCTGTCCCACTGGCTTCGCGGATTTTGAGTGTTTACTCGATACCCTCGGCGAGGTTGGGCCACGACGCGAGTGCGTGAACGCCAGGCATGGCATTGCGGTTGCCAGAAGCAATGTCGAGGTTAGAAGTGATCTGCCAAACTGCATAGTTAGAACATCACCTTGGGATAAATATCGGTAAGTGGATACCAAGACTGTCGTCGATGCTGAGAGTAGGGTACCCCGATAGTAACGTGCGTTGCAAGAAAAAGGTTGACTAATGCGAATACATCTTTTGGGTGGGGTGTTTGTGTAGTTCATCGAACGATGAAGAAGGAGTGAGGCTGAGGTCGATCAGGATCACTCCTTCTTCTGTCGGTTCTATGGGATGACTGCTCTACGGCAGTGTGCCACCTACGTAGGAGTTGAGGTTTTTCTGGATGGGGGACTGAATCACAAAGACGACGTCGTCCTTGGACTTGAGGGTGGATACGATGGCGCGATAGCTGGTCTCATCTGTGACTGGTTTGCGATTGATTGCGGTGATGATGGTTCCTTTGCCGAGGCCAATCTCGTCTGCGAAGGAGCCGGGGCGGACGTTGGTGACGATGACGCCACCCTTGATCCCCACCTTGGATGACAAGGAGGCCGGGATTGCCGAGACGGTAATGCCGAGCTTGCCTTCTCCTGCGTCGGTCTCCTGTGGGGTAGAGGTGTCGTCGGGCTGGCCGGTGATATCGGCGTATGTCTTGGCGCGATCTCCGATGGTTACATTTGCGGTATTCTGCTTGCCGTCGCGGAGGTAGCCGAGTTTTACAGTCGAGCCGACATGACGGGCTGAGATGTCGTTGACCAGATCGTCGCCGTCTTTGATATTGCGACCATCGATCGAGACGATGACGTCGCCTGCCTGGATGCCGGCTTTTGCCGCGCCACCGTTGGGTGTGACTACGCCGACGATGACGCCGCTCGAGAAGCCATACACGCGATTGACGGCAGAGGACTGGGCCACCTGGAACTGGATGCCGATGGAGCCGCGAACGACCTTATGTTCGGGTCCGATGAGCATGTTGTAGACGCTTGCAATGATGTTGGCGGGCATCGCGAATCCGACACCCTGAGAACCCATTGACTGGGTGTAGATGGCGGTGTTCATGCCAACGACCTGGCCGGCCATGTCGACCAGCGGGCCGCCGGAGTTACCGGGATTGATGGCGGCGTCGGTCTGGATGAAGCGCTGGAACTGGGTTTGGGAGACGCCGTTGGGGCTGGGCTCGTCGATGCTACGGTTCTTGGCAGAGATGATGCCGGCGGTGACGGTCTTCGAGAGGGCGAAGGGGCTGCCGATGGCGAGGACCCAGTCGCCGACCTGTGCGCCGTCGGAGTTGCCGAGCTTGATGGTGGGGAGCGGTTCTTTGGTGTCGATCTTGATGACGGCGATGTCGGTATCTTTATCGACGCCGATTACAGTGGCGGGACGGCCTTCGTCGCCGGGACCGCCATCCGGGTCGGTGGAGAGCTTCACGTAGATCTTGTCGGCTTTGTCGACGACGTGGTTGTTGGTGATGATGTAGCCGCGAGGATCAACGATGAAGCCGGAACCGAGCGCGCGGCGTTCGCCGGCAGCACCGCCGTCGCTATCGTCGCCGCCCTGGCCACCACCGAAGAAACGGTTGAAAAAGTCCTGCATGTCGCCTGGGGACTGCTGGCTGTCGTCGTCGCCGCCGCCGTTCGGGTCGCTTGGCTGCGGCAGGCGCTGGCCGCCACGTCTGCGCTTGTTCGATGAGGGCTTGGGGAGCTCTTCGGTATTGATATTGACGACGGCGGGTCCGACTTGCTTGACGATCTGGGAGAAGCCGTTGGAAAGCGCGACTGGAGAGGGAATGACGAGAGGCTTGGCGTCGGTAGAGTTGACCTCAGACTGCTCTTTGCCGCTGACATTGCGCGTGAGGATGGAACCGGCGAGTATGCCGACCGACAATGTGGCAAGAAGGGTGAACGTCGTGGTGAGGCGGTGGGTGCGGACGCGTTCGAGCAGAGTGGAGGATGTGTTCTTCGGTGTGTCCATTAGTAGGTCTTGACCTCAGTATTATGTGTTGCTGTGTGCCGGAGTGTGTGCGCGGCGTGAAGTTTAAGTATAGTCGCTGCGGTGTATTGTGCTTTGGCCTGAGGTGAGGTCAGCGTCACAATCTGATTAGACGCAAAAAGAAGACGAAAGTCTGTGTGAAGCTCAGGCGGGGTAGGTGGGGATTGGAGCTTCCGAGGGAAAGAGCTCGATGAAGGCGATCCCAGCGAGGATGAGAGCGGCTCCGAGGAGAGAACGGCGGCCTAGATGTTCGTGCAGGACGAGGAATGAGGTAAGGCAGGCGAAGACGGGTTCGAGAGTGAGGAGGATCGCGGTGTGGGTGGGGGGGAGATGTTGCTGGGCCCAGCTTTGGATGGTGAAGGCTGCGGCTGTAGCGAGGAGGCTGGTGATAACGAGTGCTGTGACTAACCGAGGTGTGAGGGTGAGATGAGGCCTTCCGCCTAAGGGCAGTGTGACGGCCATGATGAGGGCAGCAGTTCCGATCTGGAGAGTGGCGAGTTGGGCGGTTGGGACCTTGCGGGAGGTATGAGCCAACGATAGGAGATGAGCGGCGAAGGCTATGGCGCAGCCCAGTGTGAGTAGATCGCCCGCACCGATGCTGCTGGAGAGATTCCGCCAGGATGTTCCAGCGGGCGTTGTGAGTAGGAGAAGGCCGCAGAAGGCGAGGATGGCTCCGATTGCAGTGGTCCAGCGCGGAGGTGGTGTCCCTTGCGGGCGAATCGCAGGGATGAGGGTGAAGAGAGGGACGAAGACGACGACCAGACCGGTGATCAGGGCGGATTTCGCCGCGGTTGTGCGGGACAGGCCGGTGGTCTGAAACTGGTATCCGGCGGCGAGGAAGAGGCCGACGATGAGGCCGGATACGATGCTTTGGCGGTTGATGTCGCGGAGTTGACGATGGTTCACGATGGCTAAGGCGATGAAGGCAAGAGCCATTCTGAGCAAGTTGAAGAGCAGAGGCGAGATGTCCTGGAGCGCACCTTTTACTAAAACGAATGTGGCCCCCCAGATGATGACGACCGCGAGGAGTAAGAGGTGGGCCAGGGTGGTGGCGCTTGGTCGGCGGGGCAACTAGTTGCTCGCTCCGACGTTGGGTTTAGGTGACTGCGTGGGTTTAGGTGACTGCGAGTAGACGGTTTCGCCGTTCACGATGGTGCGAAGGACTTTGGTGTGGAGCAGTTGCTGCGGGGTTGCGGTGGTGATGTCGCGGTCGAGAACGATGAGGTCGGCGAGGTAGCCGGGTTCGAGGCGACCCTTCTGGTGCTCGCGAAACTCGGCGAAGGCAGAGGCCTGGGTGTAGGCGTAGAGGGCTTCGTTGAGGGAGATTTTTTCTTGTGGCTGGAAGGTCTGGGTTCCGGCTTCGTTCTGGCGGGTGATGGCGGCATAGAGTCCGCGGAAGGGATTGATGGACTCCACTGGGTAGTCGGTGCCGAAGGCGAGGGTGACATTGTGGTCGAGGAAGCTCTTCCAGGCGTAGGCGTACTTCACGCGGTCGGGGCCGAGGCGGTCGGTGGCCCACTTCATGTCGGTGAGGAGGTGGGAGGGTTGCATCGAGGCGATGACCCCCTCGCTCGAGAAGCGGTCGAAGTCTTCGGGAAGCAGGACCTGGGCATGTTCTACGCGGAAGCGGAGGGCGGCGGGGGTGGGGTCGGGTGGGGGTGGAGTGGTGACGATGTGGGCGTCGGCGGTATGGGGGTTGGCGGGTAGCGGGGCTAGGGTGGCGACCTGGTCGGCGGCGCCGAAGGCGTTGAGGGCCATGGCGTTGGCGCGGTCGCCGATGGCGTGGAAGCCCAGCTGGAAGCCTGCGGCTGCGCGCTCGGAGGCTAGTTGGGTGAGCTTGTTCTGGTCGTAGCGGGGGAGGCCGGAGTTGTTGAGGTCGTCGGAGTAGGGCTCGTCGAGGGCTGCGGTGCGGGAGCCGAGGGAGCCGTCCATGAAGCCCTTGAGCATGGTGAGGTGGAGGAGCGGGTCGTCCGGGGAGTGGCTGGCGCGGCGCTCCTTGAGGACCTCGAGGGGCTTGTCGAAGGGGAGCCACTCGGCGAAGCGGAGGTGGAGCTGGTGCGCGTCTTCTAACTCTTCGAGGGCGAGGAAGTCTTCCCAGTCGGAGTAGTCCTGGACGCTGGTGACGCCGTGGGCGAGAGCGTCGTTGATGGCGAGGTTGAGGGCTTTGGTGCGCTCTTCGGGGCCGGGCGAGGGGATTTTGCTGAAGACGAGGTTGGTGGCGGCGGGCTCGCGGAGGATGCCGGTGGGAGGGCCGGAGGGATCGCGGTCGGGCCGATCAATCTTTGCTCCGGCGGGGTTGGGGGTCTCGTCGGTGATGCCGGCGACGGCGAGGGCGGCGGAGTTGGCGAGGGCGATGTGGCCGTCGACCCGCTCGAGGATGCAGGGGTGGCCGGCGGTGATGGGGTCGATATCCTCGCGGGTGGGGAGCTTGGCTCCGGGCCAGAGGGTGTGGTCCCAGCCGCCGCCTTCGAGCCAGGTTCCGGGCTTGGCTTTTGCGACGTAGACGCGGATGCGTTGCTGCATCTCGGCGAGGGATTTGACTCCGTCGAGGTTGATGGAGAGTTGCTGGCGGCCGGCCGGGGCCATGTGGGTGTGGGCGTCGTTGAAGCCGGGCATTGCGAAGGCGTGGTGCAGGTCGATGATGCGGGTTTTCGAGGACTTTAGTTTGAGAATCTCGGCGTCGGTGCCGGCGGCTACGATCTTTCCTTTGGCGATGGCCAGGGCCTGGACCTTTGCTGGGGTGGGGGAGGGGTCGTTGGGGCGGAGGTGGGCACCGGTGAGGATGTTTCCGTGGAGGTAGATGGCGTCGGGCGGCGTGTTTTGCGCCTGGGCGAGGGTAGTGAGGAGGAGAGTGGCGGTGAGGGTGAAGGGTTTCACGAGTGGAGTGTATCGCGGAGTGGGGTAGAGTTGGTGGTTTCGGGTCGGAGTTTTGTTGGTCGTACCCCTCCCCCCTCCCCCCTGGGGGTATCTTGCAGGGAAGTCTATTGGAATCATTGGTTTGCAGGGAGTGGGTGTCGCTAAAATATAGAAAGTAAAACAGTTGCGTACAAAATACTTGTTTTGTTGGTATTGTGTGAGACTTCGTCCGAAGCTGCATGGTTTGACCCGCGCGGCCTGGTGACTTGAGATCTGGATTTGCTGGTTAGTTCTATTATAGCGGGGGAGCATAACTGATACGCCACGCGAAAGTCCGCGGCTGGTGCTGGTTTTATGCGATTCGGGGCTTGACAGGCTTTGTGCGCGGAACATGAGTTACTTGCGCCAAACTCAAAATTTTGTGCGATAGGACTCGGTTGAGTTCGGTCCGTCATTCTCAAGACCCCATTGCCGAAAGCGTGTACACGTGAGCGATAAACGGAAGCGCGTTTATCAGGACTAATCCTCGCCTCCAGCAGAAGCTCAATGAGCGCATTGGCCTGTTACCGCGAACTGAGGATTGCGGCACTTATACGAGACGGCGACTATAAGACCAAGTGGACTCTCTGGCTCGCCGCTGAATGGTTCGAGATGCGCCAATCCGGATGACGACGAGTCGCATGAGATTGCACTTTATGCGAGGGATGCTTTCAGAGAGGGCGTGAGCGTGAGGGTAAGTACGGTGATGTCGTCGTTCTGGCCGAATTGCTTTGCGGCTTCGGCGATGGCGCTGGCGGATTGGGTGCTGATGGCCTGGGTTCGGTGGAAACCGAAGAGCTCGCGACGTTCGTTAGTGGCTTCTACGACTCCGTCCGATACGAAGGTCAGGCGGTCGTTTGGATTGAGCTGGAATGTGGTTTCGGAGTAACAGGCATCCGGCGTGATGCCAAGTGGCAGGCCGGATTCAACATCCAGTTCTTGCCCATTGCGGTAGGGCGGGTGGTTTCCGGCGTTGGCGAGGGTCATGTTGCCGTTGGCGGCGATCAGCGCGATGGTGCAGGTGACGAAGCCTGTTATTTGGCCGTGGAGAACATGGTTGAGGTAAGCGAGGACTTCGGCGGGTTTTCGCACCGTGCAGCCGCGCAGCGCGCCGATGATGCTGCCGACGGTCATTGCAGCTTTGAGGCCCTTCCCGCTGACGTCTCCGACGACAACGAGTAGAGAACCATCCTCGGCGGGCATGATCTGGAAGAAGTCACCGCCTACCTCACTGGCGGGAAGATAGACGCTATCGATGGCAAATCCGGGAGTAGCAGGCGGCTTTGCCGGGAAGAGCAGCGATTGAATGTTGCGGGCAGACTCGAATTCACTTGAAAGGCGCGCGCCCTCCTGCCGAGCGAGCGAGAAACGCCGAATCAGAAATAAAAGAAGGGCAAAGATGAAGATCGTACCTACGACCGGACCAGGCAACAGCACGAACGGTTTGGTTAGCAAAGCGAACGTCCAATGTAACGCCCAACGCTGCCAGCCCAGTTGCCACGTGATGATGAGGATGTTGTCGATGAAGGGAAACCCCTGCCAGAGCAGAGTAGGAACAAGCAGGATGAGAGCGTCGCGATCGCGTTGAAGCGCACGCCTGAGTAGGGTCACGAGAATCCAGACGGTGGCAGGAAGCACAGACAGCGTGGCAACCAAGCTGGCGATTCCCACAGAGGTGATATTGAAGACGTAAAGAAAAACCGCTGGCGGATTGATTAGCAGCAGGGCGGCGACAAACCACCAGGTTCTCGAGCGCGGGGCACGCAGCACGATGGAGAAAAAAGCCATGGCGGCAAAGAGAGCAGCCAAGCGCACTGAGCCATCGATAAAGTCAACGACCGGCAAAGGGATAAGAGCAAGTACCTGACCGAAGCTCAGTCCAATGTCAATCGCGTTCGCCAATAGAAGCAGCGCGAACCACAGATATTCGCGTTCTTCGCGGCGGAAGAAAGACAAGACGAGCACCACTAGGCCGACGAGCGTGCTGAGCACGGCATACGTGTATTCGTTGACGAGCCCGTTCCATTGCAGCGATCTGGCCGTCGCCGCACGTTGCGCGATGAGGCGGGAGTCTCCGAAATAGCTGCTACCGAAAAACCCAAACCCTCCCGGCACATAATCCGCCCAGGCGGGAAGGTGCCAGGTGCGGATGGCAATATGAAACGTACGCGGGCCGGAGGCGGCAGCGGGGGATAGGGCGAAGGCGCGGCTTGATTGGGCGTAGTTCAGAGAATTGAGGATTGGGCCGAATGAACCGGCGGGACGTCCGTCGACGAAGAGTTGATAGCCGGTTTCCATGGGTCCTAAGTAGATGGACCAGTCCCTACTACCCTCAGGCACCGCGACGGTGAAGCGATACCAGGCGAATCCGCCATAGTTCTCATAGCCCTGTTGGTTCCAATCCTTATCGGAGCGAAGCAGAGGCCATTGCGAATCGTCGAAGTTCGGGTCGGCCCATGCGGGATTGTCTCCGGTGTGAAAGCGCCAGAGGCCGTCGAGGGAGGCGACGGCCTCGCGTCCGGTTTGCAGGTTGAAGGTCTGGGCATGGAGGCCAGAGGCCGCGCAGAGTAAGAGCGACAACGAGGCTAGCGACACCAACAGCACAGAGAACCGCGAGAGTCTCATTTGATGATTTTGAGCTTTCTCATGATCCGTGTCCTTCTGCGGGTCTCGGCCATGGCATAACGTCGCCAACACTGCCTGCGGGCACTCGCGTGGCCAACTTTCTACCCATAGTACGTGACGAGTACCGGAAACACGCATGTCGCCAGGAATCCTTCCGGATTCACGCTAAATCGCCGAGTCACTCATATACGATCGGGCGCCTATCCGTACTTCGCGAAAAACGGGGTTTTCGGCAGCTGAGGCCGGACTAGTAACGCTAAGTCGGCTTCTCGTCAGTAATCGAGAGATCAGTGGCCCGTCGGGTGGAGTAGTCGATACAGCCACAAAGCTTCGATCGATAACTGACTCGATCGAAGCTTTGGCGGTTGGTGTAGGCAAAAATGTTGGCTCAGGCGACTAATAGGGGCGGTAGTAGCCGTAGGGTGGTGGGTAGGCGTAGCCATAGGGTGGTGGCGGTGGAGGATAGCCGTAGACTACGTGGGGGCGTACGACGACGGGGGCCTGTTGGATGACGGTTGGCGCGGGCGCCTGGGCCTGGACTACGACCACGGAGGGGTTCTGCTGCTGGGGATAGTACGGCGGCGGGGGCGCGTAGGACTGCTGGACCGGCTGAGGGTAGGCCTGTTGGATGGGGGCGGCCTGCCGCTCGATTGGGGCCGGGGTGGGATCGGCGTAGTTGAAGCGGGAGATCATCTCGGGTTGATGCTGGACCTCGGACTTGGTGGGGATGCCGATATCGTCGAGGAGTTTGATGGTGAGGCGGGTCTCGGGCTTGAGGACGGGATAGGGTCCGCGGCGGGGCAGGTTGATGAGGTCGATGGGCCAGAGGACGGGGATAAGCCACTCGACGGTGTCGCGGGTGGCGTGTCCGGTGCCGAGGATGCGGCCGTTGAGGTCGACGGGATTCTTGCCGGAGTCGGCGACGACGCGGGCCGAGATGGGGATGACGGTGTCGTTGCCTACGACGATGCGGTCGAATTTGAGCTCCATCCAGCCTTTGCCGACGAAGTGCCCTGGGTCTTTGTAGTCTTCAAAGCGGCCGACGAGGTAGCTTCCGTAGGGGAGGACGGAGCGACCGTACTTCTCGACGCGGCTAAGCTGGCAGAGGACGGGGTCGCCGAGGTGGAGGGTTTTGGATGAGATTTTGTCGGAGACCATGCATTGCAGGACCGAACCGGCTGGAATCAACTGCTCGGCGCCTGCGATGAGGGAGACGGGCAGAAGAAGAAGCAACGAGGCAAAGATGCGCTTCATGGGGGACCTCCACAACACACGGGAGGTGGATGCCGTGTGCTTTACACCTTGGGTTCGCCGGATCGCGGGGGTTGATCTCGAGACGTGCCAGAATGTTGGGCGGATTGTTGGGCTGGATTTTAGCCTAATTGTGGCGGCTTGCCACTTAATTTTCTGCGGGTTGGAATTTTTGCACCTCCCAAAGCTCGAATTGATCCCTGGTGCTGATGAGTACCCTTGGTTGGGGTAGCTTCTGCTTTCGGCTTTATCGGCATAAAGGTTGATCTCTTTAGTGCCTTGCGAAGTTTTGTGCTGTTTGCGGTGGGAACACCGTTGTTTTTGTAAAGTTGCTAAGAAAATTGAGGGGTGGGAGATGGGGAACAGACAACGGCTGGAGAGGTGGGTGGAAAGGGACGGGCGGTTGGGGCAGGTCAGGTTCTTCGGGATCCTTCGCTGCGCTCAGGATGACGGCAAAGGCAAAGCGATGACAGCAAGGGCTTGATGACGGTAACGGCTCGATTTGTTGCTAGAGTTGGGCTTCGGCGAGGAGTTGGGTGGTGTCGAGGAGGGTTAGGAGGATGCGGCGGAGGGCGGTTTCGCGGCCGGTGGGGTCGTACCACTCCTGGAGGGTGTGGATGCCGCCGCCCGCGCCGCCGCTGCCGAGGGCGAGGGCGGGGATGCCGCGGGAGAGAGGGATGTTGGCGTCGGTGGAGCCGAGGCGGAGTTCGGTGCGGAGGGAGAGGTGACGGTCGACGGCGCGGAGGGTGTGGAGGAGGGGGGAGTCGTCAGGGAGGGTGGCGGCGGGACGGTTGCCTATGGTGTCGATGTGGAGTTTTAGTGGTGTGGCGGTGGTGGATTGTGTGGTGACGATGTCGTCGAAGATCTGGTGGACGCGGGTGGCGGTGGAGACGAGCTGGGTGGAGTCGGTGGAGCGGAGGTCGAGGAGGGCGGAGGCGGACTCGGGGATCGAGTTGATGGAGGTGCCGCCGGAGATGTGGCCGACGTTGAGGGTGGTGAGGGGGTCGGTGGGGAGGGTGAGGGCGGCGATCTCGGTGAGGGCCTGGCTGAGGGTGAGGATGGGGTTGGGGGTTCCGGCGTCGGCCCAGGAGTGGCCGCCTGGGCCGGTGATGGTGACGCGGAAGCGGAGGCTGCCGAGGGCTCGGTGGATGGCGGCGGCGGTGCCTCCGCCTTCGAGGATGAGGGCTGCGGCGATGCGGGTGCGGTAGGGGCCGCGTTCGAAGAGGTGACGCATGCCGCGGAGGTCGCCTTCGCCCTCCTCGCCTACGTTGGCGGCGAAGAGGATGGGGATGGGTGGGGTGATGTTGGCGAAGCGGAGGGCGGCGGCGATGGCGAGCAGCGCGGTGAGACCGGCGGCGTTGTCGCAGATGCCGGGGGCGTGGATGCGGGGAGAGTCTTTTTCTTCGGTTGGGTCGATGGGGGTGTTGGCGGGGAAGACGGTGTCGAGGTGGGCTGAGAGGAGAGTGCAGGGAGTAGGGGGTAGGGAGTAGGGAGTAGGAGACGGGTCTGGGGTGAGTTCTGGGGTGAGTTCGGGGGCTAGTTCGGCGAGGGCGTTGCCGGCGTCGTCGAGGTGGAGGTTGGTGAGGCCCAGGGCTTGGAAGCGCTCGAGGAACCAGGCGGCGCGGGCGGATTCGCCGAAGGGTGGGGCGGGGATGCGGACGAGCTCGAGCTGCCACTGGCGGAGTTGGGGTTGATGGAGGTGCAGCCAGTGGAAGGCGCGGTGGACGGCGGTGAGCGTGGCGAGGCGGGAGATGCGGCGCTGGGCGGAGGCGGTGGCTGGCATCAGGAGTCGGCCTCGGCGTCTGTATAAAGGACCTCGACTAGGAAGAGGCCGCGGGCGGGGGCGGTGGGGCCGGCGGCGGCGCGGTTGCGAGCGGCGAGGATCTTGGGGATGGCGTCGGGGGAGAGGCGGTTGGCGGCTGCTTCGACGAAGGTGCCGACCAGGTTGCGGACCATGTGGTGGAGGAAGCCGGAGCCGGTGACTCGGTAGATGAGGAGGTCTTCTTGCTGGTGCCAGGCGGAGTGGAAGATGGTGCGGGTGTTGTCGGTGGGGATGATTCTGTTTTGTGAGGTGGCGTTGTGGGCCGGGGTGGGATTGGTGGTGGTGTGGGCGGAATGCGGGGGGTCTTGACGGATACCGCGGCGTGAATCGGTCCGCTGCAACTGAGGACGGTGGCTGCAATCCACTGCGCTGCTCACGATGAGGCTGTGAGCAGCTTCGGTCGAGATGACGTTGTCTTGGGCGATGGCGCTTTTTTTGGAGGTGACGCTGATTTGGTTGGGTGACTCAGGGGAGTCGATGGTGGCGGTGCGGGTGGTCAGGTCGGGGTCGGTGGCGGCAAAGGAGGTGAAGTCGTGGGTGCCGAGGATGTGGGCTGCGGCTTGTTGGAGGGGGGCGAGTTCGAGGGGGAGAGGGCAGGCCCAGACGTAGGGGGCGAGCATGGGAGGGCAGATGCGTTCTTCTGAATGCGAATGGGAGTGCGAATCGGAGTGGGAGTGGGAGCCGCAGGGGAGGATGCGGTACTCGTAGGTTTTGCGGCGGGCGCTGTGGCGGGCGTGGAAGTCTTCGGAGACGACTTCGACGGAGAGGATGCGGATGCTGGGTGGGAGGGCGCGGTTGAGGGCGCGATGGAGATTTGCGGCGGGGATGGGGACCGAAAGCGAGAAGGTGGCTACCTGGGCGAGGGCGTGGACGCCGGTGTCGGTGCGGCCGGAGCCCTGGGGGAGAACGGTCTCGCCGGTGACGCGATGGATGGCCTGGGCGAGCGTGCCCTGTACGGTGGGGAGAGATGGTTGGATCTGCCAGCCGTTGTAGGGGGTTCCGTCGTAGGTGAGGATTGTCTTCCAGTGAGGCATGGGCTGCTTTGGACGGTATCACGGTTGCGCGGGACGGGTTTGGAGACGGTTGGTAAGGACAAGAGGTTGATATACTTACCGCATCGTATCTTGAAGCGCACTTTTACTGGAATGCACTTTTACTAAAGATGTTGGGAACGAAGCGGGCGATGAGTGCGTATCTGTGCTGAGCCCAGACAGCGTAGAGGTAGTGAGCGATGTTTGGGTTAGCAGGATTTTCCTGGTTCGTCGCATGTGTTGTCGCCTAAGTGTCATCGCATGTCTGTGGTCGCATATCTGTGGTCGGATATCTGGGGCTGTCTTTAAGAGTCTTTGGGAAGGTGCTGCGCGTCTGAATAAGAATTGCAAAAACAGGTTGCGGCTGACCCCTCGTGTGGTTGAGCGGGGTTGGGAGAGCTATTGAGTCCGGCGAGTCCGGGGAAGTGGTCTATGCCGATGTGGTCCGGGCCGGTGTTGGGCATTGCCGGTAAAGTGTCGAGAAGCTTCAGGAAAGAGTTGGAGAGCGAATCGTGAGATTAAAGGATATGCAGGGGGCGGCGAGCATTGCACTGCTGCTGATGAGTCTGTGCACACAGCCGAGCTTGGGGCAGCAGACGCCGACGAGTCCGACCACGCCGGCAGCGCCACAGCCGGTAGCGAACGACACGACGGGACAGGCGGGATTGCCGCAGGCTCCTGAGCCGAAGCCGACCGAGCCGTTGTTTATGCGACCGACGAGCCGCGACTTTACGAAGCCGAAGAGCCATATCTGGAATCCGATCGCTCCCTATACGGCGATTCAGCTTCCGACCTTCCAGATGGGAAACACGACGCTTAGCAGTTTGCTGAAGGATGGGAAGCTCTATCTGAGCCTGGCGGATGCGGTGGCGCTGGCGCTCGAGAATAACTACGATATTGCGATCTCGCGGATCAATCTGGATATTGCGGATACGGATCTGCTGCGGGCGAGGGCGGGATCTTCGCTGCGCGGTGTTTCGACGGGCCTGCTGACGAATACGATTGGCGGAACGACGCTGACGATTACGACGGGCGGCGGACCGGGAGCGACCTCGCAGGGTGTGGGTGGCGGCGGTACTGGTGTGGGCGGCATCGTTGTGAGCACGAACGGCGGCGGACCTGTGCCGGAGAATCTTGACCCCGTGGTGACGGGGCAGGTGTCGTATGAGGCTTCGACGCAGCCGCAGTTGAATACGCTGTTCAGCGGTGGGTTGAATGTGTTGACGACAAACACGGGGACTTACAACTTTAATTATGCGCAGGGATTTCTTACCGGCACGCAGTTGACGGTGGGTTTCAACAATACGCGCGTGACGACGGATAATCCGTTCAGCAACTACAGCCCATCGCTGACGACGAGCTTTCGCGCGACGGCGACGCAGCATTTGCTGCAGGGATTTGGCTGGGGCGTGAATGGCCGGTTTATTCTGCAGGCCAAGAACGATCGGCGGATTACGGACTCGGCGTTTCGGCAGCAGCTGCTCTTCACGGTGAACCAGGTGGAGAACATCTACTGGGCGCTGGTGAGCGCGTACGAAGATGAGCAGGCGAAGGAGCGTCAGCTGGCGCAGTCGTCGCAGCTGACTTCGGATAACCGGAAGCAGTTGGAGATTGGCACGCTGGCTCCGTTGGATGTGGTGAACTCGGACAGCGCGGTGGCGAGCGACAAGCAGGCGCTGGTGGCGTCGAAGACGAACCTTGAGTATCAGCAGCTGCTGATGAAGCAGGCGATTGCGCGGACACTGAATGATCCGCAGCTGTCGCAGGCTCCGGTGATTCCGACCGACCGCGTGGCTCTGGACAGACTGCCTGAGGAGGATTTGCAGGTAGAGGACCTGGTGAAGCAGGCGTATGCGAACAACCCGCAGATTGAGCAGGCGGTGTTGAACATGAAGAACAACGAGATCACGATCAAGGCGTTCAAGAATGGATTGCTGCCCGTGGTGGATGCGTATGCCTTCTATGGGGGAAGCGCGCTGGGTGGTGCTCAGAATCCGAGTGCGATTGACTTCTCCAAGAATACGCCTTTTCCCCCGGGAACATTTCCTTCGGTCAGCTACGGCACGGTTTTTCAGAACACGTTCAACAACAACGCTCCGGATAAGGGCGTTGGGGTGAACATCAACATCACGCTGCGGAACCGCACGGCGCAGGCGGACCAGGCGCGGTCGCAGATGGAGTACATGCAGTCGCAGATGCGGTTGCAGCAGCTCTACACGTTGATTCGGATTCAGGTGACCAACCAGCAGTATGCGTTGACCAACGACCGGGCGCAGGTACAGGCGGCACAAGCGGCGAGAGACTTCGCGGCGCAGAGTCTGGATGCTGAGCAGAAGAAGTACAGGCTGGGTGCATCGACGACTGCGAATGTGCTGCAACAGGCGAGGAACCTGGCGACGGGGGAGAATAACCTGATCTCGGCCACGGCGGCTTATGCGAGGGATCGTGCGCAACTGTTCCAGCTTCTGGCGAACACTCTGGATCGGTATGGGATCAGCATCGAAGCTGCAGCGCAGGCGGTTGGAGGCGGCGCGGGCATGGCGACGCCTGTGATTCCTGGGCTGACGGCTCCGAAGGCTCCTGAGGCGCCGAAGCCGATTGATGTGAACCCGGGTGCTGCTCCGCCGCAGTAGGGATGGATGATTTGCGAGAGGGCTCGGGCTTTGGCTCGGGCCCTTTTTGTTTGGCTTGATGCGGCGTAGTTGGTGATGCGGGTTGGGTTCAAAGGCGGCTAGTTTTGGTTCGTGGATAGACGGGATGCAGTGAAGGCGAAATACAGGGATCTTGACGGATACCGCGGCATGAATTGGTTCGCTGCAACTGAAAGCTGTAGTCGCAATCCACTCCGTCGCGCGATAGGATTGCGCGACTTCGGTCGAGATGACGGGAGTTGGGAGGGGAACAGCAGATTCCTCCGCTTCGCTGCGGAATGACAAAACGGAAGTGCGGGTCCGGGAGATGCGTTTGCACTAGACTGAGATGCGTTTGAACTAGACTGGAAGACTATGAGTGAGGAACGGACGGCAAGTCAGGAAGCGGCGGGGAGTCACGAGCAGGCTGAGGTGCATTTGAACTCTTTGGCGAGTGCGGCTTCGGCTTATCTGCGGTCGGCGATGCATCAGCCGGTGGAGTGGCAGGAGTGGGGCGAGGCGGCGTTTGAGAAGGCGAAGGTGGAGGATAAGCCGATCCTGCTGGATATTGGCGCGGTGTGGTGCCACTGGTGTCATGTGATGGATCGCGAGTCGTATGAGAGTGCGGCTACGGCGAAGATCATCAACGACAACTTTGTTGCGGTGAAGGTGGATCGCGACGAGCGGCCGGATGTGGATACGCGATACCAGGCGGCGGTGTCTGCGATCAGCGGGCAGGGTGGTTGGCCGCTGACTGCGTTTCTGACTCCGGAGGGGAAGCCTTACTTTGGGGGGACTTATTTTCCGCCGGCGGATCAGCATGGACGGCCGGGGTTTCAGCGGGTTCTGCTGACGATGGCGGAGGCGTTTCAGAATCGGCGGGATGAGGTGAACGAGTCGGCTGGTAGTGTGATGGCGGCGATTGAGCATAACGAATCGTTTATGGGGAGGAGTGGGAATCCCGGGCCGGAGCTGGTGGCGAAGCTGGTGGGGTCGGCGCTGAAGCAGTTCGATTCGCGGTCGGGAGGGTTTGGGTCGCAGCCGAAGTTTCCTCACTCGGGGGCGATTGATCTGCTGCTGGATGTGGCGTCGCGCGTGTCGGCCGGCGGGATGGAGAGTGTGAGCGAGGCGGCGAAGACTGCGGCGATGGTGACGCTGCAGAAGATGTCGAAGGGCGGGATCTATGACCACCTCGCCGGGGGATTTCATCGCTACTCGGTGGATGAGCGATGGGTGGTGCCGCACTTCGAGAAGATGTCGTATGACAATAGCGAGCTGCTGAAGAACTATGTTCACGCGTTCCAGACGTTTGTGGAGCCGGAGGCGGCGCGGGTGGCTCGAGAGATGATTCAGTGGATCGACGAGTGGCTGAGCGACCGGGAGCGCGGTGGTTTTTATGCTTCGCAGGATGCGGACTTTTCGCTGGAGGATGACGGCGACTACTTTACGTGGACACGCGATGAGGCCGCGGAGGTGCTGACTGCGGAAGAGCTGGCGGTGGCTAGTGCTTATTACGACATTGGCGAGATCGGCGATATGCACCACAACCCGGCGAAGAATGTTTTGCATGTGCGGGGGACGCTGGAGGGAGTGGCGAAGGCGAATGCGATTACGGTGGAGGTGGCGAGGGAGCGGCTGGGGGCGGCGAAGGAGAAGTTGTATGCGGCGAGGCTGAGGCGGCCTACTCCCTATGTGGATAAGACGATCTATGTGGGCTGGAATGGGATGATGATCTCGGCTTACCTGGAGGCGGGGCGGGTGCTGGATATGCCGGAGGTGCGGGCGTTCGCGCTGAAGTCTCTGGACCGGGTGTTGGCGGAGGCGTGGGAGGCCAAGGCTGGGATGGCGCATGTGGTCGGCTATGGCGAGCAGGGTGGGAAGGGAGCGCGGGTGGCTGGGGTGCTCGAGGACTATGTGTTTCTGGGGCATGCGGCGCTGGATGCGTGGGAGCTGACGGGGGAGATGCGGTACTACACGGCTGCCGAAGCGATTATGGAGAGTGCGCTGGTGAAGTTTTATGACCCGGTTGGGTGCGCGTTCTTCGATACGGAGAGCGTGGCGGAGGGAGAGACGCGGCTGGGTGCTCTGGTGACACGGAGGAAGCCGTTGCAGGACTCGCCTACGCCTGCGGGGAACTCTGTTGGCGCGGCGTTGCTGCTGCGGCTGGAGGCGCTGAATGGACGGGAGGACTATGCGGTGAAGGCTCTGGAGACGCTGGAGACGTTTGCTGGGGTGGTGGAGCACTTTGGGTTGTATGCGGCTAGCTATGGGCTGGCGCTGCAGAGGATGGTGCTGCGGTCGGTGGAGATCTGCGTGATTGGGGACGATGCCGCGGCGAGGAGGCTTGAGGCGGTGGCGCTGGCTCGGTATGCGGTGAATAAGAGCGTGATTCGGTTGCGGAGGGATCAGTTGGGGGCGCTGCCTCCGGCGCTGGCGGAGACACTGCCGCACCTGCCGGGGCTGGGTGGGGAGGGGAGTTTTGCGGTGGTTTGCAGTGGGCGAGGGTGTTTGCCGCCGGTCTCTACCGCGGATGAGTTGATTGAGGCTATGAATAAAGCTTTGTAGGCGGGACTACCTTTTTTTCTCTTACTGCCTCTTGTCCTGCCGGACGGGCCTCCTGCGCGGAGGGCGGTCACTTCGTGACGGGTATACCTTCCTCCCGTTGGTCGGTTTGATTTTGCTAGCTGCCTATTAGGGGTTGCTGGGCGGGCGGACCTGTGGGGTTGGAAGCTCGGATAATGAGCATGTTTGCGGGGTCGTTGCCTAGCGGGATGCCTTCCTTTTCGAAGGCGAGGATGATGCGGCGGCGCAGTTCGCGGAGGACGCCGTCTCTCTGGTTAGCGCGGACGCGGATCTGGATGGGATAGGTGATCTCGCGGCCGTTGATCTTGTCGACACCCAGGACGACCGGGTTGGCTATGGCAATGTCTTTGAAGGCTGAGTCCTGACGAACATCGTCGGCCAGGGCTGTGAGGAGTGCGATGACTTTGTCGGGGTTGGCGCTGGCGTCCACGCTGACGGGAAGGGTGGCGACGGCGTAGTCGCGGGAGAGGTTGGCGACGTTGGCGATCTGGCTGTTGGGGATGATGTAGAGGGTGCCGTCGGCGTCGCGGAGGCGGGTGCTGCGCAGGGAGAGATCTTCGACGGTGCCTTTGAGGCCGGCGAGAGCGACGACTTCGCCTACGTTGTACTGATCCTCGATGAGGATGAAGATGCCGTTGAGCATGTCCTTGAAGATGGATTGGGCGCCTAGGCCTATGCCGACGCCGACGATTCCGGCAGAGGCGAGGATGGGCTGGTAGGGGATATCGAAGATGTTGAGAAGCTGCAGGAAGGCGATGAAGCCGAGGACGCCGTAGGAGGTGGCGCGCACGATGGAGGCGATGGTGCGAAGCTGGGCGGCGCGGTGGAAGTTGCCCACCTGGCGGTCGGCGCGGGTGCGCATCTTTTTGACGAAGAAGAGAACGAAGCGCTGGAGGACGAAGATGACCAGGAGGACTACGACGATCTTGGGCAGCTTGTTTTGCAGGAAGAGGATGATGTCGTTGTGCCAGTCGTGCTGGATGACCTCGATGATTCGCTCGTCTTGCGGGGGAACTACCAGAAGGAGCATGATTACGGCGTCTCGCTTTCGGGAAAGAAATACTGTGAACAGAATGCGTCAGGTGTTTGTAAGATGCAATTCATGCAGAGGATGTGGGTGGGCGGCGGGGCGTGATGGAGGGTGCTATGAAGATGCTTCGAGCGGCGATGATTGGGGTTGTTGTGTTGATGATGGGCGTGTCCGGTGGGGTGAGCGGGGGCGAGCCGAAGCAATATGCGCCGCAGCCACAGCACTTTCCCGGGCAGGCGCATCAGCCCAGCGATCTGGATCCGACGACGGATCCTCATCGTTTGGAGCAGCAGGAGCAGGTTAGGAGCACGGAGCGGCAGAAGCGACTGGTGGCGGACACGGATAAGCTGCTGGCGCTGGCGACGGATCTGAAGCAGCAGGTGGACAAGACGAATAAGAATATTCTGTCGGTTGATGTGATTAAGAAGGCGGATGAGATTGAGAAGCTGGCCCATAGCGTGAAGGAGCGGATGAAGGGCTAGGTCCTGCCGGACGGGCCCACTGCGCTAGGCCACCCCGCAAACGAAGACTTGTTTGCGGGGACCCCGATTCGGGCGGTCACTTCGTGACGCGTATACCGCTTCGCGTGGTCCTCCCGTTGGTCGGAATCTGACTGCTGAGCAACGCGAAGCCCATTGCACCTGACTTACCCCGACAAGGTACACACGTCACGAAGTGACCGCCCTCCGCGTAGGAGGCCCGTCCGGCAGGACTACTGTGGCGTGGGTAGGGAGAGAGCTGCGGTCGCGCTGATCAGAGGGATGGAGAGGCCGGGGAGGGTGACGGCTGAGTTTCGCATGGCGGTGACTACAGTTGCGGCGCTCCAGCCTGGGTGGGCGGCGCGTAAGAGTGCTGCGACTCCGGCGGCGAGTGGGGCTGAGGCACTGGTGCCCATGGCCTGAACGTACGGGGTGTGGCCGAGGTTGAAGCAGCCGTAACTGTGGGCGGAGTTGGCGGGGAGGCCGTCGAGGGTGTTGGGGAGGCCGGAGCTGCAGGCGCCTTGAATCCAGCCGCTGACGCCGCTGTCAGGGCCGTCCGGGTAGCTGCCGCCGGGTGCGGCGAGGGCGTTAAGGGGAGCTCCATAGTTGGTGTAGTAGGCGAGCGAGACGGGGCCGGGGGTGCAGGTGGCGCCGGGGGTGGTGTTCTGCGCACAGGCGGGGTTGGTGGAGGCGGCGATGGCGAGGACGCCGCGAGACTGTGCGGGGAGCTCGACGTATCGGGGGTTGGAGAGGTCGAGGCCGTCGTTGCCGGCGGAGGCGACGAGGACGATGTTGGCCTGGGCGGCGGCGTAGGTGATCTGGTTGAAGGCGGCGAGGAGGCCGGCTCCGTCTCCGGTGGTGAGGTCGGCGGTGGCGCCGACGGAGAGGGAGATGACGTCTGCGCGGTTGGTGACGGCGTCTTCGATACCCTTCATGACCCAGCTGAGGAGGCCGCTGGCTTCGCCGGCTTCGCACAGGTCGGCGGGGTTGGTGTCGCCGGTGATGGAGACGGGCATACGCTGGAGGACTTTGATGTTGAGGATGGTGGCGGCGGGGGCAACGCCGATGATCTTTCCGGTTCCGGGACCGATGGCTCCGGCTGCGAGCGAGGAGGTCCAGGTGCCGTGACCTTGCTGATCCTGCGGACTGCCGTCGTCGCAGGCGCTGGGGTAGGCAGTCTGGTCGACCTCGGTGAGGTTGAGGGCGAGGTTGGGGGCGATGTCGGGGTGGGTTCGGTCGACGCCGCTGTCGAGGACGGCGATCCGAATGCCTTTGCCCATGGTGGTGTCCCAGGGGCCGTGCGCGGGTGCGCCGGGGGTGTTGTTTCCGTAGCCGCCGACCTGCTGGACGGCCCATCCCTGGGGGGTGGAGGTGTAGTAGGTGTCGTAGGTTGGCGGCGGTGGCGGCGGAGTGGCCGGGGGTGGAGTTGGGATGTTGGGGGGAGCTGAGGTGATGGGGCCGTGGGTGGGGAGTCGGCCTATGGTTGTGGTTGGCGTGAGAGATTGTGCTCCGTTGTTGTCGTGCGAGGTGGGCGCGATGGGCTTGAGGCGGAGGCGCAGTGCGGAGACGATTCGGTCGTGGAGAACGTAGCTGACGTTGGGTTGGGCGGCGAGGAGGCGGAGGGTGGTGGCGTCGTCCTGTGAGACGGGAGACTGGACGGCTGCGATGCCGAGGTGCTCGTTGCGTTGGGTGAGGCGGGTATTGGCGGAGAGGAGATGGGCCTCGGCGTCGCCGGGGATGGTTGCGTTGCGATAGAGGACGAGGTAGCGATGGGGCGCGATGCTGGTGGTGTCGATCTGGGCCACGGCGGCGGCGGGGGGAAGAAGAGGGAGAAAGAGAGCGGCGACGCGCGAGATGCTTCGGCGGAGCTGACGGGGGCGAGCCGCTGTGGGAGTTAGCTCTGGTGAAGCGATTTTGTTGAAGACGGACACGGCGGCACCTCAAGGTTGCAACTGAGGTATGAATCGGCTGCGCGCGGATTTGCATTAGTACCAGTCCGGTTGTGTGCTATTCCTTTAGTCTGTCGATTGAGTGAAATCTGACTGATCCTGCTCGATTAACGGATACGTTGACCCTGTTTGATCGCACGTGCTCTAATTGCGCCTTTGTGAAGCAGAGAGAAAGTTTTTGTTCGAAGGAGACCCTTGCATGGTTGGAGTAAGTATTTTGGCGTTGGCCGTTCAGTCGCAGGTTCCGGTGTCCTCTGCGTCTGTGGACGGCGGCGACGGGCGCGTCTATTTGTGGATTGCACTGACGGTTGGGGTGCTGGCGTTGGTTGCTGCGCTGATGCTGGCTCGTGCGGTAATCGCCTCAGATACCGGGACGCCGGAGATGCAGGCGATCTCGAACGCGATTCGCGAGGGGGCGGAGGCGTTTTTGCGGCGGCAGTACAAGACGATCGGGTCGATTGCTCTGGTGCTGGCGGTGGTGGTGTTTGTGGGGTATAAGATGTCGCCCCGGACTTCGCCCTATGCGCTGAAGACGGTGGTGAGTTTTCTGGTGGGCGCGGTGTGCTCGGGGCTGGCGGGATTTACGGGGATGTACTGCTCG
The DNA here is from genome assembly GCF_014201315.1 of Edaphobacter lichenicola. Classification (NCBI taxonomy): domain Bacteria; kingdom Pseudomonadati; phylum Acidobacteriota; class Terriglobia; order Terriglobales; family Acidobacteriaceae; genus Tunturiibacter; species Tunturiibacter empetritectus. The sequence continues at coordinate 469,200 of NZ_JACHDY010000001.1, forward strand.
ATACGCGCGAACATTCGAACGGCTTCGGCGGCACGCACGAGTTTGAACAAGGCGCTGCAGATGGCGCTGCGTGGCGGGGCAGTGACGGGGCTGGTAGTGGTTGCGCTCTCACTGCTTGGTGTTGGGGTGCTGTTCCTGTTCTTTGGCGGGTTGGAGCATCCGCAGGCGGTTCCTTATCAGCTGGTGGGGTTTGGGTTCGGGGCTTCGCTGGTGGCGCTGTTCGCGCAGCTTGGCGGAGGGATCTATACGAAGGCCGCGGATGTGGGTGCGGACCTGGTGGGTAAGGTGGAGGCGGGGATTCCTGAGGATGATCCGCGGAATCCTGCGGTGATTGCGGACCTGGTAGGCGATAACGTGGGTGACTGCGCGGGTCGTGGTGCGGACTTGTTCGAGTCGACGGCGGCGGAGAATGTGGGCGCGATGATTCTTGGCGCTGCGCTTTATCCGGTGTTCGGAGTGAAGGGGATTCTGTTTCCGCTGATTGTGCATGCGATTAATTTGATTGCGAGCATCGTCGGCGTGTTTGTGGTGAAGACGCGTGAGGATGAGGATCCGATGCACGCGTTGAACAAGGGATTTTATGTGACCTCGGCGCTGGCGCTGGCCGGGTTTGCAGTTGCGGTTTATACGATGTTGAACGGGCCGCAGGTGCAGCCGATCTGGCTGCTTGGGTGCGGCGTGATTGGGCTGGTGACAGCGTTTCTGTTTGTGTGGATTACGGAGTACTACACGGAGGCGATCTATCGTCCGGTGAAGTCGATTGTGGAGGCTTCGGTGACTGGGCCGGCGACGAACATCATCAGCGGGCTGGCGGTGGGGATGGAGACGCCGGCGATGCCTGTGGTGGTGATCTCGGCGGCGCTGTTGCTGAGCTACTACTTTGGCGTGCAGGGACTGGCGGGCGTGACGGGGATCAGCGACTACGCCAAGGGAATCTACGGGACGGCGATTGCCACGATGGGGATGCTGAGCTGCGCGGCATACATTCTGGCGATGGATACGTTTGGGCCGATTACGGATAATGCGGGCGGGATCATCGAGATGTCGAATCAGCCTCATGAGATTCGCGACCGGACGGATAAGCTGGACTCGGCGGGGAATACGACGAAGGCGCTGACGAAGGGATATGCGATCGGGTCGGCTTCGCTGGCTGCGTTTCTTCTGTTCTCGGCGTATCTGGAGGAGATTAAAACAATTGTAACCGATAAGGTTGCACTTGCCGACGGGTATATGCCGGTGGGGTGGAGCTTTACGAATATCAATCTGGCGCAGGTGCCGGTGTTTGTGGGCGCACTGCTGGGTGCGATGTTGACGTACCTGTTCAGCTCGCTGGCGATCAAGGCGGTGGGGCGAACGGCGCAGATGGTGGTGAAGGATGTGCGCGATCAGTTCAAGGAGAATCCCGGGATTATGCTGGGGACCTCGAAGCCGGACTATGCGCGCTGCGTGAACATCGTGACGGGTGCTGCGTTGAAGGAGATGGTGGTGCCTGGGCTGCTGGCAGTTGGTTTGCCGGTGGCGGTGGGGTTGATCTTCCGCCACTTGAGCTCGAGCTATCAGGCCAGCTCTGCGTTGTATGCGCCGGGAACGATTCTGCCTGTTCCTGCGATTGGCGGCGTGCCGGTGAATCTGGCTGGAGCTGAGGCTGTGGCTGGGTTGCTGATGGTCGGGACGATCTCGGGCGTGCTGCTGGCGATGTTGATGAACAACGGCGGCGGGGCGTGGGATAACGCGAAGAAGTTTATCGAGACGGGACAGTATGGCGGGAAGAAGTCGGAGGCGCATAAGGCGGCGGTGGTGGGGGATACGGTAGGCGATCCCTTCAAGGACACGGCTGGGCCTAGTTTGCATGTGCTGATCAAGCTGCTGGCTACGATTACGCTGGTGCTTGCGCCGTTGTTTGTTTAGTTTGACCACTGCTTGAAAGATGGGTGGCCTTCGGGTTGCCCATTTTTCTCGATTTTTTTTGCAGAGCGTGGAGAAGGAATGCGGGAGACAGGGGAGTCAAGTGTAGCGGCTTCCCGGTACAATCTGTGTCGGTAGTGTTAATGAGCTGCGGCTTTTCGATGGCTCTTCGATGTAAAGGATGGGTGTATGGCAAGACAGTCTGGATCGGGTGTGCAGGAGAGCAAGAAGACGGCGGGAAGCGTGGCGGAGAGCTTGCTGACGCGGGAGCAGCTGGTGGAGTTTTATCGGCTGATGTACCTGTCGCGGCGTACCGATGATCGTGAGATTGTTTTGAAGCGGCAGCAGAAGATTTTTTTTCAGATCTCTTGCGCCGGGCATGAGGCGTTGCTGGTTGCGGCGGGGATGGCGCTGAAGCCGGGGTATGACTGGTTCTTTCCTTACTATCGGGATCGCGCGATCTGCCTGACGCTGGGCAATACGGTGGAGGAGCAGCTGCTGCAGGCGGTGGGTGCGGCAGACGACATAGCGAGCGGCGGACGGCAGATGCCTTCGCACTGGTCGAGCAGGAAGTTGAATATTGTTTCGCCGTCTTCGTCGACGGCTACGCAGTGTTTGCATGCGGTTGGGTGTGCGGAGGCGGGGAGATTTTTTACGAAGCATCCTGAGGCGGCGAAGAAACATGAGGGAGATTATCGTGAGTTCAAGGATGTGACGTTTCATGGCGATGAGGTGGTGTATGTTTCGATCGGTGAGGGGTCGACTAGTCAGGGAGAGTTCTGGGAGTCGCTGAATACGGCCTCGAATGGGAAGCTGCCGGTGTTGTATGTGGTCGAGGACAATGGGTACGCGATCTCGACGCCGGTGGAGGTGAATACGCCGGGGGGAAATATCTCGAAGCTGGTGGCGAACTTTCCTAACTTCCACTTTGCTGAGATTGACGGGACCGATCCGATTGCGAGTTACAAGGCGATGGTGGAGGCGGTGGCTTATTGCCGCTCGGGCAAAGGACCGGCGTTGGTGCATGGGCATGTGATTCGGCCTTACTCGCACTCGCTGAGCGATGACGAGAGGCTCTACCGGTCGGTGGAGGAGCTGGATGCCGATGCTGCGCGGGACCCGATCTCGCGGATGCAGATGTGGCTGCTGCGCGAGGGGATTCTGGATGCGGAGGGGATCAACCGGCTAGAGCGGCAGGTGGATGAAGAGGTGCAGCGGGCGGCGGATCGCGCGGTGATGGCGACGCTGCCGACGGTGGCTTCGATTACGAAGCATGTGTACTCGGAGGATGTGAGTTCGCAGGATGCGCGGTTTGCGACCGAGCCAAAGCCGACCGCGGATGCAACAGAGCGCACGATGGCGGACCTGATCAACTGCTGCCTGAAGGATGAGATGCGGCGCGATGAACGGGTGGTGGTGTTTGGCGAAGATGTGGCCGATGCTACTCGCGATGGTGCGCTGCGCGCGGGGAAGATCAAGGGCAAGGGTGGTGTGTTCAAGCTGACGGCGGGGCTGCAGACGGAGTTTGGCAGCGACCGATGCTGGAACTCGCCGCTGGCAGAGGCGAATATTACGGGCCGTGCGATTGGGATGGCGGTGCGCGGGATGAAGCCGGTGGTGGAGATTCAGTTCTTCGATTACATCTGGCCGGCGATGCACCAGATGCGGAATGAGCTTTCGCTGATGCGGTGGCGGTCGAATGGGGACTTCAGCTGCCCGCTGGTGATGAGGGTGCCTATTGGCGGATATCTGACGGGTGGATCGATCTATCACTCGCAGTCGGGGGAGAGCATCTTTACGCATACGCCGGGAGTGCGGGTGGTGATGCCGTCGAATGCGCTGGATGCGCTGGGGTTGTTACGGACGGCGATTCGTTGCGATGATCCGGTGTTGTTTCTTGAGCATAAGCGGCTGTATCGCGAGACGTTTGGACGGGCGGCTTATCCGGGGCCGGACTACTGCATTCCGTTTGGGAAGGCGAAGATTGTGCGGCCGGGGAAGGACCTGACGGTGTTGACGTATGGCGCGGTGGTGCCGCGGGCGCTGCAGGCGGCGCAGAAGCTCAATCGCGATACTGGCGTGGATGTGGAGCTGATCGATCTTCGGAGTTTGACTCCTTATGACTGGGAGGCGATTGCGGAGAGTGTGAGGAAGACCAACCGCGTGATTGTGGCGCATGAGGATATGTTGAGCTGGGGGTATGGCGCGGAGATCGCGGCGCGGATCGGGGAGGAGCTGTTTCATGATCTCGATGCCCCGGTGAGGCGTGTGGCGGCGATGGATACGTTTGTGGCGTATCAGCCGCTGCTGGAGGATGCGATTCTGCCGCAGCCGGAGGATCTTTATCGGGCGATGGCGGAGCTGGCGGCGTTCTAGTTGGCGTATGGGCGTCCTGCCGGACGGGCCTCCTGCGCGGAGGGCGGTCACTTCGTGAGTGTCTACCGGTCGTGGCTGGAGGTGGTGCGTGGGTCTTCCCGTTGGACAGACGCAAGGATTGCGCAACTGATGCGCTGGTTTGGTGTCTCTGATTGCAGGTGTAAATCTGCGGTTGGTTGCGCTGCTTGATTTTTTCGGCGCTTAGTGAGGAGTGGCGATGCGATCTGGACAGAGAGCCGGAGTCTTTCTCGGTGGAGTGCGGGTTTTGGTCTCGGGTGTTTTGTGCGTGTTCATGGTGGAGCAGCCGATGGTGGCGGCTGCGGCTACGAAGAGGGCGGTGGTGCCTTCGGTGCAGCAGATTGAGAGTGACCAAAGGGCGCTGCATGCGCTGAACCGGTTTACGTTTGGGCCGCGGCCGGGGGATGTGGCGGCGGTGCGGGAGATTGGGGTGAAGGCCTGGTTCGAGCGGCAATTGAATCCGCAGAGCATCGACGATTCGGCGCTGGAGGAGCGGCTGGCCGCGTTTCCTGCGATGCAGATGGAGCAGGCTGAGTTGATGCAGCGGTATCCGAGCCCTGCTGTGTTGCGGCAGATGATTGCGAAAGGTGAGCCGCTGCCGGGTGATCCTGTGGAGCATGCGATCTATGCGGATCAGATTGCGTTTTACAAGGCGGCGAAGGCGAAGAAAGAGGCGGAGCAGGCGGCTGCGGGGAAGAGCGGCGAGGATGGGACAGGTGCAGCCGGTGACGGCGCGATGATGAAGAGTGCGGAGGAGATGAAAGGGAGTGCGGCGCTGCCTGGGGATGGGGTGGATCCGGCGACGCCGGCGATGGCTACCCATGAGGAGCAGTTTTATTCGGGGCTGGATGCGGTGCGGGTGATCAACCTGCCGCCGGATGAGAGGATGCAGCGAATTCTGGCGATGCCTCCGGAGGAGCTGGTGAGGTTTCGCAAAAGTTTGAGCAGGAGCGAGCTGCTGGCGGCGGCGGAGGGTCTTTCTCCGATGCAGCGGGAGACGCTGGCTGTGCTGCAGGGTTCGCCGCGGATGATTGGCGCGGAGCTGTTGCAGTCGCGAATGCTGCGCGATATCTACAGCGAGCGGCAGTTGGAGGCGGTGATGACCGACTTCTGGCTGAATCACTTCAACGTGTACATCAAGAAGAATCAGAATGAGCCGTTTTTGCTGCCGGCCTATGAGCGGGATGTGATTCGGCCGCATGCGCTGGGGAGGTTTGAAGACTTGTTGGTGGCGACGGCGAAGAGTCCGGCGATGCTGATGTATCTGGATAACTGGCAGAGTATTGGGCCGGACTCGATGGCGGCGAGGAATGGCGGGAGGCTGGCGAAGTTTGCGCAGAATCCGCAGGTGAAGCAGGCGCTGAAAGATCGCGGGTTGAATGAGAACTATGCGCGGGAGTTGATGGAACTGCATACGCTGGGCGTGCAGTGCGAGGTGAGCGCGGATCGACCGGTGAGCATGTTGGATAAGGCTTGCGGGCGGGGGTATACCCAGCAGGATGTGACCGGGGTGGCGGAGGTGCTGACGGGATGGACGATCGATCAGCCAGCACGGAGTGGTACGTATCGGTTTGAGGAGCGGCGGCATGAGCCGGGGACGAAGACGGTTCTGGGGAAGAAGATTGGGGAGGGTGGTGAGGCGGAGGGGCTGGAGGTGCTGCATATGCTGGCGACGAGTCCGGCGACGGCCAGGTTTATTTCGATGAAGCTGGCGGTGCGGTTTGTGAGCGATACGCCTCCGCCTGCGCTGGTGGACAGGATGGCGAAGGCGTTTGTTGCGAGCGGGGGAGACATGAAGACGGTGCTGCGGACGATGTTCGATTCGCCGGAGTTCTGGTCGCCGGAGGTGCGCCGCGCGAAGGTGAAGACGCCGGAGGAGTTTGTGGTGTCGGCGGTGCGGGCGAGCGGAGCTGAGGTGACGACGGCGATTCCGCTTTACCAGGCGCTGGAGAAGCTGGGGATGCCGCTGTATGGAATGCAGACGCCGAATGGCTATAGCTGGATGGCGGAGCCGTGGGCGAACTCGGGCGATCTGGTGAACCGGCTGAACTTTGCGGTGTCGCTGAGTAACGATCGCATTGGGGGAGTAGAGACGGACTGGGCGCGGTTGCTGGGGGCGCAGGGTTCGGCGCAGGGTTTGGTTGCGACGGGAGATTCGGCTGCAGCGAAGGAGAAAAAGCTGGAGGTGGCGCTGCTTGGGCAGGCGGTGAGCGATCGAACGAGGGAGACGGTGCTGGCCCAGTTTCAGGATCAGACGACGCAGCAGCAGGCGGAGAAGAGCTTCGGGATCAGGGCGAATGAACAGGAGCCGATGGCGCAGGTGTTGAACATCTCTTCGCCGAAGCAAAAGGTGAGGCCGCCGCTTGATCGTGAGGCAGCGGGGATGGCTGGGTTGCTGCTTGGTTCGCCGGAGTTTCAGCGGCGGTAAGGAGTTGTGTGTGCGCAGATGCATTGTGGTGAGTGCACGCGAGTTGGAATTGTTCCGATTTGGCAACTTCTCCTACGGAAATGCGTTTGTATAGGCAGAATGGCGTGATGCGATACGCGGACTGGGGTCTAAGATGGCGAGCATGAAGAGTATGGCGGATCAGAGCGACTGGGGTTGCGATCTTCATGGGCGCGATGCAGCTCGGCGGCAGGTGACGCGGCGTGGGTTTATGAAGGGTGGGGCGCTGGCTCTGATTGGGACTTCGACGATTCCTGCGTTCCTGTCGCGGAGCGTTCTGGCTGAGGTGACTACGGCCGCGGCGAATAAGAAGAAGCTGGTGGTGCTGTTTCAACGGGGCGCGGTGGATGGGTTGAATGTGGTGGTTCCTTACAAGGAGAAGAACTACTACGCGATGCGGCCTTCGATTGCGATTCAGGAGAAGGATGTTCTGGATCTGAATGGATTTTTTGGACTGCATCCGGCGATGACGGCGTTCAAGCCGCTCTATGACAAGGGGCACCTGGCGATTGTTCAGGCGGCGGGTTCGCCCGATACGACGCGGTCACACTTTGACGCGCAGGATTATATGGAGAGCGGGACGCCCGGCGTGAAGGTTACGGCGGATGGGTGGTTGAATCGTGCGTTGCAGGCGGAGATTTTGACGGGAAAGCCTACGGCGTTTCGTGCGGTGGCGTTGGGGACGCAGGTGCCGCGGACGTTGCAGGGGAAGATTCCCGCGATTGCGGTGAGTAATCTGGCGGATTTCTCGGTGGCGGGGAAGGGGCCGCAGGCTTCGCCGATCAGCAATGCGTTTCAGGCGATGTATGACGAGAGCACGGACGCGGTGCTGCATGGGACGGGGCAGGAGACGTTTGAGGCAGTGAAGATGCTGAAGTCGGCGGACCCGGCGAAGTATCAACCGGCGGCGGGGGTGGTGTATCCGAATACAGCGTTTGGCAACAGCATGAAGCAGGTGGCGCAGCTGATGAAGGCGAACCTGGGGGTGGAGGCGGCGTTCTCGGATATTGGTGGCTGGGATACGCACCAGAACCAGGGGAATGTGAATGGACAGCTGGCGAATCGGCTGAAGGAGTTTTCGGAGACGATTGCGGCGTTCTGGAGAGACATGGGAGACGACGCCGAGAATGTGACGCTGGTGACGATGTCGGAGTTTGGACGGACGGCTCGGCAGAATGGGACAGGCGGGACCGACCATGGCCATGCGAATGTGATGTTTGTGCTGGGTGGCCGGGTGAAGGGCGGCAAGGTTTATGGCAAGTGGCCTGGGCTTGCGAATGAGCAGCTGAACGAAGGGCGGGACCTGACGGTGACGACAGACTTCCGGCGTGTGCTGGGCGAGGCGACTTATAAGACTCTGGGGGCGAGGAATCTTGAGATGGTGTTTCCGGGAGCGCGGGTGAGTCCGAGTGAGTTTTTGAATCTTTCTCAGGTGTGACGGGCTCAGGCGTGACGGGGTTCAGGGGCGCGAATGTCTTTACAGTGTCACTATTCTGTTTATGGAATGTAAAAATCAACAAGATACAAAATAGTGGAAAAAGCACGGCAACTTTTCTTTGTATTCTGCGTCTTATTGGATGTAACACACGACAGTCGGGCTTGCAGTTCCCACAGTTCCGGCTTCCAATATCCGCAACAAAAGAACTCCCCACCACAATGTAAGGCTCCCAGAGTATCGGGAGCCTTCACTCCTTTTGGTCGGGATTTTTCGGTTTTAGTCGGTCTGCGTTCGCAGGCTTCAGGTCAGGCGAAGCCTATCTTGCGGTCGAGGGCCATGGCTCCAGCGCCGTAGAAGATCAGCATGATGGCCAGGGCGGCCAGGGCGAGGATGTAGTTGTAGATGCCGAAGCCCTGATGGATGCCGACGGTGACGAAGGCTACCAGCATGTTGGTTGCGACCAGAAACGCGGCGAGACGGGTGAGAAGACCCAGGATGAGGAGGATGCCGCCGACGAACTCGGTGTAGGCCGAGACGTATCCGAGCCAGTAGGGCAGGCCGAGGGTGGTGACGTAGTGGGCGTAGTGGTGCAGGGCGCTGAGCGGCAGGACCTTGTGGTAGCCGTGGATCGCCATGGAGATGCCGAGGATGAGGCGCATGAGAAGCGCGCCGGTGGGTTGGAGGCTATTGAGCCATTTCGTCATAGAGATCCCTTTTGGAAAAGGGTACCTCGGGGAGTTGTGAAGATGAGTCGGATCTTAGTGGGTGGGTGCCGGGGGAGGTACGAGTTGCTGGGTTGGCGCGGGCGAGAGATCGTGGGCTACGTACTGATCTAAAAATCGGGTGATGCTTTGAGCGTAGAGACGGTCGGGTGAGGGGAGTTCTGGTTTGGGAAGTTCTGGGGAAGGGAGTTCTACGGTGAGTTTGGGATCGGCGGCGGTGCGAAAGCTTTGGTCGGGTGAGTTGCTGCGGGAGAGGAGGAGCTTGGGGGTTTTGAGGGTGGAGAGTGGTGCGGCGAGGGGGAACTGCTCGTGAAATAGGAGGCGGACGGGGAGGAGACGGGCGCGGGGGTCGCGCTGGGCTATGGGGAGGAGGTCGGCGTGGGGGGCGTCGAGGATGAGGGCGGGGATTGTGGTGTGGTTTGCTGCGAGTTGGGCGGCGAGGGACGCTCCTACGCCGGTTCCGTAGGGGATGATTTGTTGGGCGGGGATGGCTCGGGAGTTGGTGAGGTACTGCCAGGCGGAATCGGCGTCGTGGGCCATGTTTTGTTGATTGGGGCGCGTGGTTGCGCTCTGGCCGTAGCCGCGGTAGTCGAAGGCGAAGACGTTGAGGCCGACGTTGTGGAGGGCTGCGAGAGTGGCGATGGAGTCAGCCAGAGAGCCGTCGGCGCCGGGAAGGAAGAAGATGGTGGCGTGGGCGTAGCGGGCGTTGGGGGAGGAGGGAATCCACCAGCCGGTGAGCCGCGGGGTGGCGGACTCGTCGGGGCCGAAGCGGATGAGCTCGTAGGGGATGCCTGCGATGGAGGTTGGAGCGGCAGACGTGCGGGTTGGGTGGAGGACGAACTGCCACTGGCCTTGATAGAAGAGGAGGCAGAGGGTGAGATAGCCGCAGACGAGGGCCGCGATGATGGTTAGGGCGATGGCCTTGACGAGCCAGAGAGGGCTTACGACTTCAGGCTGGGCGTTGGTTGGCGGGGTGCGCTTGCTGGGCTTCGGCGTGGGGCGGGGCATGAGTCAGGCTTCTGTATCGACTTTAGCATTCGGGGTGAGGGGGCTGAGTCGATTTGGCGAGAGCTAGGCTCTAACATGGAGATGGCGGAGGATTTCGAGTGGCGCAGTGGGTGAGGTTGTGTGGGGTGGCGGAGGCTCCGCCGGTGGGACGGGTGATGGAGGCCGAGGTAGAGGGCGTCGCGATTTGCCTGGCGAATGTGAATGGGGAGCTGTCGGCGCTGGATAATGTGTGTCCGCATCGGCAGGGGCCGCTGGGACAGGGTTGGATTGAGGGGGAAGCGGTGGTGTGCCCGTGGCACTCGTGGGCTTTCAACGTGAAGACTGGGCTGGCGGAGTATCCGGCCGATGAGAGGGTGGAGGTGTTTCCGTTGCGTGTGGAAGGCGAGGATGTTCTGGTGGATATTGAGTAGCGATCCGTTTGGGGAATCAAGGTCGGAACGTCACGGATATTTTGGAGATATATGTTTCTAACCCACAAGACGGCAGGCTAAGCTGCATCTACTGACAGACCATTCGAAGGAGTGGCTGGTTGAGAGGGAGTTCTGCCATGAAGTTGCGTTCGTTGTTTCTCGCTGTCGTTGCGTTCGTTGTTCTTGCGGGCGCTGTAGTGCCTGCCAACGCGTCTACCCGACATCATCGTCGTCATCACCATCACCATCATCACAGCTAGAGTTTGAACAGAATGTGAATAGGCTCGGCCATTGTGCCGAGTCTTTTTGCGTGCCAGGGGATTTGCCTGCGATCGGCGTTTTGCATCGTCAATGCTGATAGAATCTATTAAATCCACTCCAGACAGGAGAGGCAATGCAGGCAATACTGGCGCTGGAAGATGGGCGCGTTTTTCGGGGTAAGAGTTTTGGCGCGCGGGCGGAATGCTCGGGCGAGGTGGTCTTCAATACATCACTGACCGGCTATCAGGAGATCTTTACCGATCCCTCCTATGCGGGTCAGATCGTGGTTTTGACAAATCCACATATTGGGAACTATGGGACGACGCCGAGCGATGCGGAGTCGAAGAAGCCGTTTATCGAGGGTTTGGTGACGCGGGAGTTTTCGCCGATGAGCTCGAACTGGCGTTCGACGCAGGTGGCGGATGAGTATCTTGAGCGCTATGGCGTGCCGGTGATCGGCGAGATTGATACGCGTGCGGTGGTGCGGCATCTGCGGGCGAATGGTGTGATGCGCGGGGTGATTGCGTCGGGGGAGAATCTTGATGTCGATGCGCTAGTGGCAAAGGCGCGATCGATACGCAAGATGGATGGGACGGACCTGGCGAGCGTCGTGAGCACGAAGGTTGCGTATGAGTGGGATGCGAACGAGCCGAAGAATCAGACGGGCGATACGCTGCTGACTGCGGCGCTCGGTGAAGACGTGAAGCAGATGCATGTGGTCGCGTATGACTTCGGGATCAAGGAAAATATTCTGCGGATGCTGACGCGGGAGAACTGCCGGGTGACGGTGGTTCCGGCGAAGACCTCGGCTGCGGATGTGCTGGCGATGGAGCCGGATGGAGTGTTCTTCTCGAATGGACCCGGGGATCCCGAGCCGCTTGAGTACGCCGTTGAGAATGTGAGGGAGCTGCAGGGGAAGAAGCCGATCTTCGGGATTTGCCTGGGACATCAGATCTTTGGGCTGGCGCTGGGTGGCAAGACTTATAAGCTGAAATTTGGACACCATGGCGGGAACCACCCGATCATGAATCATCAGACGGGCAAGGTGGAGATTACCGCGCAGAATCATAACTTCAATGTTGATCCTGATTCGCTGCCGGACGACGTTGAGAAGACGCATACGAATTTGAACGATCAGACGCTGGCTGGGTTGAGGCACAAGACGGCCCCGATGTTCAGTGTGCAGTATCACCCGGAGGCTAGTCCGGGGCCGCATGACTCGCATTATCTATTCAAGGATTTTCGGAAGATGATGGAAGAGTGGAAGAAGTAGGTTTTTGAAAGGGCGCGGCTTTAGCCGCGCCGATTGATGCGAGAGAAACGGGGGCTTTAGCCCCTGAGGGAATGCATGATACCGAAGCGGGAGGTAGCTACCAGGAATGGACAAACCTACTTCGTCACTTCTAACACGGCTGGACGGAAGCCGTTCTTCAGACATGAACGATGGGCACGGCTTTTCATTCAGATGTTGTATGAATATGGGCCAGCAAGATTTTTGATCCACGGCTTTGTGGTGATGCCCGATCACTTTCATCTTTTGATTACTCCGCAAGAGAGTTTAGAGCTTGCGGTGCAATGCATCAAAGGCGGATTTTCGTTTAGGGCGAAGAAGGAATTCGATTGGTCCGGAGATGTTTGGGTTGCAGGTTTCTCTGACCATCGGATTCGGGACTATGAGGATTTTGAAGTGCATCAACGGTATATCGCGAAGAATCCGGTTGAGGCTCGGTTGGCGGAACGGGCAGGGGACCATGCGTATTGTTCCGCGAATGGACAGTTCGAATTGGATGCATTCCCTCAGGGGCTAAAGCCCCCACTCGCGGTGATGGCAGACGGCGCGGCTAAAGCCGCTCCCTTTCAAGACAAGAGCGGTGACCAAGGGAATGAAACGTAGCGGATGGTGCAGCCATTCAACGCATGAGTAGCAACGAAGCGCAAAGACGAAAAGGGTAAAGATGCCACGCAGGAATGACATCGCGAAGATTCTGGTGATCGGCTCGGGGCCGATTGTGATTGGTCAGTCGGCGGAGTTTGATTACTCCGGGACGCAGGCTTGTAAGGCGCTGAAGGCCGAGGGGTATGAGGTGGTGCTGGTGAACTCGAACCCGGCGTCGATCATGACCGATCCTGAGGTTGCGGATAGAACATACATTGAGCCGTTGACTGCTGCTTATCTTGAGGAGATTCTTCGCGTCGAAAAGGAGATGCTTGATCCGGATGGGTTGGGCACGAAGGGTAAGTTCGCGGTGCTGCCTACTGTGGGCGGACAGACGGCGCTGAATCTTGCGGTGGATCTGGCGGATTCGGGTGTGCTGGATAAGCTGGGGATTGAGCTGATCGGCGCGAAGCTGGAGGCGATCAAGAAGGCCGAGGACCGGCTGCTGTTCAAAGACGCGATGACGAAGATCGGGCTGGATATGCCGCGGTCTGCGTTGATCAATAATCTTCGCGATGGGTTGGAGTTTGCAGCGAAGATCGGATTTCCGGTGGTGATTCGGCCTTCGTTTACACTGGGCGGTTCGGGTGGTGGGATCGCTTACAACCGCGAGGAGTTGATGGAGATTCTTTCGCGTGGGCTGGACCTATCGCCCGTGCATGAGTGTCTGCTCGAAGAGAGTGTGCTGGGTTGGAAGGAGTATGAGCTCGAGGTGGTACGGGACCTGAAGGATAACGTCATCATCATCTGCTCGATTGAAAACTTCGACCCGATGGGCGTGCATACGGGCGATTCGATTACGGTGGCCCCGGCGCAGACATTGACCGATCGCGAGTACCAGGCGATGCGGGATGCGGCGATTCGTGTGATTCGCGAGATCGGCGTGGAGACGGGCGGGAGCAATGTGCAGTTCGCGGTGAATCCGCTGAACGGGCGCATGACGGTGATTGAGATGAATCCGCGGGTGTCGCGTTCGTCGGCACTGGCGAGTAAGGCTACGGGCTTTCCGATTGCGAAGATTGCAGCGCGGCTGGCGGTCGGGTACACGCTCGATGAGATTCAGAATGACATTACGAAGGCCACGCCTGCTTGTTTTGAGCCGACGATCGACTATGTCGTGGTGAAGATTCCGAAGTGGCAGTTTGAAAAATTTCCTGGTGCGGATGAGGTTCTGGGGCCGCAGATGAAGTCGGTCGGTGAGGTGATGGCGATCGGCAGGACCTTCAAGGAAGCAATGATGAAGGCGGTGCGGTCGCTGGAGACGGGTAAGAAAGCTACGGCGGATGAGATTGAGCCGCGGCGGTTGACGCAGAGGTTGGTGACTCCGCATCCGGAGCGATTGAACTACGTTCGGTATGCGTTTGAGCGCGGGATGACGGTGCGTGAGGTTGCACGTATGACCTCGATGGATCCGTGGTTCCTGTATCAGATGAAGCAGATTACGGATGAGATCAAGGCGGTTGGCGGGGTGCCGATGGCGGAGGTGACGGCGGAGCAGCTTCGCGCGGCGAAGCGGATGGGGATCTCGGATGAGAGGCTGGCGGCGAGCTGGGGTTTGACTGGCGCGGAGGGTACGGCGGCGGTGCGGGCGCTGCGGAAGAAGCTGAACGTGATGCCGGTGTACAAGATGGTGGATACGTGCGCGGGTGAGTTTGAGAGCTACACGCCTTATCTGTATAGCTGCTACGACGAGGAAGATGAAGCGGCGCCGACGAAGAGGAAGAAGATTCTGATTCTGGGGAGCGGGCCGAATCGGATTGGGCAGGGGATTGAGTTCGATTACTGCTGCTGCCATGCTGCGTTTGCGCTGCGTGAGGATGGGTACGAGACCATCATGGTGAACTGCAATCCGGAGACGGTGTCGACCGACTATGACACGAGTGACAGGCTGTACTTTGAGCCCCTGACGCTCGAGGATGTGCTGGGCGTGTATGAGCACGAGGCTACTTCTGGTGCGGAGATCGGCATGATCGTGCAGTTTGGCGGACAGACGCCGCTGAATCTTTCGCTGCCGCTGAAGAAGGCCGGGGTGCCGATTATTGGGACGTCGCCGGAGTCGATCGATCTGGCGGAGGATCGCAAGCGGTTTGGAAAGCTGATTGACGAGTTGAAGATTCCGCAGCCTGAGGGCGCGATGGCTACGAGTGTGGAAGAGGCTGTGGCTGGCGCGAATCGTGTCGGATATCCGGTGCTGGTGCGGCCCTCGTATGTGCTGGGTGGACGCGCGATGGTGATCGCGTATGACGATGAGGCGATTGTGCGGTATATGTCGACGGCGATTGAGTACTCGCAGGAGCGGCCGGTGTTGATCGACCACTTCCTGGAAGATGCGGTGGAGTGCGATGTGGATGCGCTGTGCGATGGCGACGATGTGGTGATCGCTGGGATTATGCAGCACATCGAAGAGGCGGGGATTCACTCCGGGGACTCTTCCTGCGTGCTGCCTGCGGTTGATTTGAGCGATGACGTGCTGAGGATGATTCGCGAGTACACGCGCAAGCTGGCGATGGCGTTGAGCGTGCGGGGCCTCGTGAATATTCAGTTTGCGATTCAGCGGGGAATTGTTTACGTGATCGAGGTGAACCCTCGGGCTTCGCGGACGGTGCCCTATGTTTCGAAGGCGACGGGGATTCCGCTGGCGAAGATTGCATCGCGGATTATGGTGGGACGGAAGTTGAAGGAGTTGTTGCCGGAGCAGACGGCAAGCGGCAAGGATCTGGAGACGGGCTCGCACTACTTTGTGAAGTCGCCGGTGTTTCCGTGGGGCAAGTTCCCTGGAGTCGATACGGTGCTTGGTCCGGAGATGAAGTCTACGGGCGAGGTGATGGGTGTCGCGGATAACTTCGGCGAGGCGTTTGCCAAGGCGCAGATCGCCGCGGGGCAGGTGCTTCCGCTGCAGGGAACGGTGTTTCTCAGCGTCAACGATCACGATAAGGAAGGCGCGGTGCGGCTGGCGCGCGATTTTGTGGAGATGGGATTTCACCTGGTGGCCACGCACGGCACGGCTCTTGTGCTGGAACAGGCGGGGCTGCAGCCGGAGCGCGTCTACAAGGTGAAGGAGGGACGGCCGAATGTGGTCGATCTCATCAAGGGAGACCGGATTCACCTGATCGTGAATACGCCGCATGGGCAGGATACGTTCTTCGATGAGAAGGCGATTCGACGGGCCGCGGTGATGGCGCGGATTCCGACGATCACGACGCTGGCAGCGGCACGGGCAGCGGCTGAGGGTATCTCCGCGCTGCAGGAGGGCACGTTGAGTGTTGTTGCGCTGCAGACGCTTCACGCGAACAGGATTGCGGGCGAGGTCAAAGCTGTTGCTGCTGTGAGATAGAAAGCGACGGCAGGTGGTTTAGTAGGGCTCGCGTGCGAGCTTTGCGCCGATGGCGTAGCTGATCATGGAGAGGGGGAGCCAGGTGCCGATGAGGAGGCCGTCCCCGCCCATGAGGCCGCTGCCGTGGCGGAAGGTGAAGAAGGTGCGCCAGAGTTTTTCGACGGCTCCACAGTTTTCGCAGAGGCCTTTGCCGGTGGGCAGCTCGAGCACCCAGACACAGACGATGGAGAAGATGACGAGGCCTGAGATCCAGGTGTAGGGTGCGATGTCGTTTTGCAGGAGGCGAGTGACGATCGCTCCGCCGAACAAGGGGATAAGGGCAGCCAGGATGGTGGCTAGCAGCTTGGGGGTGGCTGAGTCCGGGTCTGGATGATTGAGTGAGAGGACCACGATGACGATGGCCAGCGTGAGGATGGCGATGAGGGTGTGGGTGAGAAACCAGGAGGCTTCGCGGCCGAGGTCGCCGAGAGATTTGCCTTGCGGGATGTCTCGTCCGTTGGTCATGGGTACCAAAAGTTAGATTACTGCAATGGGGCTTCGTCGAGACGGTATGTTGTTACGTCTTTCGGGGTATGAGGCTGTGGGATGGATCGTTGTCCTGCCGGACGGGCCTCCTGCGCGGAGGGCGGTCACTTCGTGACTTGTATACCCCTTCGGTTGGCGCTCCCATTGGTCGCGACGGAGAATGATTCCGACAACAAGAAGAGCTGGCGCAAAACCGGGTACAGCAACGGTGTATTCGCTTTTAGAATAGAGAGATGCTGCTTGATGGGCTTCAACTACCGCTGACTACGCCGTTCTATCCTGACGGTCGCCTCAATCTCCATAAGCTGGAACACAATGTGGCGCGCTACTCGAAGACGCCAGCGGCCGGGCTGGTTGCGCTGAGCGAGGTGGGGGAGCCGACTCTGCTGAGTGAGGAGGAGACGCGGCACGTCTTGCGGAGTGTGGCGACGTCGGCTGCGGCGGAGAAGGTGCTGATCGCTGGAGTGTCGCGGGATAGCGTGGCGGGGACGCTGGAGCTGGCGGAGTCGGCTGCGGCGTTTGGCTATGATGCGGTGCTGGTGAGGCGGCCTTCAATGCTTCGGGAGAACGGGGGACGGGCGAAGGAGCTGCTGGCTTATTTCCAGGCGGTGGGTGACCGGTCGGCGCTGCCGGTGGTGTTGTACAGCTCGTCGGCGGAGGATGGCGGGGTGCTGCCTGCCGAAGTTGTGATCGAGCTGGCAGGACACTCGAAGGTTCTTGGGCTGGTGGATGGTTGGGGGGACCGTGCGCGGATGGAGACGATCAAGACTGGAACCGCTAGCTGTAAGCGCGATGTGATGGTGACTGCGGTGTTTGCTGCAGTGACTGGTAGGATGCAGCGTCGAAGTGAGGGTGCGGAGGCGAAAGATCTGATTCTGGCGACGGAGTTGATGGATGGGATGCCTGCGGTGGCGACGCCCATGAAGATGGTGGAGAAGACGCGAACGAAGGTGGTGGGGTTTCAACTATTGGCTGGAAGAACTGATGGGATGTTGGAGGGTTTGAGGAGTAGTGCCGTGGGCGCGATGCCGGCGTTTGCGGCGGCTGCTCCGCAGGCCTGCTACGAGGTGCTGGCGGCGTGGAAGGATGGCGATGAGGGATTGGCTGGCGAGAAACAGATGCGACTGCAAGAGGTTGCGGTAAGGATTGAAAGGCAGATGGGAGTTGCTGGTATCAAGTTTGGGTGTGATTTGAATGGGTACTTCGGAGGGAGGCCGCGTCTGCCTTTGCTGCCGCTTGGCGGGGAAGAACGGGCCGAGATTGAGGCTTTGATGCAGGGGATGCGGAACTGAAGGCTAGTGCTTGGGTGTGACGGGAATGCCCATGCCGCTGAGTTTGCTGCGGGCCTGCATGGACTCGGGCGAGTTGGGGAAGCGCTGGATGAGGGTGCGGAGTTCGCGGGTGCCGGCTTCGTTCTCCTTGAGATTGAAGAGGGCGATGCCCTTGTGGAGATGAGACGCGGGGACCTTGTTGCTGTCGGGATACTGCTCGAGGACGGCATCGTAGGCTTTGATGGCGGCGGGGTAGTGGCCGTCGCGGAAGTTGATCTCGGCCTGGTAGTAGAAGGAGTTTCCTGAGAGGGGATTGTCGGGGTAGTACTTGACGACGTCGCCGAACTCAGAGGACGCGAGGGGGTACTTGGCGGCCATGTAGTCGCCGAGGGCAGTCTTGTAGAGCTGGTCGGCGGGAGGAACGGCGGGGCCGGCGGGATCGGGGGGGTCGGCTGCCTGGGGGATGCTGGCCGAGGGTTTGCCTTTTTTCCCGTTGGGGGCTGGGGCTGCCGGGGCGGGTGTTGTGAGCGGTGCGGGGTTGGAAGGAGGGAGTGCGGTCGAGCCGGTCGGCTGGGGCATGCCGGCGCTCATCGACTGCTGCTGGCTTTGTACATCCTGCATGAGCTTCTGGAGGGTGGCGATGCGGGCCTTGATCTCGTCGACGGAGTCGTTGAGGGACTGGATCTGACCGGAGACCTGGTCGACCTTGCCGCTTTGCGTCTCCTGCTGGGTCTGAAGCTGCTTGCGCATGACGTCGACGTTTGCGCCCATCTTGTTGATGGAGTCGGCGCTCTGTTGGATGAGATCTTTCATGACGCCCATGCGCTCGTCGTTGGACTGCTGAAGACGGGCTACGGCGTCCTGCAATGCCTGAATCTGGGTCTGCAGCTGCACCATGTCTTTGCTGACGGCGAAGGCTGGGGCGGAGCAGAACAGGATGGCCGCGAGGAGAGCGGCTAAAGGGAACGTCGGGGTGACGAATTTACGGGGTTGCTTTGGTTTGATCATGTCAGAGGCACTCGGCTTTCTGTCTTTGGTCGAGCTGAAAGAGTGGGTCAGGTTAGTAGAAACCCCTGTCCTTGATTCAGGACAGGGGAAGGGTGGTTTTGGATTGGGTTTGCGATCGGGTTAGCGGTCTTGTTAGCGGTCAAGGGAGAATTGGGCGCGGCGGTTTTGCTGCCAGCAGCTTTCGTTCTCTTCGGTGCAAAACTGCTTCTCTTTGCCGTAGCTGATGACGCGGAGACGGCTGGCCGGCACACCGGCATTCACCAAAGCGGTGCGGGCGGCGTTGGCGCGGTTCTCGCCGAGGGCCAGGTTGTACTCTGCGGAGCCGCGATCGTCGCAGTATCCGCCGATGACGACTCGGATGGCGGGATGAGCGGTGAGGTACGCTGCGGCTTTGGAGGAAGCTGTGGTCGCGTCGGGACGAAGATCGTAGCTGTCGTAGTCGAAGAAGACATCCTGAACGTTCTCGTGGAAGGCTGCTTCGCTGCCCATGTCGTTGTCTGCCGGCGGAGGAGCAGCGGGGGCGACGGGGACACGGACGGTTACGCGGACGTTGGCTTCGGTGGTGCCGCCGTCACCTTTGGCGGTGAGATGAAAGTTGGTCGAGGTGGAGGGGGCGACGGTCTGGGTGCCGTTGGTGTTGACGTCGCCGATGCCGTCGATGGTGACCGTGGAGGCGTTCTGCGTGCGCCAGTTGAGGATGACGGATTGGCCGAGGTCGATGGAGAGAGGGTCAGCGGTGATGGTGGCGGTGGGTGCGGCGGCGGGAGGAGCAGGCGCGGGCCCGAGCGCGTTGGGGTCGATGCCGCTCGCTTTCTTGTGGCAGCCGGTGACGGCGCCGATGGAAATGAGAGTTGCTGCAATCACCAAGGTCTTGCGAATTCCTGTTTGCATCGCGTTCATTTTGATATCTCCTGCTAACGGTAATGGTGCAAAGATCAAGTTGCCTGCGAAGCGCTTCCGCAGAGACGAATAAAAACTTTTACTTCCAACTCCAGTTGGGCATGTCTGCGCCGGCTCCGGTGAGTTCATGCTTTTGTGTGCCGTCGGCCAGCATAGTCATGATCTTCATGTGGGTGGCTTTGCCGTCGGGCGAGTTGGCGTAGACGATGTGGCGACCGTCCGGGGACCACGAGGGGAAGTCGCAACGACCGCCGTCGTGGGTGAGTTGAATCCAGCGTTTGGTGGCGATCTCCATGACGTAGATATCCTGTCCACCGGGTGCGCCGGGGCCGTATTTGCGATCCCATGCGAAGGTGAGGAACTGTCCGTTGGGAGACCATGAAGGTGAGGTGGCGTATCCGCCGTCGGTCATACGCTGAACGTTGGATCCGTCGATGTCCATGATGTAGAGCTGGGGGAGATTGGTGCGTCCGCTGATCCAGGCGATCTGCGAGCCGGTGCGGGGGTTGAAGACGGGCGAGACATCGGGGCCGCGGAAGCTGGTGACGCGGCGCGAGGAACCTCCACTGGTGTCGGAGATCCAGATCTCGGGGTCGCCGCTGCGGGAGGAGGAGTAGGCGAGGTCCTTGCCGTTGGGAGACCATGCCGGGGAGAGGTTGGTGCCGCCGGCTGCCGAGAAGTTCACCATGCGGTTGAGGACGAGAGAGAACATGCGGATTTGAAAGCCGTCGCGACCGAGCGAGGAGAAGGCGAGGCGTGAGTTGTCGGGCGAGATGCGAGGGGAGATCGAGACCGTGCCGAGGTGGGTGAGAGGATGCTGGTTGGCTCCGTCGTAGTCCATCTGCCAGATCTCTTTGTCGGTGCCGGTGAGCTTGACGTAGTAGATCTTCGATTCGGCGATGCCCTGGCTGCCTCCGCTGAGACGGAAGATGATCTCGTCGGCGAAGCGATGGGCAATCTGGCGGGCGGAGTCGTCGGTGGCGTCCTCGTTGTACTGCTTGGCGAGGACCTGTGGATACTGAAGATTCTTTGCGTCGAAGAGGAAGCCGTTGCAGGTGATTCTGCTGCCCTGAATGCCGAAGTTGCCGAAGGCCACCATGGCTGCAGAGGTTGGCGCGTCGGCCCACTGCTGAATCCTGATCTCGGCGGGTGCGCCTGGAGTGGATTGGGGGAGGAGGCTCTTCGAGACGATGTCGAAGATGCCTGCGTTCGCGAGGTCGGCGTAGAGGGTCGAGTCGAAGGTGTGCTTGAAGGCAGAGGTCTGCTGATCTGCGGAGGCAGGTTTGAAGTCGGCGACGGCGATGCGGATGTTTGAGACTCCGCTGGAGGTTTCAGTCTTGAAGCCTTCCTGCGCGTGCAGAGCGGAGGCGCCAACAAGAAGAAGGAGAAGAACTCCAAGACGACAAAGGTAGGCGTGCCGAGGGAGCGGCGTACGTTTCAGTCTAAGCATTCTGTTCCATGTTAGACGCAAAATCGGTGGGACGGGGTGTCTTAGGGTAGTTGCCAAGCGGAATCAAAGAAAACACTCCCTGAAGACGAGATTTTATTGGGGATGAAGGTGGAAGGTGTATTCGACGGTGATGTGATCGCCTTGCGGGAGGGGACCGAAGCCGTCGACACGCTGAACGGCTCGCATAGCGGAGAGGTCGAGCGAGGGGGAGCCGCTGGGCGTCTCGACGCGGGCGTTGGAGGGGACGCCTTCGTGATTGATATCGAAGATGATGGTGGTGCTTTTGCCGATGGAGGTGCGCGGGTCGGCCTCTGCGGTGTACCAGTTCTGCGCGACCTTGCTGTTGACGATGTTGACGTAGTAGGCGAAGCGCTGGCCGAAGGTGCGGTCTTCGACGGAGACGCTGGCGGTGCCGTTTTTCAGCTCCAGTGTCGATTGCGCGATGCGGACGCCTGCGGTTTCGCCGGTGACTGCTTTGGTTGGCGGAGGGGTGACGGGCTGGATGTGTTTTGGTGGCGCGGGCGTGGGCTTTTCAGCCTCTTTGATGGGTTTGGTGATCTTTTCCGGGATTGCAACTTCGTTGGGAACTGGCGGCGGCTCGGTTCTCTCTTTGGTGATGACGGGCGCGGGGCTTGGCGCCTCCGAGGTGAGGACGCCGGTGTCGAGGGTGCGTTGTGTAGGAGGAAGCGGGAGCGAGGAGACCATGGTGGCCTGAATGGCTCCTGCGTTCGAGGCGTTCTCTCCCCAGTCGTGGCCCCGCGTGTGGAAGAGAAAGGCCCAGCCCAGGATGGCGGCGGCGATGATGCCGTGCAGCACGATGGAGCCGACGAAGTTTGCGCCGAGCTTATCGGGATTGCTGTCGCTGTCGCGGCTGAATGTGAGAGACGTGGCTATGTCACCCTCCTCACTTCTGGATCGGCTGGGTGACGATGCTGATGTTGGTGATGCCGGCCTGCTTGACCGCATCCATGACGGAGGCGAAGGCGCCGAAGGGCACGCGCTCGTCGGCTCGCAGGTAGATGATGCGCTTGGACGGGTCGGCTTTGCCGGTGGATCTCAGCAGCGTGGGGAGCTGGTTGACGTTGACGGGCTTGTCCTGCAGGAAGACGTTCTGCTCGCGGTCGATGGTGACGACCATGCGCTCTTCGGTGAGTTGATTGACGGAGCGCGTCTTGGGAATCGCGACCTCTACACCGGACTGGAGAACGGGTGCTGTGAGCATGAAGATGAGCAGGAGCACAAGAACGACGTCGACCAGCGGCGTGATGTTGATCTCGGCGAGCGCGGTCTGGGTGTGTCCCTTGGTGGAGAAGGCCATTGCTAGAAGGTCCTCCGGCGGATCTCTTCGGGCTGCGGCTGGGGCGGTTGTGGCGGTTGGCTGTGCTGGCTGGGCGTGATCATGGCTGCGTTCTCGATGGCGTTGAGAAGCTCGCGGCCGAAGTCGTCCATGCGTGCGGCGAACTCACGGAGACGGGCGGTGAGCTGGTTGTAGCCGACGACGGCTGGGATGGCGACGACGAGGCCTGCGGCGGTGGTGATGAGGGCCTCAGAGATGCCGGGTGCGACGGCGCGGAGGGTTGCGGCGCCTGCGGTGCCGAGGCCGTGGAAGGCGTCGATGATGCCCATGACGGTGCCGAAGAGGCCGATGAAGGGAGCGATGGCGGCGATGGTGGCGAGCCAGGTCATGCGGCTCTCCATTGTGGTGAGGGCTTCGCTCGAGGCGGTTTGAGCGGCGCGTTCTAGTGCGACGGGATTGCGGGGGAGGCCGCGTCCTCCGTTCTGACGCTGGTACTCGTCGTGGATCTCGGTGAAGACGGCGACGAGTGGGCTGGGCCTGAACTGGTCGGCTACGGCGGCGATTTCGCTGAGGCGAGTCGATTTGCGAAAGGCCCGGACGAAGCGCTGGCTCTGGGTATGGGCTCTGCTGAAGCTGGACCACTTGGAAAACATGATGGCCCAGGAGAAGATGCTGGCGAGAAGCAGGATGACCAGGACGGCGAAGGCGACAGGGCCGCTGTTATGGATCATCTCCAGCAGGGCGCTGGTGTTGGAGGCCGCAGGGGGCGCGGCGGCGGAGGGGTCTTCCTGGAGAAGGTAGAGAGCTAACGAAAGGGTCCAGACCATAGTTGTTGTGTACCAGAACTTAGTGTAAATCGTGGTTGAGGCCAATGTGGCTGGCAATCGGGTTGGCGCACCTTCTGTGGTGCGGATCTGCAGGGTGTTTCAGGTGTAAATGATAGTTGGGGGCGAGGTTTGCTATTCTCGCGATACGTGTTTGCCTGAGGGCCTTATGCTGCTGGAGTTGCGCGCGGAAAACTATGCTGTGATCGACCGTGCGGTCGCTACGTTCGGGCTGGGCCTTAACCTGCTGACTGGCGAGACGGGCGCGGGGAAGTCGATTCTGATCGATGCCCTGGCGCTGCTGCTGGGTGGAAAGGCGTCGGCTGACTTTGTTCGCCATGGGGAAGAGAAGGCGGTGGTCAGTTGCGTCTTCGAACTGACACCCGGGGCGGCTGCGATTCTTGAGACGAATGGGATCGACAGTGAGTCGGATCATCTTTTGCTGCGACGGGAGATCCTGGTTAGCGGCAAGGGGCGGGTGTTTGTGAATAATCAGCCGGCGACGGTTGGGGTGTTGCGACAGCTTGCGCCTGAGCTTGCGCTGGTGCACTCGCAGGGGGAGACGATGGGCTCGTTCGACCAGGCGCAGCAACGTATTTTGCTGGATCGCTTTGGTGCGGTGAGTGTCGATGGGGTGGCGGAGGCGTTTGCTGCGTGGCGGGCGACTACGGACAAGCTGGACGAGTTGCAGTCTGCTGAGCAGGACCGTTTGCGGATGGCGGATCTGTGGCGATTTCAGAGCAGGGAGATCGATCAGGCTGGGCTGAGTGCAGAGGATGAAGATGTTCAGCTTGAGGCCGAGAAGCGGGTGCTGGGGAATGCTGAGAAGCTTTATACGGCGGCGATGAGCGCGCATGAGCTGCTCTATGAATCGGAGAGCTCGGCGGAGAGTGCGCTGGGTGCGGCGTTGAAGCATGTGGAGGAGTTGGCGCGATATGATGCGCGGTTTCAGGAGCCTGCGCAACAGTTGGCAGCAGCGAAGGCGATCGTGGAAGATGTCGATGCCGAGGTGCGGGATTTTGCGGACAATGTTCATGCTGCGCCGGGTCGGCTGGAAGAGATTGAAGATAGATTGGCTGCACTCGACCGGTTGAAGCGGAAGTATGGGCAGAGCTTGAAAGAGGTTATCGACTTTGGTGCGGAGGCGGCGCGGCAGTTGGCTGAAGTTGAGAATCGTGATGCGCTGCTGGTGGAGCTGAAGGCGAAGCAGGAGAAGGATGCGAAGGCCTATAAGGTTGTCGCAGCGAAGCTTACCGCGGGGCGTACAGAGGCTGCGAAGCGACTGGAGAAGCTGGCTGAGGCGCAGATCAACGATCTTGCGATGAGCACGCGGTTTCATGTTCGCGTGACTGCGGAAAAGTCTCCGGAGAACTGGACCGCGCATGGGTTGGATCAGGTGGAGTGCCTGATCGCGACTAATGCTGGGGAACCCATGAAGCCATTGCATGAGATTGCATCGGGTGGTGAGATGTCGCGGGTGATGCTGGCGTTGAAGGTGACCGTGGAGGAGGCGGCGTCGGGAGGGGCGGGGAGGAAGAAGAAGTCGGTTCTTCCACGGACGCTGGTCTTTGATGAGATCGATATCGGCATCGGCGGACGGGCGGCAGAGGCGGTTGGGCGGAAGCTGAAGACGTTGTCCAAAGGCCAGCAGGTGCTGTGTATTACGCATCTGCCGCAGATTGCCGCATTTGGGGATCAGCACTTCCTGATCGAAAAGACGGAGAAGCGCGGACGCACTCAGACTGAGGTTCGTCGCATGGAGGATTCAGAGCGAACCCAGGAGATTGCGCGCATGTTGAGTGGGGCGAAGTTGACTGAGACGAGCCTCAAGCACGCTGAGCACTTGCTGGAGAGCAGCCGATGATGGTTTGCTGCACATCTTGTGGGACGGCGTACGCATCCGAGTGAGGAGATGCTATCCAGGAGGATGAGATGTCGAATGATTCCAAGAAATGCGCTATGAAGGGTTGTCTCTGTACTCCGCCTGAAGGGCAGAAGTACTGTTCTGCGTACTGTGAAACAGCAAAGGGTGAGACGAAGTTGCAGTGCGACTGCGGTCACCCGGCCTGTGCTGGTCAGAAGCTCTAGGTTTCGGACAACATAGGATGATGCCAAGACGATGCCGGAGGGCTTCGAAAGGTTCCATTATTTGTGCGGCTTTTGTTGCTTTCTCGGCATGTTATGTTGCACCTAGAATGGTTCAATTCTGTGCTAAGACAGGGTTGAACGCGGTATACTAGGGACGTGACTACAACCACCCTTGACCACGCTGCTGGAACCGAGAGCGGCAACAAAACGAAAACTAAGCGGGTTCTCCTCCTCAAGCCTCGCGGCTTCTGTGCCGGCGTCGTGCGTGCGATCGATATCGTGCAGATCGCGCTGGAGACCTTTGGCGCTCCGATCTATGTTCGCAAAGAGATTGTCCATAACAGCTATGTTGTGACCGACCTGGCGAAGAAGGGCGCAATCTTTGTCAACGAACTTGATGAGGTTCCAGAGGGTGCTCGGGTAATTTACTCGGCTCATGGAGTTTCGCCGGCGGTTCGTGACCGGGCGAGGGAACGCGGTTTGAAGGTGGTGGATGCGACCTGCCCGCTGGTGACGAAGGTTCACGTGGAGGCGATCAAGTTTGCCAAGCAGGGCTACTCGCTGGTGCTGATCGGTCATCGTGACCATGACGAGATTGAGGGCACGCAGGGCGAGGCTCCGGATGTAACCCAGGTGGTTTCGACGGTGCAGGAGGTCGCGGATCTGGTTGTGCCGGATCCGAATCGCGTGGCGTATCTGACGCAGACGACGTTGTCGCTCGATGAGGCCCGGGATATGATCCAGGCGCTCAAGAACAAGTATCCGAATATCGTTGGGCCGCACTCGCAGGACATCTGCTATGCGACAGAGAACCGGCAGGTTGCGGTGAAGAATGTTGCTCACGGAGCGGACCTGGTGCTGGTTGTCGGGTCGACCAATAGCTCCAACTCCAACCGCCTGGTTGAAGTTTCGAAGAATCTGGATACGAACTCGTATCTGATCGATACGGCAGATGCTATTCGGCCGGAGTGGCTTGATGGTGTTGATACGGTTGCTGTGACGGCTGGCGCTTCGGCTCCTGAGGTTCTTGTCAAGGATGTCGTCGAATATCTGCAGACTGTGGGCTATGGCTCGGTCGATGAGGTTGAAGTGATGCCGGAGAACGTGCGCTTTGGTCTGCCGCCGGAGATCGTTCAGGCGATTGCATCTGCTCCACCAGTAAACCGGTAACGAGTTTCGTATCGGTAACTAGTTTCGTAGACAGAGAGTTTGTTTTTCATGGGTATATCTGCAAGTAATCCGAAGAGCGTTGATCAGCCGGCCCAGCCGCGTTTTGGCCGGATGGATGTTGGCCTGGATCGTATTACTGATGGTGTGGCGCGCGCCAAAGACTGGCTGTTCGAGCAGCAACATCCAGATGGGTACTGGTGCGGTGAGCTCGAAGCAGATAGCATGCTGGAGTCTGACTACATCTTTATGCATACGCTGCTGGGCACCGGCGAACCGGGCCGGATGGAACGCGCGATCAATGAGATTCTTCGGCACCAGAATGACGACGGAGGCTGGGGACTGTTTCCGGGTGGGCCGTCGAATATCAGCTATGGGGTCAAGGCTTATCTTGCTCTGAAGCTGATGGGATGGTCGAAGGATCATCCGGTGCTGGTGAAGGCTCGTGAGTGGGTGCTTGCACATGGCGGCGTCGTCGAGTGCAACACGTTTACGAAGATCTATCTGTGTGCGCTGGGTCAGTACGACTACGATGCTGTGCCCGCTATTCCGCCGGAGATCGTTCTCTTTCCAAACTGGTGCTACTTCAATATCTATGAGATCTCTTCGTGGTCGCGCGGCATTCTTGTTCCGCTTTCGATCATCTATGCGAAGAAGCCGTTCAAGAAGCTCGCTCCGGAGCAGGGGATCGAGGAGCTTTTTGTGGGCGGCCGCGAGAATGCCAATCTGCATCTTCGCTGGGATAAAAAGAAGCCATTGGGTTGGCGCAACTTCTTTCTTGCCGTCGACCGCGTGATGCATCTGGCGGAGCGGGTTCACATTCGGCCATTGCGCAAGGTGGCATTGAAACGCGCAGAGGCCTGGATGCTGGAGCGGTTTGAGAAGTCTGATGGACTGGGGGCGATCTATCCGGCTATGTTGAACTCGATCGTGGCTCTGCGATGCCTGGGGCGCTCGGTGGACGATCCCCAGTTGATTCGTGCGCTCGATGAGTTTGAGAAGCTTGGTATCGATTGTCCTGATGGCACGGACGACTATTCGACGCCTACGTTTCGCATGCAGCCCTGTTTTCCGCCGGTGTGGGATACGGCGCAGGCGATGTATGCGCTTGGTGAGGCAGGTGTTCGCAGAGACGATCCGCGGATGTTGAAGGCTGCGGATTGGATACTGTCGAAGGAAGTGCGTCAGAAGGGCGACTGGGCGGAGAAGGTCAAGAATGTTGAACCAGGCGGCTGGTACTTCGAGTTCAACAATGAGTTTTATCCGGATGTGGATGATACCGGGCAGGTTCTTCTTGCGCTCAACTGCGTGGAAAATCCGCGGGAACGGTATCAGTATGACGCCTGCCAGCGGGCTCTGAACTGGATTTGGGCGATGCAGTGCAAGAACGGTGGCTGGGCGAGTTTTGATCGCGACAACACCAAGATGATCTTCCAGTACATCCCGTTTGCGGACCATAACGCGATGCTTGATCCGCCGACGGTCGACATTTCCGGCCGGATGTTGGAGATGCTGGCGCTGTATGGCGTTGATAGAAGCGATCCACGTGTGGAGAAGGCGATTCAGTTCATCCTGAAGGAGCAGGAGTCTGACGGGAGCTGGTTCGGGCGCTGGGGCGTCAACTATCTCTACGGGACGTTTCTGGTGCTGCGCGGACTTGAGGCGATGGGTTTTTGGAATCACGAGCCAGCCGTGCAGCAGGCTGCCGAGTGGATTCGCATGGTGCAGAATGCGGACGGCGGCTGGGGCGAGACCTGTGGCACCTACGACGATCCGAATCAGCGCGGCATTGGACCGAGTACACCCTCGCAGACGGCGTGGGCTGTGCTTGGACTGCTCGCTGCCGGGGATACGCGTTCTGATTCCGTGGCCAAGGGTATTCGCTGGCTGGTGGATCGTCAGCATGAAGATGGAAGCTGGGATGAGCTTGTCCCCGGACGCAATGGCGAGAGCTACTACACGGGTACGGGGTTCCCGCGTGTGTTTTATCTCGGATACCACCTTTACAAACAGTACTTCCCGCTGCTGGCGTTGACGACCTACGAACGTGCCATGAAGAGCGGTACGGCTCACTAACTCAGTAAGCCGCGCGTCAAGAATTTATCTGGAAGTTGGAGGAGACATCGATGGCAGTGCCAGTCTCGCAAGCCTGGACGGTTGCAACTTATGTTTTGAAGCAGAAGCTGATGGGCCGGAAGAAGTATCCGCTCGTGCTGATGCTGGAGCCGTTGTTTCGCTGCAACCTGGCGTGCGCCGGCTGCGGAAAGATTCAGTATCCCGCGCACATCCTGAAGGCAGAGCTCTCGCCTGAGGATTGCTTCAAGGCTGTGGAAGAGTGCGGTACGCCGATGGTTTCGATTCCCGGTGGGGAACCATTGCTGCATCCTCAGATGCCCGAGATCGTTGCCGGATTGGTAGCGCGCAAAAAGTACGTTTATATGTGCACCAATGCTCTGCTTCTGAAAGAGAAGCTGCACTTGTTCAAGCCAAGCAAGTATCTTTCTTTTTCAGTCCATGTGGACGGTCAGCGCGAGCATCATGACTTTTCGGTTTGCCGCGAAGGTGGATACGACATTGCGATGGAGGGGGTACGGGCTGCGGTTGCGGCTGGTTTCCGCGTTACGACCAACACCACCTTATTCGACGGGGCGGATCCGAATAGTGTTCGTGCCCACTTCGACGAGATGATGACAGCCGGCGTCGAAAGCATGATGGTTTCGCCGGGATATACCTACGATAAGGCGCCGGATCAGAATCACTTTCTCGGCAAAGCGAAGTCCCGCAGAATGTTTCGCGCCATACTCTCCAATCGTAAAAAAGAGTGGCAGTTCAATACTCATCCCCTCTTTTCCGAATTTCTGATGGGGAAGCAGAACTTTGAATGCACGCCGTGGGGAATGCCGACTTTCAGCATCTTCGGCTGGCAAAAGCCATGCTACCTGCTGCAGGATGGCTACGCGGATACCTTTCAAGAGCTGCTGGACTCCACGAAGTGGGAGAACTACGGCGCGAAGAGCGGTAATCCCCAGTGCGCGAACTGCATGGTGCACTCCGGACACGAGGCTTCTGCGGTCGACTATAACTTCGGCTCTCTGAAAGGCTTTTTGACCACGGCCAAGAGGTATATGTTTGCGTCTCTCTATCCTGATGAGGGCGCACAGAAGCTGCTCAACGAGTGGCGGCCGGAGCACACCAGTCCGCTGATTCAGATTCAAGCTCCAGTCGGGACAACGAAGACAGAACTGCAATCGATCTCAGGAGACTAGGTGTCATGGCCACGGAACAACAGGAACATCTAAAGATCGCGCAGTTGCGGCATCAGAGTGCTGACGAACTCGAGCACATTGCGGGTCGCGACCGCGAACAACTTGAAGGCTGGATTCCGACGCTTGCGACCGATCAAGAGATTACCGAGGCGTTGGAGAAGGCCTTTGACTATCGCGGCGATATTACGGTCACCCGTAAAGATGGGTCTCAAGTGATTGGCTACCTCTTCGATCGACGGACAGGTGCCTCCCTCGTAGACTCGTTCGTCCGCATCATTCCTGTGAATGAGAAGACGAAGGTAAGTGTCACTTACTCGGACATTGCGGCGATTGCGTTCAGCGGCCGCGATACGGCGGCGGGCAAGACCTTTGAAGCGTGGGTGAAGAAGTACTGGGAGAAGAAGGCAGCCGGCGAACAGAACATCCAGATCGAGCCGGAGAAGCTGGACTAAGACCGCGGTCGGGCGTAGAGTTTGCCGGGTAGCAGGTTGATGGTTCCAGGATTGTCTGCCAGTTTGGCTGGAAAGAGCGAGAGTGCGCGTATTTATTACGGGAGCGACGGGCTTCGTTGGAGGCCATGTGGCCAGGAGTTATGCAGCGGCGGGCGCCAGCCTTCGGTTGCTGACTCGGCAGACGAGCCGGTTGGACTCCCTTGCTGGCATTGATGCAGAGATGGTGACCGGGGATCTTCGCGAGCCGGAGAAGCTGCGCTCCGCTTTGGTGGGTTGCGATGCTCTGGTTCATGTTGCCGCGGATTATCGTCTGTGGGTGCGTGATCCGGACCAGATGTATGCAGCCAATGTGAATGGCACGCGG
Source organism: Edaphobacter lichenicola (assembly GCF_014201315.1). Lineage (NCBI taxonomy): Bacteria > Pseudomonadati > Acidobacteriota > Terriglobia > Terriglobales > Acidobacteriaceae > Tunturiibacter > Tunturiibacter empetritectus. The sequence continues at coordinate 499,666 of NZ_JACHDY010000001.1, forward strand.
GAGCTGCTGAAGCTCGCTTGCGAGGCTGGCGTCGAGCGTGTGGTCTATACCTCGAGCGTGGCGACGATGGGGTTCAAGAAAGATGGGACGATCGTGGATGAGGAGTCGCCGGTCTCGTTAGAGGAGATGATCGGCCATTACAAGCGGTCCAAGTTTCTTGGCGAGCTCGAGGCTATCAAAGCGGCGAAGGCTGGCCAGCAGGTGATGATCCTGAATCCTACGACGCCGATTGGGCCTGGCGATTCGAAGCCTACGCCTACGGGAAGGATTATCGTTGATTTTCTGAATAGAAATTTTCCTGCGTATGTGGATACCGGACTGAACCTGGTGGATGTGACCGAGGTGGCGCGGATGCATGTCGTCGCGCTCGAGCGGGGAACGCCGGGGGAGCGATACATTCTTGGTGGAGAGAATCTTACGCTGAAGCAGATTCTGGATCGTATGTCGGCGATCACGGGACTTCCTTCTCCGACGATGAAGGTGCCGCATGCCGTGGCGATGGCCTTTGCCTTCTTCGATGAAAACTTTACCGGCAGGTTGAGGGGCAAGGAGCCGCGTGCGACCGTTGAGGCCGTTCGAATGGGGAAGAAGATGATGTTTGCTTCTTCGGCGAAGGCGGAGCGGGATCTGGGATTTCAGGTGCTGCCTGTTTACAGCGCGCTGCGAGCGGCGATTGAATGGTTTGTCGCCCACGGGTATGCCCCGCCGCTGGATGGACAAGCGACATGAAGGGAAACATCGCGATTATTGCAGCGCTTGAAGGGGAACTGAAGCCGTTGGTTCGCGGTCGAGGTGCAGGGAGTTGGAAGCGGAGAGAGGTGGGGAAAGGATGTTCGGTGTGGGAGTATCGTCACGCGGATGGGTGTTGGATTGCCGCGTGTGCGGGCATGGGGGAAGTGAGGGCCGCTATTGCCTTTGCTGAGGCTGAGAAGGTTGCTGGGATCGATGCTGTTTGCTCTGTTGGGTGGGCGGGTGCTCTAGATGGAGCTATTGCGGCGGAGTCGGTTTCGGGTGTCTCTTTAGTCATCGATACGAAGACGGGAGAACGGTTTCGTCCGGCGGATTTTCAATCCGCATGGCCGGTGCTGGCAACTACGACGCGAGTAGCTGATGAGCGAGAGAAGAAGCGACTCGCTGCGAGTTATGGGGCGGGGCTTGTGGATATGGAAGCGGCTACGATTGCCCGGATAGCGTTAGGGAAAAGCATTCCATTCTACTCCTTCAAGGCCGTGTCGGATGATGCGGAGGCGCGGTTGCCAGATTTGAATCCGTTTGTTGCAGAGAATGGACGGTTGAAGATACTCCCGTTTTTGGCGCATGTTGCGGTGCGGCCGGGCTCGTGGTCGGGCTTGATGAAGTTGGGAAGACATAGTTCTGCCGCGGCTAAGAATCTGGCAGAGGCGCTCTATGGATGGTTGGATGAAAGCGGTTCGGTGCGCAGATCGAGCGGCAATTACACTGAGAAGCAGAGATAGGTAAGGATCGGTTGATGTCACAAATTATTCCTGAGACGATGCGTGCTGCGGTCTATCGCGGTGTAGATGATGTTCGGGTTGAGACGATTGCGGTGCCGGAGATCGGTGACGGCGAGGTGTTGGTAAAGATCCACACCTGTGGGATCTGCGGGACGGACTTGAAGAAGATTCATAGTGGTTCGCATGATGCGCCGCGCGTCTTTGGGCATGAGATGGCGGGGACGATTGTGCAAGTGGGTGCCGGGATTGAGGGGTTCGCTTTAGGAGATCGGGTGATGGCTTATCATCACATTCCTTGTGGCGAGTGCTATTACTGCCGCAAACAGACGTTCGCGCAATGTGAGGTTTATAAGACGGTCGGGTGTACTGCGGGGTTTGCGCCCTCTGGCGGCGGCTTTGCTGAGTACATTCGCGTGATGGACTGGATTGTGCGACGTGGGTTGGTGAAGATTCCGGACGATGTTCCGTTTGAGCAGGCGGCGTTTCTGGAGCCGGTGAATACCTGCTATAAGGCAATTCAGTTGCTCAATTTGAAGGCAGATGAGACGGTGCTGGTGATTGGCCAAGGACCGATTGGAATTTTGCTGGCTGCGCTGGCACGACGGACGGGAGCTAATGTTCTGACAAGTGATCTGTATAAAGAACGGCACGCTGTGGCAGCGAAGTTTGGGTTGGATCGTCCTGTTGATGCTCGTGAAGATGTTGTTGCGGCAGCGAAGGCGGCTACTGAAGGTCGTGGTGCGGATGTGGCTCTGTTGGCGGTTGGCAGCGATGCGCTGATCAAAGTTGCCATGGAGTCGATCCGGCCGGGCGGACGAGTGGTGCTGTTCGCCTCGACGCAGCATGGGGAGGCGCCGTTCGATCCTGCGGCTGTATGTATGGACGAGAAGACGTTGATGGGGTCTTACAGTGCGTCGGTGGCGATACAGGATGAAGTGACGCGGATGGTGTTCGACGGCTACCGTAACGGATTCGATCTGACGAACCTGATCTCGCACCGGTTTTCACTGGAGGATGCGGTGACGGCTATCGATCTGGCGTCGCATCCTCAGGCTGGTTCGATGAAGATTGTGATTCAGCCTGGAGGCTAGTCGCGGGTGCGCTTCTTGACCTCTACGTTGAGGCGCTTGATCTTCTGGTTGAGAGTCGAGAGAGGAATCTTGAAGTACTCTGCGGCTTCGGTCTGGTTCCAGTGGCAGCGCTCGAGACGGTCGGAGATGATGCGACGTTCGATCTCTTCCATCAGGTCGAAGAGGCTGGCGTTGGGCTGGTGGTCGAGCAGGCTGGCCGAGTAGGTTCCGCCTGTGAGTTGAGTGGGCAGCAGGTCTGGATTAATGCTGCGGGAGGTGGAGAGGACGACGCCACGCTCCATGGCATTCTCAAGCTCGCGAACGTTGCCGGGCCACTCGTAGTCCATGATGATTCGCATCGCCTCGGGTGAGAGGGTGCGGGTCTCGGTACCGTTTTCTTCTGCGTAAAACTTGAGAAAGTGAGCGGCGAGCAGAGGGATGTCTTCGCGGCGGGAGCGGAGGGGCGGGAGTTCGAGGCTGATGACGTTGAGGCGGTAAAAGAGATCCTCGCGGAAGCGGCCTGCGCGGACGGCGTCCTGCAAGTTGACGTTGGTTGCGGCGATGATGCGGACGTCAACCTGGATCTCCTGCACGCCGCCGAGATGCATGAAGCGACGGTCTTGAAGTACGCGGAGGATCTTGGCCTGCATGTCCATCCCCATGGTGCCGATCTCGTCGAGGAAGAGCGTGCCACCGTTGGCGACTTCGAAGAGACCTTTCTTGGCTGTGACGGCGGAGGTGAAGGCGCCTTTGACGTGTCCAAAGAGAGTGGATTCGAGCAGCTCGGATGGCACGGCACCGGTGTTGACGGGCACGAAGGGACGATCCTTGCGAGGGGAGTTGGCGTGGATGGCCTTCGCGATGAGCTCTTTGCCGGTGCCGCTTTCACCCTGGATGAGAACGGTTGAGCGGCTGGGCGCGACTTGTGCGATGAGGTCGAAGAGGCGAAGCATCGGCTCACTCTTTCCGACGATGTTTTCAAAGTTGTAGCGCTGCTTGAGGGTGCGCTTGAGTTGAACGACCTCTTCTTCGGCGCGATGGCGGGCGACGGCGGCGCGAATGTCGGCGAGTAGCTTCTCGTTGTCCCACGGCTTCTGGACGAAGTTTTCTGCGCCGGCGCGGATGGCGTCGACCACGTTGCCGACCGTGCCGTAGGCCGTAATCATGATGACGGGAAGGTTGGGCTGCATCTCGACGATGCGGGGGAGGAGATCCAATCCGCTTTCGCCGGGCAAGGCGAGGTCGAGGAGGAGCAGGTCGTACTCGTTGCGTGAGAGAAGTTCGATGCCGGAGGGGCCATCGCTGGCGATACTGACCGTAAAGCCCTCGAGGGTGAGCAGGGTATCGAGCGATTCACGGATAGCGGCTTCGTCATCGATGATGAGGATGCGGGGATCGCCGACGACTCGGGCGGTACGTTGGAGATGGAGGGTTTCGGCGGCGAGCTCGGTAATTTCAGACATGCATCGCCTTCCTGTCAACAATTGCAGACTCGCTCTTCGGTCCATCCGCTATCACGGCAGGGCGAGCGGCTGAGGTGGGGAACTCCAACTGGAAGGCGGTGCCGACGCCGATTTCGCTCTCGACGTGGATCTTGCCGGCGTGCTCCTGCATGATGCCGTAGCTGACGGCGAGGCCGAGGCCGGTGCCCTTGTGCTCGCCCTCCTGCGGCTTGGTCTTGGTGGTAAAGAAGGGATCGTAGATGCGGTGGAGATGCTCTTTTTCGATGCCGTTGCCGGAGTCCTGAATGCGGACGATGACGCGGCCGGCGCCATTGAAGGTTGCGATCTTGAGCGTCGCGTTGGCGGTTCCGAACATCGCGTCCTTTGCGTTCAACATGAGGTTCAGAATGACCTGTTGAAGCTTGCCCTGGTTGCCGTGAATGCGGGCGAGGTGCGGGTCGAAGTTGGTTTCGACGCGGATCTGTGCGGTCTTGAACTGATGCTCAAGCAAGGTGACGGTGTCGCGGAGAAGCTCGTTGAGGTTGAGGGGAGCGAACTCGGCGCCGCTGGTGCGGGAGAAGTTGAGCAGACCATTGACGATCTCGGAGGCGCGGAAGGTCTGCTGAGTGATCTTTTCGAGCACGGGGGCAAGGCGCTCATCGTCGCGCATGTGCTTGGTGAGCATCTGGGTGTAGCTGGAGATGACTGCGAGGGGAGTGTTGACCTCGTGTGCGACCCCTGCGGCGAGCAGACCGATGGAGGAGAGTTTTTCGGCTTGAGTGAGCTGGGCTTCGAGCTGAATGCGGTCGGTGATGTCGTCAACGAGAATGATGCGACCTACAGCGACGAAGTTACGCGTGACCAGTGGGGCGATGGCGATGTTGGCGATGCGGACCTTTCCGTCGGGAAGTACGAGGCGGAACTTGTAGAGGGTGTGGGTGCCGTGTTCCTCGCGCACACTGTTGAAGCGGGCTACGAAGTCCGGCGGCAGGACGGCAGAGAGAGGTTGGCGCAGGACCTCATTGCGCGACTTCGAATACATGCCCTCCATCTGGGTGTTCCAGCTTTCGATACGGTCGTCGAGGTCGACGGCGAAGACGCCGATGTTGATGGACTCGACGATGTTTTCGTGGAACTCCTTGAGGCTTTCGAACTCGGTGATCTTCTGTTCGAGGCGGCGGTAGAGCTGCGCGTTTTGAATGGCGATGCCGATGTAGCCGGCGAGGGATTCGAGCAACTCCATGTCTTCGCTGGAGAGGAAGTCTCCGTCGTCAGTGCGGCCGAGACCGATGACAGCGACGGTGCGGGTACCACCGCCTTCGCGGTTGGCGACGCGGCAGGGAAGGTAGTAGTTGAGATCGAGGCGGCCGGCGCTTTGGCGCTGGGCTTCGGGGAGGCGCAGGACCTGCTGGGGGTTCTCGAGGAAGATGTGGTTGTTGGCTCCGGGCCGGTCGAAGTCCAGGAAGCGAACATCGAGGCTGCGGAGTTCGGCGGAGTGGAGGTTGGTGAGACCGTGGGAGGCGGCCAGATCGAAGTGTCGTGGGGTGAAGCTGCCTTCACTCTCCGAGGCGAGAAAGACTGCGACGCGAGTGACGAGGAGAGTCTGGGGAAGGCGCTCCACGATGGAGTCCAGCAGGGCGCGAAGGTCGGTTTGGGCGTTGATGCCGCGGCCAAACTCAACGAGGGTCTCGCGGTAGTCGAAGCGCTTCTGATCGAAGACACGGTCGACTCGCGCCTGAATCATGCGCTTGAGCGGATCGAAGACGATGCCGGCGATGATGATGGCGGCGAGCAGTCCCCAGACGCCGAGGCTGGAGAGTCGAGTGTGGACGATCTCGCCGGTGAGCGCGATGACGCCGAAGTAAACGCCGACGAGGGATGCGGTGGCCAAGGTGTAGGTGACGCCGCGCTTGAAGATGAGATCGACGTCCATGAGCCTGTAGCGGACGATGGCCCAGCTGAAGGTGAGGGGAAGGACGACGAGAGAGAGACCTGCGATCTTGGCGATCTGGCTGTTGACCGACCAGTCAGCCAGGTAGGGGATGACGTAGAGCAGGGTGAAAGGCGTGACAGCGATGAGGGTGCCGCGCGTGAGCCATTTGAGTTGCTGACGCTCGAGAGCAGACTCCGCCCAACGGTAACGCAGTCGGAAGACGATGGCGGCGATTACGTAATAGAGTGCCAGGTAGCCAAGGGCGATTTGATCGAGCCGGTGGAGTAGAACCTCAGTCGCGGACCAGAAACTTATCGCTGTGTACTGCAAACCGATGAGAAAAAGCCCTGGGAGGTAGAGCAACACACAGCCGATGCGGCGGCGCAGACGGTTGCGTTGGTCGGAGGCGAAGTTATCGGAGAAGCTGACCGCGAAGTGCAGAAAGAGGGCCGGTTGAAGCGCCTGCGCCGCCATGTTGCCCCAGTAGATGTACCAGTCGAAGGTGCCAGGTTCGCCGGTAGATCGGAAGCTGTAGAGGACAAACGAGGCAAGGCAGAAGACGTAGAAGTGGACAGACTTTGGAGCGGTCCAGCGCCGGAACAGGACGTAGATGCCGATGCAGAGATACACCAGCGCGATGAAGCGGAGCCCCTGATTGATGGAGCGGTCTTTAGGCTCAAGAATGACCTGGATGTCGAGCTTGGTCGCGCCGTGCAGGTCGATGGACTGGGGAACCGGTCGAAGGATGGAGTACGTGGCGTGGGCCCAGATGCCGCTGCGAAACATCTCCCGGGTGAGAGAGGCGACGCGTGGGGTTGGCTGGTCGTCGACACTGACGAGGATGTCGCCGGTGCGTATGCCGGCGCGATGGCCTGGGGAGAGCGCTGGAACCCGCTCAGCCCGGAGGCCGGTGACCGCCTCGACCCACCAGATGCCGTCGGTTGGGACGTCGAAACCGCTCTCCCGATCGAAGTTCATGGCCGCAAGGACGCAGGCGGCGACGGTCGCAACTGCGAGTACGATAGCCAGAATGCGAGTTTGGGAGGCGTTTTTCATGAAAATCCGACGACCTGGAACAACATCAGCACATCAAGGACCAAACGATTTAGCCCTCTATGCACCATTAGCAAGTCATTTGCCGTCCCAGAGTCTACAAAAAATCATAACCTATTCCGTAATAGTCGAAGTTATTCAAAGCTTACGCTCCTGATGTAGGAATTGTTCACATCTATGCATCTATATAGTCTGACTGGGCCCAAAATCCCGGATTTGAACACCTCTGGAGGAGAGATGGAATTTAGCTAAAATAACCCAGGGAAAGAATTAATACTCCTGTAATATTTGAAGATTGCTTTGGAATGAACTTCCTTTAGCAAGACGAGGCTGCCGGACTGTGACACGAAGAGATACTAGCCAGATTGCTGAGGGATTTGTTGTGGTGGATGGGGTGAAGGTCCACTACCAGCGCGCGGGTTCGGGACGGCCACTGCTGCTGCTTCACGGCCTGGTGGGATCGGCTAAGAACTGGCGGCGAAACATCAGCTTTCTTGCACAGGACTCCGACGTCTACGCGATCGACCTGTTCAACATGGGGGAGTCGGAGCGAGTTCCCGGACTGGATGCCGGGCTTGAAGCTACGGCGGACCGGTTAGCGGCCTATATGGACGCGCTTGGTTTGGACGAGGCGGATATAGCTGCCCATTCTCATGGTGGAGCAGTGGCCATGATGTTTGCCGCACGGCACTCGGATCGAGTGCGCAGGCTCATCCTGTTCGCGCCGGCAAATCCGTTCTGCGACCTGGGACACCAGTTGATCCGGTTCTATCAGACAAGATTCGGGATTTGGGTTGCTCGGCAGATTCCTTCCTTGCCGAGGATGTTGAAGGCGACCGCGCTGAGCCGCATGTATGGGGACCCCTCCCGGGTTTCGGCCGGAGCTCTTGAGGGGTATATCGAGGGACTGCATATTCCGGGAACGATGGATCACGTGCTGCAGATTGTTGAGCGCTGGTTCGTGGACATGGGGTTGCTGCGATCTGTCCTTGAGCGGTTGATAACGAAGCCAATGCTGCTGATCTGGGGCGATCGCGACAGAGCGGTGGGCCTGAGCTCAGCACGAGAGTTGCAGCGGATTCTTCCGCAATCGAGTCTGATGGTGCTTCCGGGCGTGGGACATATCGCGTTCGAGGAGATGCCGGAGGTCTGCAATACGGCGATGCGGGAGTGGTTGCTGAAACCGCTGCCCTCCGAAGCGCGCGTTACTGTGAGTCGTCATGCCGAGTCTGCCGCGTTTGCCAGCCAGGCGATTAAACGAGGCGCGGCTTAGCTCGCTAACTCAAGCTGAATACTCTCTGCAGCCAGAGGCGAATCTCGGCCTGCATCAGATCGAGCTTCGGGTTGGGTGACTCTGTAGTTCCCTGAAAGAAGTGGTCGGCGTCTGCGATCCAGACCAGGCGCTTTGGTTCGGGCGCTCGTGCAAAGACGTCTTCCAGAATGTCGCGTGGGCCGTATTGGTCGTGGTCGCCGCTAATGAAGAGCTTAGGCTGGGTGCATTTCGGCAGAAACTTATAGGTGTAGTCGCGACCCTCTGCGTGGACGGGAACGCCGAGGCCGACGAGACCCTTCACGCGGGGATCTCCACAGCAGGCACGCAGTCCGACGTTCGAGCCGAAGGAGAAGCCGGCGAAGAGGATAGGCCGGTCGAGGTTGTGTTGTAACCAGTCGAGAGCTGCGAGAACGTCGTCTTGTTCTCCGAGTCCGTGATCGTGAGCGCCTTCGCTGAGGCCTACGCCGCGGAAGTTGAAGCGAAGGACGGGAAGGCCGAAGGATGAGAAGGCCTTCATAGCGTGATAGACCACTTTGTTGTGCATGGTTCCGCCGCCCGAGGGGTGTGGATGGCAGACGAGCGCAGCGTATGGGGCGTCGTCACGGCCGGTGTTGAGGAGGGCTTCGAGGCGACCGGCGGTACCGCGAAGATCGTCGATCGACCGGATCTGGGAGGTGGTGGTTTGCGTCATCGTCTTCAGTTTATCGGGTGTGTTCGTTATCCGTTTTTTACAGGGGATACCGTATGCTGGAGGGCATGGCGATTGACCCTATCGAACTGACGAAACAGCTTGTAAATATTGAGTCCACTACGTATCACGAGGGTCTTGCCGGTGCTTTTCTCTATGACTATCTGGGGGCGCAGCGTTATGAGGTGGAGCGGACGGCGGTCGAGCAACCGGACCGCGCCAGCACGCCGGGAGCGGGCAGCGGAGAGCGGTTCAATGTGTACGCCGCCATGCCTGGAGTGACCCCGGATGTGGTGCTTTCGACCCACATGGACACTGTCCCTCCCTTCTTTGGCTGCACGGAGGACGACGAGTTCTTATATGGACGGGGAACCTGCGATGCGAAGGGGATTCTTGCGGCGCAGGTTGCGGCGGCGGATCGGCTGCGCGATGGCGGGGTGAAGGTTGGATTGCTGTTTGTGGTGGGCGAGGAGAGAGATTCGGCGGGGGCTGCGGAGGCTAATCTGTCTCCGAAAGGATCACGGTTTTTGATCAATGGGGAGCCGACGGATAATCGGCTGGCGCTTGCATCGAAGGGCGCGTTGCGGGTTGAACTGAGGGCGAAGGGCCGCATGGCGCACTCTGCCTACCCTGAACTTGGAGAGTCGGCTATCGATAAATTGATTGAAGCGCTGCATGATGTTCTGGCGATGCCATTGCCGACTGAGCCGGAGATCGGCCCTTCCACGTTGAACATTGGGTTGATCGATGGGGGGCGTGCACCGAACGTAATCGCGGATAAGGCAGAGGCACACATTCTGGTTCGTCTGGTGGGGCCTTCGGATGAAGTGAGGAGATCGATCGTTGCTACCGTCGGCGACAGGGCGGACGTTGAGTTCAGCCTCGATCTACCGTTTGTCAGGATGCGGAAGGTTGGAAAGTTACCGACGATGATTGCGAAGTTTACGACGGATATTCCCAAGCTGACGGCATGGGGCGAGCCGTTCCTGTTGGGGCCTGGGTCGATTCACGTCGCGCATACCCCCCAGGAGAGGATCGCGAAACGAGAGCTTCTGGAAGCGGTCGATCATTACGTGGAACTCGCCACGAGTCTTGTTCAAAACAATTAGCCTGAGGCCAAATGCGGTCACTAAGAAAGATTCTGATCATCTTGCTGGCGGTGGTGTTCGTTGTTATTGTCTGCGCAACGTTTGTGTATCGGAAGATTCCGAACGGCAACACCGACCTGAGACACTTCGATACTCTCATCGTTCTGGGAAATCCTGCCATGCCGGATGGAACGCCTTCGCCGGAGCAGCGGGAGCGTACCTTGGAGGCGGTTCGAGAGTACAGGGATGGTGTTGCGTCACACCTGATCTTTACGGGTGGCGCGGCCCATAATCGATTCGTTGAGGCCGACGTGATGAAGACTTTAGCGGTCGCGAACGGCGTCCCCAGCAGCGAAATTACGGTGGAAGATCAGGCGCAGAACACCATTCAGAATATCTACTACAGTGACCAGATTATGGACGCTCATCATTGGACCAGTGCGGAAGTAATAAGTTCGCCCAGCCATCTTCCTCGTACCGGGCTGATTCTGTCGCGCTATCACTTCGCGTGGCGAACCCATGCGGCACCATGGCCGGCTGAGTACACGTTGCTAGAGAAGCTGATGCACTTCTGCGTCGAGGCGGAGTACTGCTTAAAGCTGCGGGTCTTCGGGTTTCCTGCGTCGCGATTCCTGCCGAAACCAGCCTGACTGGTGTTTTGTCCGCGTTTAGCCGGAGACGACGCGGAAAGAGAGATTGCCTTGATTGTCTTCCGCGAGTACGGCGGTCTCATCGGGATTGGCAGGGTTGTAGCGGATGTTTACCGAGGGGCTGCCGGTGGTCTTCGACTCCGCCTCGTGATGAGTAAGAGCTACGCTGCGAAGATAGCCGCCATAGTACTCCCCGTTGATCTTGAAGTGGAACCCGGCTTCGATCTGGTAGGTGACTCCAGGTGAGGCCACCTCTTCGTCGGCGGAGAGGACTTGCCAGTGGTTGATCTCGGCCTGGGCGAGTGGCCATTGGGCGGCGAGGCGAAGCTTCTTCTCGCGATTTTTGCGGCGGAGCCTGCGGCTGATTGCGTCGATGAGAAAGATGCCGGCCATACTTGGATAACGATTCTAATACGGCAATTTGGGACGCGTTTTCCTATGGGCGGCTGGGCTCTAAACTAGAGGGATGGCAGCAGAGTTTACCCACCTTCATCTTCATACTGACTACTCCCTCCTCGATGGCGCGTGCGATGTAGATAAACTTGCCGGGCACCTGAGCAAGATCGGCCAGACAGCGGCTGCAATGACCGACCATGGAAATATCTATGGCGCGGTGCACTTCTTCGACGCGATGCAGAAGAAGGGAATCAAGCCGATTCTGGGGTGCGAACTTTATATCTGCAAGAACGACGATCATCGTGCCGCGCCGGAGGGGGACAAGTATAACCACCTGCTGGTGCTGGCTGAGAATCAGGAGGGCTATCGCAATCTGGTTCGGCTGACGAGCGAGGCGGCGCTGCATGGGTTCTATCGAAAGCCTCGTGTGTCGAAGGACTTTCTTGCAAAGCACTCTGAGGGGTTGATTGGATTCTCGGGCTGTCTTGCGGGTGAGGTGAATCAGTTCCTGATGGAGGATAAGTACGAGGAGGCCAAGCGTACTGCTGGCTTCTACCAGGATGTCTTTGGAAAGGGGAATTATTTTCTAGAGATTCAGGACCACGGACTTGCGCCGGATAAGGGTGTCTGCGATGCGTTGTTCAAGATGGAGCGTGAGCTTGATATTCCGCTGATCGCGACCAACGATAGCCACTATGTTGCTGCGGATGATTCGCGCGCGCATGAGATTCTGCTCTGCGTCCAGACGGCCGGCAGCATGAACGATCCGAAGCGATTCAAGTTCGATACGCAGGAGTTTTACATCAAGAGCGCAGAGGAGATGCTGCGGACGTTCTCGCAGAATCCCGAGGTCTGCGCGCGGACGATGCAGTTCATCGAGCGTTGCAACGTGAAGATGATGAAGGTGGACAATCCGTTTCCGGATTTCGTCGTGCCAGAAGGCGAGACGCTTGACAGCTACTTCGAGCAGGTGTGTCGCAAAGGGCTGGAGATGCGGTTGGAGACGGCGGTTGCTCATCTGCGTTCCCGCGGGCTGCTGAAAAAAACGATTCCTGAATATCATGAACGTCTGGATCGCGAGCTGAACATCATCAAACAGATGAAGTTTCCAGGCTATTTCATGATTGTCTGGGACTTTATCAAGTACGCGCGCGAGCAAAAGATTCCGGTGGGGCCGGGGCGTGGATCGGCTGCGGGATCGCTGGTGGCTTACGTGATGCAGATTACGGATATCGATCCGCTGCAGAATGAACTGCTGTTCGAGCGATTTTTAAACCCGGAGCGCGTGTCGATGCCGGATATCGATATCGACTTCTGCATGAACCGGCGCGGCGAGGTGATTGAGTACGTCAATCGTAAGTATGGACGGGATCAGGTCGCGCAGATTATTACGTTCAATACGATGGCGGCCAAGGCTGCGATCAAGGACGTCGGCCGGGCATTGGATATGCCGTATGGCGAGGTCGACCGGATCGCGAAGATGATTCCGCCTACGATTGGGATCACGATCGATCAGGCGTTGAAGGATTCGCCGACGTTGGCGGGAGCGTACGAGGGCGACCCGAAGATCAAGGAGTTGATCGATGCGGCGCTGCGGTTGGAAGGACTAGTTCGCGGCGCGGGCGTGCATGCAGCGGGCGTCGTGATTGCACCGAAGCCGCTGACAGAACTGGTTCCGGTGACGCGTGCGAAGAACGACGATATCGTCACAGCGTATGACATGAAGGCCGTCGAGAAGATGGGGCTTCTCAAGATGGATTTTCTCGGGCTGACGACGCTGACGGTGATTGATGACGCCTTGAAGTTGATCAAGTCTACGACGGGGACAGACGTCGATATGTCGACGATTCCGCTCGACGACGCGACGACGTATGAACAGGTCTATCATCGCGCGCTGACCTCGGGTGTGTTTCAGTTTGAGTCGGGAGGGATGCGCGATGTGTTGCGGCGATATAAGCCGAACACTGTTGAGGATCTGACCGCGTTGAACGCGCTGTATCGTCCGGGGCCGATTCAGGGTGGCATGATCGACGACTTCATCGAGCGCAAGTGGGGGCGGCGCGCGGTGAGCTATGAGCTTCCTGAGCTTGAGATGATTCTGCGCGAGACGCTGGGAGTCATCGTGTATCAGGAGCAGGTGATGCAGATCTCGAATGTGCTGGCGGGGTACTCGCTGGGTGATTCGGACCTGCTGCGTCGAGCGATGGGCAAGAAAGATCCTGCAGAGATGGCGAAGCAGCGCGATCGTTTTATGAGTGGCGCGGCGGCGAATAAACATCCGAAGGATACGGCAGGGAAGATCTTTGACTTGATGGCGCAGTTTGCCGGGTATGGCTTTAATAAGTCGCACTCTGCCGCGTATGCTCTGCTGGCGTATCACACGGCGTGGTTGAAGACGCACTATCCGGTTGAATTTATGGCGGCGCTGCTGACCAGCGAAACGTCGAAGCCGGAAAATGTTGTGAAGTACATCTCAGAGTGCCGCGAGATGAACATCTCGGTGGTGCCGCCGAATGTGCAGGTTTCCGATGCGAACTTTACGCCGATCGATACACCAGGTGGGGGTGCGATTGGGTTTGGATTGGCAGCGATCAAAAACGTTGGGCATAACGCGATTGAGTCGATCATTGCGGCCCGGACGGCGCTCCAGGCTGCGGGAAAGAAGGGGTTCTCCAGCCTTTGGGAGTTCTGCGAGAAGGTTGATCTGCGACTGCTGAATAAACGTGTGCTGGAGTCGCTTATCAAAGCCGGAGCGATGGATGTGTTTGGCGGTCGGGCGGCATTGTGCGCTGCTCTGGATAAAGCGATGGAGCGGGCGCAGAAGTCACAACGCGATGAGGCGGCTGGTCAACACGGGCTGTTTGGGATCTTCGATGCGGATATTCATTCTCCCTCTTCGAACAACCGGGAGGAGCCGCTGCCCAGTGTGGCTGAGTGGGACGAACACACTCGGCTGCAGAACGAGAAAGAGGTGCTGGGATTCTTTGTGTCAGGGCATCCGATGGATAAGTATCGGGAGAAGCTTCGAAACATGAAGGTTGTCGACACGGTGACCGCCTGCGAGATGAAGCCTGAGCCGCAGGTATTCCGACGCGGACGAAATGAAGAGCCACAGAATGAGATCTCTATCGCGGGCGTGATTACAGGCCTGAAGGTCGCGAAGTCCAAGCGCTCGGGGGAGATGTATGCGCAGGCTTCGCTCGAGGACACCGTGGGCAAGATCGAGTTGATCGCGTTTCCGCAGTCGTACGAGAAGCTCGCGGAGAAGTTGAAGATTGATGTGCCCGTGGTGGTTCGGGGGGTGCTGCGTGGGGAAGAGGATTCGGCGCCGAAGCTTGCGATCTCCAGTATCCAGGCGCTGGAGGATGTGAAGATCAAGCTGCCGGATTCGTTGCGGATCAAGGTACCCCTGCATAATCCTGACGCGGCGCTGCTTGAGAAGCTGCACGCCATCCTGGTTGGAGCGCCCGGCAAGGGAAAGCTGCTGCTCGATCTTGAAGAGCCGGGGGAGTTTTGTGCGGTGCTTGAACCACACAACTGTCTGGTCGCCGCGGATCGGCTTTTCATCGATCAGGTGGAGGAACTGGTGGGCCGCGGAGGGGTTCGCATCATCGACTAGCCGTCGATGCCATACAATCGAGAGAGAAGTTTGTGAAGCATACCTAGACAATGGCAGAACACGAGACCGGAAGAACAGCGCATTCCCAGGCAGTATCCGCACCGACTCCCGAAGCGTGGATTAAGACGGAGCTGGCGCGGCACCCCCAGCGCCCCTACCCGATGGATTTCATTGCAGCTTTGTTCACCGACTTCAGCGAGATCCACGGCGACCGCGCTTTTGGCGACGATGCCGCGATGAGTTGTGGGATGGCGGCCTTTCACGGCGAACCGGTGATGGTGATCGGGAACCTGAAGGGACGGACGCTGAAGGAGCGGGTGGCGCGGAAGTTTGGCAGCCCCGATCCGGAAGGGTACCGCAAGGCTCTGCGGGCGATGAAGATTGCTGAGAAGTTTGGCAGGCCTGTGTTTACGTTCCTCGATCTGGCTGGGGCGAATCCTGGCATTGGTGCCGAGGAGCGCGGGCAGGGGGAGGCGATCGCACGGAATCTGCTGGAGATGTCTCGGCTGCGGGTGCCGACCATCGCCACGATTACGGGCGAGGGCGGTTCCGGCGGTGCGTTGGCGCTGGCAGTAGCCGATCGCGTATTGATGCTCGAAAACGCAATTTACTCAGTGATCTCTCCTGAGGGTTGCGCGTCGATCATGTGGAAGGATGCGAGCAAGAAGCAGCAGGCAGCGACGGCTTTGAAGTACACCGCTGTGGACGTCAAATTACTTGGCTGTGTCGATGAGGTATTGCCTGAGCCGTGGGGTGGGACGCAGAACAATCCGGAAGAGGCCATGGCGCTGGTCGACGAAAGACTGCGAGGCAACCTCGCAGATCTTCGGGCACTCCCGCTCGAGACACTGCTGGAGCAGCGCTATATCAAGTTTCGTAATATCGCGCAGTTTTACACCACCGTTTAGCGGAACCACCGTTTCTGGAGCAGCCAGCGTTGCAATCCCTCAATTCGACACACTCAGGCCGCTCTGAGCGCACCTTGCAACTGGCGCTCTTCGTAACATCTGCGACCTGGTTTGTGGCTTCGGACATTCTGGCGGGACGTTCGGCGCGCGGTCTTTCGGAGCGATTCGGCCTTGACGCGGAAAGGCCGCTGCTTGCGGCACTCTTTCTTCTCTTTTTGCTGGCGGTCGGGTTTTCGATTCTGCAGGCGATTGCGCATCGACACTCTTCGCTTCGGGAGGTTCTGGGCCTTCCAATGCGGTCGACATCGCGGCGGGAGTGGACCCTCGGGGTCGCTGTTGGCTGGGGTTGCGTGGTTCTGGCCATTCTTCCGATGACGCTGACGGGAAAGTTGGATGTCCAGCTGTGGTTGCAGGCGCGGGCGATCTGGCTGCTGTTATTGAATCTTGTAACTCTTGGGATCGCGGCGCTGGCCGAGGAGGTGGCATTTCGCGGCTACCCCTTTCGGCGTCTGATTGAAGCGATTGGACCAGTAGCGGCGACCATTGGAATGTCTCTTCTCTTTGGGCTGGGACACGCACTGAACCCGGGGGCTACCTGGACCAGCGTTTTTGTGACGATGCTGGCCGGTCTGCTGCTGTCGGTGGCGTGGCTGCGGACCCACGGATTGTGGTTACCCTGGGGACTTCACTTTGCCTGGAACGCCAGCATCGGCATTCTGTTTGGCCTTCCAATCAGCGGAATCAGTGACTTCGCCAGCGTGGTGCAGACGCGGGCCTTCGGGCCTCTGTGGCTGACGGGAGGGAACTACGGACCCGAGGGGGCGGTTTTCTCTGTTTTCGTTTTGCTGATCGCTGTTGTCGTTCTGATCCGTATTACTCGAGACTATGCATGGGATTACACCCACAAGCCGATTATTGCAGGTGGCTATGCGATTGAGGTTCAGCCACCGCCGGCGCATGCGGCGATGGAGCAGGAGGCAAAACCGGCGGCGGCCTCCCTGGTTCAGATTCTTCCGGTTACTCCGCAGGCGCGTTCGGTTGGCGAGGAGCCGAAGCTCTAGACGGGTGGGATTGAGGCGCTATTGTTTTGATTTTGGGACTCTAACCCTGCTTCCCTGTGGTCTGATCAAAATTCGTAAACCGGCTCTTGTCAAAAGGGGAAGAGAAGGCGCAAGCTGGTGTGTATCTGAGGTGCTTCGATGGCACTTTTTCACTACAGATCGGCTCTCCTGCTGGGTAGTCTGGCGCTGTCGTCGCTGTCCCTGAAGACGGCTCATAGTCAGGTCTTTGTGGTTGGGGAGGGCACTGCGACCGCTGATATCTCAACGGATTTCTCCCCTACGCATGTCTCGTTGCCAGATACCCCTATGACCGAGCGTGGGCGTCGTGAGCTGGTCCGGAATCTTGAGGCGGAGCAAGGCTTTGCTCATCGTGCGCTGCCGGTGAGCGCGAGTGTGATGCTGCGAGCGAATGGGCCGATCAGTCCCGGTGGGGCGGATTACAAAAAGTTGATATATCAAAAGGGTGAAGCTGCGGCGCTCGGGGACCGCGTCATCATTACCTCTTTGGAGATCAAGCCGGATCGGATTGTGCTGGACCTCAACGGCGGTCCGTATGTGAAGCATCGGTTTTTGAGTCATGTTCAGATCAATGACGCGCCGGTTGCGCGGACGAACCAGGATAGGGCCTCAGGGTCGCGAATTACGCTGATCTTTGAGGGGCATGTTCCGGAGATCTCCGCGCCGGAGGTAAAGGCGTTGCTGGAGCCGGTGATCGATTTTGGAGTGAAGACCTCTGAGCAGGCCTATGCGGACACTCTGCCGCCTGTGTTGAAAGAGGCGATTGCTGCGCATGAAGTTCTGGTGGGGATGAACCATCGGATGGTGCTGGCGGCGCTGGGAGCACCAGAGAACAAGATGCGGGACCAGCCGAGCGGAGATCCGAGTGGTGGGCGATACGAGGAGTGGATCTATGGCCACGTGCCACAGACCATTCGATTTGTGCGGTTTGTAGGGGACCGCGTGACGGTCGTGGAGATTGCGGCGCTGGGCAAGCCGATCGAGATACATGACAAGGATGAGATGGCTGGCTACAACTCCGGCGAGCCGGCGCGTGAGGTCGCGATGGGAGATAAGGCCGCTGATGGAACTGAGAAGACGAATGCGCCGCCGACGTTGCTCAAGCCGGGTGAGGCGGCGTCCGCGGGCCGCACCGACAATAAGGTTCAATTTCCCGACGACAAGAAGGACAACAAGAGCGGAGCGTCTGCGCCTGCATCGCCGGCACAGCCGCCTTCGAACAACCTTGCACTGGCTGAGCAGCCACGTTAAGGCTGTGGTCGTGTAGACTTATAGGAGAGCTTCAATCGCAGTTCTTCTCCTCCGATTCCCGCCGTGGTTCGTCCCGGACAATCTTTACGAGAAGCACCGGATGATGAGATTCTGCTTGCCCGCGCGGGTCTAGCCGATCGAAATATCCAATGCGTGGGCCGAGAGATTTGTAACGTTCGTATTAGGGAGAGCAAGAATTATGGCGAAGATTGCCAAGACCGGCGACCGTAAGAAGGTCATGGATACTAACAAGAGCACGGATTGTCCGAAGTGCTCCAAACCAACTCGCATTGTGAAGCGCGTGAAGGACCGCGAGCGCGGTACTCCTGGCGGAGTGTATATCTCCTGCTCAGCGTGCGATTTCTTCGAGAAACTCTAAGCGAGATTCAACCAAGATGCCACAGGATAAGGAGCCCCGCGTGGGCTCTTTGTCGTGTGTGGGCCTTTCTTTTGTGTGTCTTGTGAGTGTCTGGGCATGAGCTGGATTTCGTTGAGGGTTATGCACCAAAGTTGTACAGATAATTTACCGGCAGAGACTTGACGATTGTTGCTTCAGACGGGCAGACTCGACGCTGGAAAGTAGGAACCCCGTTTTTATGATGACCAGCAGCTCTGCACTGACCTCCTCTGTGTTTGCGCCTCTTCCGCACTTCACTCGCCCCACGTTTCTGATGTGTCCGCCTGAGTTTTATGACGTGGACTACGTGATCAACCCGTGGATGGCGGGGAATCTGCATCAACCGTCGCGGGATACTGCGTTTATGCAGTGGAAGAACCTGTACCGGCAGCTGCAGCGGGTGGCGGACGTTCGCTTGCTGCATGCTCGGGAAGGGGCGCCGGATATGGTGTTTGTGGCGCATGCGGCGGTGGTGCAGCATGGGCTGGCGGCGGTGTCGAGTTTTGCTCATCCGCAGCGGCAGACGGAGGAGGGACATCTGCGAAAGTGGTTGCAGGACGCGGGTTTTCTGCTGTGGGAGACGCCGCGGGAGACTTGCTTCGAAGGCGAGGGGGATGCGCTCTTTGACGCTAATGGCGGGCATCTGTGGGCGGCGCACGGGGTTCGGACCTGCAGGCATAGCCACCGGCATCTGGGGGATGCGTGGCATACGCGGGTGACTTCGCTGCATCTGGTGGATCCGCGGTTTTATCATTTGGACCTTTGTTTTGCGCCACTTAGCGGGGAGTATCTGCTTTACTTTCCGAGCGCCTTCGATGCGGCTTCGCTCGAGAAGATCCATTCGGCATATGGAGTGGATAAGCGAATTGTTGTCAGCGAGTTAGAGGCTACGCAGTTTGGCTGCAATGTGATCAACGTGGGGCGGGATGTTTTGCTAGGGGCGGTGGAGACGAATCTGGCTAAACGATTGATGGAGCGGGGTTTCGATGTGACCGAGATGCCTCTGGGCGAGTTCCAGCGTGGGGGCGGGTCGGCGAAGGCGCTGGCTCTGCGGTTGAGCGATTCGGCACTGGCTCTGGGGGATGCTCGGATCGAGTCGGCGCTCTAGTATTTCGTTTTTCGTGGATGATTTTTTTGGGGTGTGGTGGAGAGGCGTTTTTTCTGGGGTTTTTCCAGAAAAGCGCCTCTTTTCGCGTGGTGTTTTGGTGGTGAAGCTGTGATGTTTTGTGTGGTGGATGTGGTGTTTTAGCAGCGATCTTTTTGGCTGCTAAAAATGCGCCAACTTTTCGAACTTTTTTTGATTTTTATTTGGACGCTCCACCCGCCATCTAACCAAACCTGCCTATCGATTGAGATCCTACATCCCACTCTTCGCAAGAGCGCGAAGGATGGGGCACCCGATTGTTTTGCGTGCGTCAAAATTTGGGTGGGGCGCAAAGACCTACCTCTCAATCGAGACTTGCGGCCAAGAGGGAGCGGTTCGAGCTTTGCTCGAGGGCCCACTCATACGATGAAGCTGCATGAATGGGGCGCCCGGCACCCGGCAATCGCTCGAGGGCCCACTCATACGATGAAGCTGCATGAATGGGGCACCCCGCAATCGGGACGTAAAGACGTCAGCGGGCTTCGTGAAATTTGCGAGCCATCCGGAGGCTGGCTACGAAAAGGCGTGAGGTGTTGAACAGAAGAAAGAGGGAGACGCGGAATGAGCGCCTCCCTCGAGTTTGCGGTTCGGCCGATTGGTTAGAATTGCCCGCCGTAGCCGAGGAACTGGCGCAATCCGTCGCCCGTTCGCCAGGTGGACTGGGATTCGTTCTTGATTAAGTCGCGGAATGCGACGTGGGCGATCTCCGACTTGATCTGCTGGAAGCGCAGCGAGTTGGGATCGAGGGGATTGCCGGGCAGATGCGCGGCTAGCTCATTGGGAAGATAGTTGTTGACGAGCGCGTCGTAGCCCTCCTGGGCACGGGGGTCGCGGGGGTGGCTGAAGAGCTCGAGCTGACCGGCTTTGGTGGAGTAGTCGTAGAACTCGAGCTGTACGCTGGTGGGGTCGATCCGGGTGGATAGGGGCAACCAGTCGTAGTAGGCACCCACCTTGGTCTCGCAGGTGGTGAGGGAGAGGATGTTGGTTGGGGCTCCGTTGAAGTTGAAGAAGCCGGGAGCGATCTCGTCAGTGGCGAAGAGGAGGTAGTCCCGGCCGGGGGCCCAGCGCGACTTGAGCATGGAGTACATGTCGTGCCGGTTGGTGTAGATCTGGTCATAGGGATGCTTCGTTAGCCAGGTTGTGTCGCCCTTGTGGCCGAGGGTGACGAACATATTCAGCAGGTCGACGGAGGAGCAGAGGCCGGTGCGGATGGTGTTGGTGTCGCCTGTGAAACGGCCGCTGGGATCCATGACGATGAGGGGGATGTGGGTGGCCTCGTCATAGACGGTGCCGATTTTGCCCTGAACGAAGCCGTGGGCGCCGTTGTACTCACCGTGGTCCGAGGCGAAGATGATGATGGTGTTGTCGATGATGCTCTGCGGCAGGTTGTGGAGCTGATCAAGGAGGTCGCCGATCTCTTCATCGATGATCTTGGTGATCTGGTTATAGCTGTCCAGGCCGCGCTGCCAGTAGTGGAACGGTGCGTTGCCTATGCCGAAGCCGGTGCTTCCGTCGGGTCCGTCAGGGTAAGGAACGACCTTGAATCCCAACTGAAACGGGTTCGTGGCGATATCTCCCCAGACCATCGCTGAAATCTTCTGAAAGTAGGCATGGGTAGTGGGTTTGCCGGTTGCAGCATAGTTACCGGGGTCCTGCCAGTTGGTCGGAAGGATGGGATTGCCGAAGGGCGGTGGAGATTTGAGCTTATTGGTGTTCCAGTTCACGATCGGCGGACTGTTCGTGTAGTCCTGGTTCTGATTGAGTGGGGCGTTTGGGTGGTTTTTGTTGTAGTTCGCGAAGAGGTTGGTGTAGGTGAGAAACTCGGTGCCGGCGGGGAAGAACTCGCGATCGTGCGGGTTGACATAACCGACAGTCAGAAACCACGGGGCATCGGTGGTCTTGACGTTCTGCAGGTAGGCGATGGCCTGACCGGTGGTGTAGGCGTCGTTGTTGTAGGGGGGAGGGATCGCTGGGTCTTGGCCGGGCGCGGGGGGAGTTTGGTCGCCGTAGGTTCCCTGCAGGTTGTACCCGGTCGGGTCGGGTGGGCTGTTCCAGGCGAATCCGTAGGGGACGAGGGTGTCCTTGGGGCCGCTGGCGACGGAGACGTGCCACTTGCCGAAGTATGGCGTGGTATAGCCGGCTGACTGAAGGAGCTTGCCGAAGGTAGGAAATGCAGGATTGAGGACAGGAACTTTGGGATTCGTAGTGATAGTGCCGATGAGCCAGCTCTGATGGGAGTAGAGGCCGGTGATGATCGTGCCGCGAGCCGGCGTGCAAGCGCAGGCCGCGGTGTGGTAGTTGGAGAACTTTACGCCGCGCTTCCAGATGTGCTTGTAGAGGTTCGGCATGAAGCGCTTGAAGTATTCTTCGGCGCTGTTGACGCCAATGGGGAAGACGGAGGGCCAACGCAGCTCGTCGACAAGGATGAAGATAACGTTAGGTTTCGCTCCCGGTTCGGTGATGTTTTGAGAGAAACCAAGACGACTGGCGACACTGGCGCCTGCGACGGCAGCGGTGGTTTTCAGGAAGTCTCTGCGCTTCATATGTATTTTCTCCAATGGATGAAATTCGAAATTCGTTGCTGCTGAGAGTGAACTTCGGAGAAGTCCGAAGCCGAAATAGCAACCCACGTAGGGAGATAACCGAGACACAATGGTTGACCTGAATTTGTTCCAGAGCCCCTTTAGCTGATGCACCATGCAAACAGCTCTCGAGAGCGGATGAGGGCTCTCGATGAGGCGCCGGTTTAGTGGAATGAATCAGGGAGCCGGTGGATTCCTGGGGGATTCAGGGGGTCAATAGATTCTTGGGGGACCAGGGCCGACGAGAGTCGCGAGGGAAGATCACTTACGCGACGGGCCGATTTTACGCCGGGTGCCAAGAGGGGTCAATGCAATACTCGGTAAAGATCGAATGAACATCGTCTGTCTTGTGCGAACTACGTTTCAGAGGTCAACGACCGTTCGTTGAACAACTTGCCACCTTGGCATGCTTATCGCTGCCTGATCTCAGTGGCGATAACAGGTCGTAAGTTGGACCATGAGTGGTGCCCGAGCATAAAGATTCGTAAATCGCCACTCTTCGCAAGAACGCGAAGGGTTGAAATTCCCGTTGAAACCCGTGAGCTTTGGCAGTAGGCTCCTTGGCAACAGGAGGATGCCCTCATGCAAATCGATCGTCGAGCCTTCCTTGCGACCCTCGGAACGGCCGCCGCTATCAAAGCCATGCACTCCGAGGCGCTCGCCGAGGCACTTGAACACCACATGATAGAAAACCTCGACGCGGAGACCACCAAGGACGAGCTAAAGGTTCGTCTCGGCACGGGACTATTGTTCGGCGGGCCCCTGCCGAGTGGCAAGGCACCGGCGGTGCTGACGAAGCTGGAGCCGATGCCGGAGAAGCCGACATTGGTCGATTTCTTTAAGTACCGGTTCGCGCCAGCGACCGCGAAGCATGTCTTGCAGAGCGCGACTGATGCTATGAAAAAAGGCGAGAGAGAGGAATTGATCCTCGCCTGCCTTCTTCATGATGTTGTGCTCAACCTGATCAAGGTTGATCACGGGTGGTGGGGTGCGCAGATGATGGAGCCCTACGTCTCGGAGAAGATCAGTTGGGGCATCCGCTATCACCAAGCCTTACGCTTCTACCCGGATCCGTCGGTCGGCTATGAGTACCCAGAGATGTACAACCAGATCTTCGGCAAGGACTATGTGCCGCCCCCCTACATCAAGCAAGCCTACGAGTATGCCCGCAACCACAAGTCATACATGGACGCGCGCATGATCACTGTGCACGACCTCTACGCTTTCGATCCGGCAATGAAGGTGTCGATAGATCCGTTCATCGACATCATCGGTCGTCACTTCAAACAACCGAAGGAAGGGCTCGGGTACGACAATAGCCCCGTCGCGCACATGTGGCGGACACTCATCTTTCCGGACACCCCGCTCTAAGTCGCCCGATTTTTTTGGGGTGGGGCAGCCGGCCTTAGCTCGTTCTGGATCTGCGGTGCCGGAGTATGGTGATTGCTCCGAGGATTCCGGTTGCCATCAGGGCGAAGGAGGAGGGTTCGGGAACGGTTGAGTTGGTGAGAGGTTCGATGGTGAGGGTGCCGGGGTAAGGTGGGAGAAATGGGATGTCGGTTTCGTACAGGCCGTCGAAGGTTCCGGTGAGAAAGGTGGGAGCGTCAACGGGACCGGTGAAGAGAAGCGGTAACAAGATCTGGGTGAAGGCCCTGCTTGGGGGAATAGGGCCAGACTGGTAAAAGGCGTACCCGACTAACATTTCGGTGGGCGATAGCTGGATGAAATGGACGAGGAGGTTTTCGGAGCCGGACTGGCCGAGAGCGGTGATGCAGTAGTCCGGGGGGCATGAGCCCAAAAAGCCGCCCAGGTAGGGTTGAGGGGAGGCGGGAAGGTCGATGGTGATGATGCCTGTGAAGCCGTCGGAGATGTGGGGGAAGTTGAAGGCGAGCTGGTCGATGGTGTCGGCGTGAGCGGTTAGGGGGATGGACAAGGCAGAGGCAAGGAGGGCAAGGGCGAAGAGAGTTTTGCGCATGAGTGGATCCCTTCTCGAAATTTGAGTGGGATAAGGGTGCGCCTTGGTCTGGGGGGCGTCAAGTGAATTTGCGGGGCGGAGGGAGCGGTTCGAGGTTCGCTCGAATGCCCACTCATGCGATGAAGCTGCATGAATGGGGCACCCGGCTTCGATTTTTAGCTATTTTTCTGGGGGGCTTCGGCTTGGGCGATTTCGTCGAGGATGGCTTGGGCGGCGGCGGCGGGGTTTGGGGCCTGAGTGATGGGGCGGCCTACGACGAGCATGGAGGCTCCTGCGGCGATGGCCTGGGCGGGGGTGGCGATGCGCTTCTGGTCCCCGATGGCGGTGCCTGCGGGGCGGATTCCGGGGATTACGAGGAGGGTGTCGGGGCCGGTGGCTGTGCGGACGGCGGCTACCTCTTCGGCGGAGCAGACGAAGCCGTCTATGCCGGATTGGGTGGCGAGCCTGGCGAGGCGAAGGACCTGGTCTGCGGGGGAGGCGGTGATGCCTGTGCCTGCGAGTTGTGCGGCGTCCATGCTGGTGAGGACGGTGACGGCGAGGAGTCGGGGGGAGCCGGGGGCGCGAGCGGCTTCGGCTGCTGCGGCCATCATGGCGGCTCCTCCGCTGGCGTGGAGGGTGAGGAGGCCGGCTCCGGCTTGTGTGGCGGAGCGGACGGCACCGGCTACGGTGTTGGGGATGTCGTGGAGTTTGAGGTCGAGGAAGACGTCGAAGCCGCGGTCGCGGAGTTCGCGGACGACGGTAGTGCCGGCGGCGTAGTAGAGCTCCATGCCGACCTTGAACCATTGGCAGGTGTGGCCGAGAGTGTCGACTAGTTTAAGGGCTTGCTGGGCGTCGGGGTAGTCGAGGGCTACTGCCAGGCGAGCTTTTGGGTCGGGCATGAGGTTAGTTTAACTTCTTGCGGCGACAGATGGGTGGAGAAAAGCTGAGTGCGGCGCTTGGTGCGTGGGTTTGATTGGCGAAGAGGTTCGCGCTGGGTGTTCGAAGGCCCACATCTCAGCGTCGAGATTTGCGGCTAGAAGGAGCGGTTCGAGCTTTGCTCGAATGCCCACTCATGCGATGAAGCTGCATGAATGGGGCACCCGCAGACGGCCTACATCTCAAAGGTCGAGATGTGGGCACTCGTTGATACTGTAGAGTGGCCGTTGCTCAGTGGCCTCCGTCGTCGGCTAACAACTTACGCACGACGCCGTGGATAGCCTGTGGTCCGAAGTGCGAGGTTGCAGGCCCCGTGAAGACCATCGTCATGTTCGAGTATGGGACCTCCGCTCCTCCAGTGATGCAAACCTGTAGCATCGTTGCAGGCGGTTTGGGCTCGAAGAGGGCGTTGCTTCCATTCCCCGTGATCAGGTTTACCGTGCTGGTGATCTGAAAGCCTCTAGTGGTGGCAGGGCTGAAGGTGGGGCAGCCAATCATGTTCCAGATGACCCTGACGTTGGTCAACCGGATGTGGTGCGTGTGAGCGTTCTGTCCGCCCGCGGTCGCATCTGGTGTACCTGCTGTGATCGCATAGTCGGACATTGTCATGTCTGCTGCGAAGTCGGCGAAGTCGGATTCACCGTGAATGTCGAATGCCCATTGACCATGCATCTCCCAAGGGCCGCCTTTGACCGTTGAGGGGGAGTAATCGTTGATTAAGCCTTTGAAGTGCAGCTGCTCGCGCTCCTGGGCCCAAGTGCAGGTAGCTGAAACCAGCACAAAGAGGGAGAGCATGCGCACCGCCGAAGTGAGGGTTTTGATTTTCATGAAGGATCTCCAGTTTGGAATTGACGCCTGAGTCACCGAAAATTCGTAGAACGCCCAAAGAGCGAACTGCCTGGGAATCGATGAAAGTGAGCCAAAACTTCAGCGACTTCGCGCCTGATTGGTGACACCATCGAGTACGCTGCACTGTTGGGTCAAGCAGCAAGACGCGGAACGGCTACATGCCGTCAAATGCCGTCTTTTGCGGTGCCGGCTGACAGGATTACAATTAGCTCGCCTCCCTGCGATAACGTTTCTCGCTGCGATACGCTGAATTGCTCTGGAGATCTCTATGGGTGAGCCGTCGTATGAAATCCCGCCAGTAGAGAAGCCAGCGGAAAAGCGCCTCGATTCGTGGAAGGAGATCGCGACCTATCTGAATCGCGATGTGACGACGGTTCAGCGCTGGGAGAAGCGAGAGGGGATGCCGGTTCATCGGCATGTGCATGACAAGCGCGGCTCCGTCTATGCTCTAAGCGAAGAACTCGACGGGTGGATTCTGAGTCGAAGCCGGCGTGCGGACGAGTCTGACAAAGAGCCTGAGGAGGAGATACCCCAGGCAGAGGCGAACGGTGATGACGCGATGCCGGTGTGGAGAGGCCGCCACTGGGTTGCTTTGGCTGTCGTCCTTTGCCTGTTCCTGTCGGCTGCTGCGTGGCTCGTGCTCCGGCATCGCGCGACGGTTAAGGTTGAGCCGAAAGATACGCCTGAGTCCAGGATTCGTTCGCTGGCTGTGCTGCCTCTGCGGAATCTGTCAGGGGATACTGCGCAGGATTACCTGGCCGACGGTATCACCGAAGCTCTCACTGGACGCCTGTCAAACATCCACGATCTGCATGTGACCTCTCACACGTCCGTGATTCGCTTCAGAGATCCGCAGCTTTCTACCCCGGAGATCGCGAAGGCACTTGGTGTGGACGCTGTTGTCGAAGGCTCTGTCATAAAAGAAGGGGATCGTATTCGCGTTACGGCCCAGCTGATTCGCGGCTCTACCGACGAGCACTTCTGGTCAGAGACCTATGACCGCGAGATGCGAGACGTGCTTCCTCTTGAGAGCGAATTAGCGCGATCCATTGCGGAAAAAGTGGAGGTAACGGTGAGCGGGGAGGAGCACAGCCGGCTCATCTCTGCACGACCTGTTGCGCCTGAGGTGTATGAGAGCTATTTGAAAGGGAGATTTGTCTTAGAACAGGGAAACATAACCGGCGTTGAGCAAAGCATTCGTGATTTCGAGGACGCTCTAAAGAGGGATTCGAGCTTTGCCCCAGCTTACCTGGGACTTGCCAAGGCCTACACCAGGCTTGGAACAGTCTTTGCCGGAGCCCCTCCGGAGACGACGCGGCCAAAGGTGAAGAGCTTCGCCCGACGTGCCCTAGCACTAGACCCTGCTCTCGTTGAAGCTCACGTATTGTTGGCAAATGTCCTGCAGGAGGAGTGGCACTGGACCGAAGCCGAGACCGAGTACAAACGCGCTCTCGAGTTGAACCCTAACGACGCCGAAGCCCACGCGGAGTTTGCTTTGTGGCTGCTATGCCAGGGACGTACGAACGAAGCGGCGGCCTGGATAGAGCAGGCCCGGGCATTGGATCCGGTTGGGGTCTCTGGTGGTAGCATATCGTGGATTGCTTTCCAGTCACACCGGTACGAGGATGCCATTCGCGAGTCGCGCAGCGCGTTGGCCGTTCAGCCAGAGAATGCGAACAATCTTCTGGGCCTGGGATTTGCGCTGATCGCCAACAATCAGCCGGGAGACGCAATTCCAGTGTTGGAAAAGGCACACACTCTCTCACCGGGGAGTCCTGCTGTCATGGGCGTGCTGATCAGAGCGTACGCTCATGCGGGGCGGCGCAGCGATGCGGTCCGGCTCCTCGAGGAACTTAAACAGCGCAAGAAGAACGGCTACGTTCCCGCGGGTGCTTTCGTGAACGCCTATCTCGGCCTCGGAGATAACGAACAGGCCTTCTACTGGCTCGAACAAGCGTACAGGGAACAATCGAATATCCTGCAGTTCCTCAAAACCCATCCATATTTTGACCCGATTCGAGGGGACCCCAGGTTCGCTGAGTTGGTTCGTCGGGTGGGGCTTGGCTAAGTCCACTCGATAAGGCGAATAAAGGAGTAATAGAACCGATCTGCCTTCGTGGCTGGGGTTCTCGTCTTTAGTTTTGATTTTGTCGATAATAGAGGTCTATGTCGAAACGTGAATTTCAAACTGAAGTTAGTCAGCTGCTGCAACTGATCATCCACTCGCTTTACTCTCACCCTGAGATCTTTCTTCGTGAACTGGTGTCGAACTCGTCCGATGCGTTGGATAAGCTTCGCCATCTGACGCTGACGGACGAGGCTTATAAGGCGCTGCCGTTCAATCCGCGGATCGACCTGGACCTGGACGAGGAGAAGAAGACTCTTACGATCAGTGATACCGGCATCGGGATGAATGAGGAGGATCTGACTTCGAACCTGGGTACGATTGCGCGGTCGGGTACGAAGAACTTTCTGTCGCAGCTTTCGGGAGATGCGAAGAAGGATTCGAATCTGATCGGGCAGTTCGGCGTTGGGTTCTACAGCGTGTTCATGGTGGCGGATAAGGTCGAGGTTGTGTCGCGCAAGGCTGGGGAGGAGCAGGCGTGGCGGTGGGTGAGCGACGGCAAGACTGGATTTGATGTTGAGCCTGCCGAGCGTGACGTTGCCGGGACTACGCTGGTAATTCACTTCAATGACGAGGGTGCCCAGTACGCGAATAGCTGGCGGCTGCAGGAGATTGTTAAGAAGTACTCGAACCACATTGCGTTTCCTATCTTTCTCACCTACGACAAGAGTGAGTGGAATGAGGCGGAGAAGAAGTCGGATAAGGTTCGCACAACGGAGCAGGTGAATGCGGCGAGTGCATTGTGGCGGCGACCGAAGAGCGAGTTGACGGATGAGGACTACAAGGAGCTTTATAAGTCGGTGTCGGGCGGGTGGGATGATCCTCTGTTCTGGTTCCATACAAAGGCAGAGGGGAGCCTGGAGTACACAACGCTGTTTTATATTCCTGCGAAGGCTCCGCTTGATTTGTATAACGCGGAGTACAAGGTCGGGGTGAAGCTTTATGTGAAGCGCGTCTTCATCATGGATGATGCGAAGGAGCTTCTGCCGCAGTACCTGCGATTTGTGCGTGGAATTATCGACAGCGAAGATCTTCCGCTGAATGTGAGCCGCGAGATTTTGCAGCAGAATAAAATGCTGACGACGATTCGCACGGCCAGCGTGAAGAAGATTCTCTCTGAGCTGAAGAACATTGCAGCGAATCAGCCGGAGGAGTATCTGAAGTTTATTGCGGAGTACAACCGTCCGTTGAAGGAGGGGCTGTACGGGGACTATGCGAATCGCGAGACGCTGCTGGAGCTGGTGCGGTTCAAGTCGACCAAGGTGGAGGGGCTGACGAGTCTTGCGGAGGTGAAATCGCGGATGAAGGAAGACCAGAAGAGCATCTACTACATTACGGGTGGGGCGGAGTCGCTGCTGCGGACCTCGCCGCTGCTGGAGATTTATAAGAAGAAGGACGTTGAAGTTCTGATTCTTGATGATGACTTCGATGAGGTGATCTTCTCCGGCGTCGAGAAGTATGGCGAGATCGACATGAAGGCGGTGAATAAATCTTCTACCAGCGAGGATCTGAAGAGCGAGGATGAGGCGGATAAGAGCGAGAGCCTGAAGCCGCTGATCGAGATGCTGAAGAAGACGCTGGGGGATCGGGTGAAGGATGTGCGGGCCTCGGTGCGGCTTGCGGATAGTCCTTCGTGCATTGTGTCGGACGAGGAGGAGCCGTCGCTGAAGATGCAGCAGATGATGCGGGCGATGGGGCAGAAGGATCTTCCTGCGCTGAAGCCTACGCTGGAGATCAATCCGGATCATGAGATTGTGAAGAAGCTGCTGGCGCGGTCGGATGATTCGGTGGCGCAGGATGCGGCGTGGCTGCTGTTTGATCAGGCTCTGCTGATGGAGGGTGTGACGATTCAGGATCCTGCGGCGTTTGTGCAGCGGCTTAATCGCGTTTTGAATCTTTCTGTCTAGAGGCTCTCGTAGCGGCTGTGGGGTGTGCAGCCGCTGCGCCATTGCGTTTTTGGCGAAGCGCGGGAGTGATGGACGGGGCGTTTTATTGCATTGGGGATTGACTGGCTTGGGTGAGGATTTTTTTTTGCCTTAGGTCTTGAGAAGGGCTAGGGTCTCTTTACTGTGTTTTTAGAACTGGAGGGTTGATGCTGTCTCGCAGGACTCTTTTCAGCTTGCTGGTTTTGTTTGCGTTCTCCATCTCTTATGCGGCAGTTCCGCAGGCTCCACAGACGCGTCCGGCGCCTGGGGGTGGACAGTCGGGAGGCGAGAAGCCCGGGGGAGGGAACCCAGGTGGAGGTGGAGGCAATACGCGTCCGCCGGGTGGAGGAAATCCTGGTGGAGGACGGCCTCCGGGGGGTGGAAACACACGTCCGCCCGGGGGAGGGAATCCTGGAGGGGGAAATAATAATCGTCCTCCGCCGCGGCCTACTCCGAGTCGTCCACCGCCTCGGCCGAATCCGAGTCGACCGCGGCCTCCGAGTGGGCGACCGCCGCAGTGGGGACGTCCGCCGCAACAGCGTCCGTCGTATAGCTTCAGGAGAAACGACTGGGGATACCTGCACAACTACTACAGGCGGAATCTTGGGTACATCAACATCGCAACGCGGCCTCGGTTTGTGATTGGCGGATTCTTTCCGTACGCTTACATTCCTTACATCACGGCGCTGCCTCCGAATGTGTATGGGTATCTGCCGCCACCACCGCCGGGGTACAACATGGGCTACTACGATGGATATGTTGTGGTGTATGACCCGCTGACTTACTTCATCGCAAACGTAGTCGATCTGTTGCAGGAGCAGTAGAGGTGTGGCGGGCCGGAGTCTCGGGATGCTCCGGCCCGCTGCGGTATGGAGTGGCGTTGCATCGAATGACCTTCTTGCATCGAACGACTATAGGGGACATCTGTTTAAAGTATGAAGAAGAAGAATCCGAGCGCGGAGGTGACCTTGTCGGAGGATCAGTTTCAGGCGATCGCTCGTGCCCTGAGTGATCCGCGCCGGGTTGCCATTCTGCAGCAGGTGGGGGCCTGCGAGGGGATGGAGTGCAGCGCGCTGCGGGAGCATGAGTCGATCAGTCCGGCGACGGTGTCCCACCATATGAAGGAGTTGAGCGAGGCGGGGTTGCTTGAGATAAAACGCGTTGGCCGAGGCGCGAATCTCTCTCTGTGCCGGCGGGTGCTCGATGCTTACGTCAGACGGCTTTCCTCTATTTAGATTTTTGGTAAATGACGAATCGGGTTGGACCTTCTCCGCATCTATTTGATAGCGACACTGTTCGATAGATATCGAAATAAGGAGATTTGAGATGGGAAAGCTTGCAGGGAAGATAGCGGTTGTAACTGGCGCGTCGAAGGGTATTGGCGCTGAGATTGCGAAGGAGTTGGCGGCGCAGGGCGCGTCTGTCGTGGTGAACTACGCGTCGAGCAAAGAGGGCGCCGATAAGGTCGTCGCAGAGATTGTGAAGGCCGGTGGAAAGGCGATTGCCGTGGGCGGCAGCGTGGCGAAGGCTGCGGAGATTGACGCGCTCTTTGCTGCGACGAAGAAGGCTTATGGCAGGGTCGATATTCTGGTGAACAATGCCGGGGTGTATGAGTTCGCTCCGCTGGAGGGGATTACGGAGGAGTCGATCGACCGGATGCTGGGCATCAATGTGAAGGGATTGTTGCTCGCGACCAGGGCTGGTGTGGCTCTGTTTCCGGCAGAGGGCGGCAGCGTGATCAATATTGGATCGGTTGCGAGTGACCAGACGCCACCGATGTCGGCGACGTACAGCGGCACGAAGGGCGCGGTGGATGCGATTACGCGCGTGTTTGCGAAGGAGCTGGGGCCGAAGAAGATTCGGGTGAACTCGGTAAACCCCGGGCCCGTGGTAACGGAGGGCTTCAAGTCGGCTGGGGTTGAGGGAAGCGATTTTGAAAAGCAGATGCTGCAGAGCACGCCGCTCGGCCGTATCGGACAGCCGAATGATGTGTCCACCGTGGTTGCATTCCTGGCTTCGGACGATGCCAAGTGGGTGACCGGTTCGCTGCTGCAGGTTGCGG
The DNA here is from genome assembly GCF_014201315.1 of Edaphobacter lichenicola. Taxonomy (NCBI): domain Bacteria; kingdom Pseudomonadati; phylum Acidobacteriota; class Terriglobia; order Terriglobales; family Acidobacteriaceae; genus Tunturiibacter; species Tunturiibacter empetritectus. The sequence continues at coordinate 531,565 of NZ_JACHDY010000001.1, forward strand.
GTGGGATGCGGTAAGAGAGTTGCTGAAGGTGGGCGCTTCGGGCTTCGAAATGAAGCTCGGAGCGCTTTTTTTTGTTTGCAGGTGGGGGCCCTGCACTGAGCACCTAACTAAGTTGAAGAGACGATCCTAACGGTGGCCCTCTTGTTCGCCCAATTCTTCGGCGCGTCTTGCGATTCTCTTGAGCACTTCTACCATCTGTCGCTGCTCCTCGAGTGAGACATCCTGAAAGGCACGTTTAACGAGAGCGGTGTGTTGGCGATCGTGCAGGAGCACATCTCAATGCCCCCGCAGGCCGCCCGGTAGTGAGCACCAGATAAGAGTGAGGCAAGCAAAATGGGCGCTGGGCTTGCGCTCCCCGACAAGCAGCCAGCCGATGACCTTAGTTGGGATGATCTTCTCGTCGCGAGACCGGCAGATCATCCCGATATTGGCCGACGGAACTCAGATTCACCTGTACGCATGTGGAAATCACGTTGGTTAGATTCACAAAAACGTAATTTGAAGACAAGGAGGAGAAGATGTCTACGAAATCAAACACGGCAGCGATTCCGGCCGACGACCTGCGACGGAATCAGGAGGGCACGGCAAGATGAAAACTCCAATAAAGAACACACGAGGGGCACGTAGCGTTGGTCACCGGCGCCGGCCAAGGCATCGGCCACGCGATCGCACTGGCATTGGCAGAACGAGGCGCGCGGGTGATTGCGACCGATCTCAAACCGCCGCACGAAACCGCAAGGAAGATTGGCCTGACGGCAACCTCGCTTCAACTTGATGTGACTCAGGAAGCGGATTGGCGTTCGGCATACGTCAAGAGCCTGGAGGTTGGCGAGGTGGATATCGTCGTGAACAACGCGGGTTATTTCCCGAACCGCCTTATCGAGGAACTCGATCTGCCGACGTGGCGAAGGACGATGGCTACTAATCTCGACTCGCACTTCCTGAGCGCGAAGTACTTCTTACCCGCGATGAGAAAGAAGAAGTGGGGCCGCTTTGTCGGCATATCGTCAAACATGGTCGGCTTAGCGATACCCGGTATGAGCCACTACATCGCTTCAAAGATGGGAATCATCGGGTTCATGAGAGGTTTGGCGAACGACGTTGCAAACGACGGCATTACCGCGAACGCGGTCTTGCCCGGTCTGATCAATACTCTGGCAACTGCGCCTCAATCGGATGAGCAAAAGCGCGCCACCTGGGAACAGCAGGCCATCAAGCGTATGGGGGAGCCGGAGGACGTCTCAGGTGCGATTTTGTTTTTGACAAGCGATGATGCTGCCGGGCAGGCAATTGTGGTTGATGGTGGTCAGTACCGCATCGGCTAAGCTCTGCCTCCGGCGTATGAAAACGGAACTGGTATTCACGTGTACGTATGTGGAGATCACGTTGATCAGGTTTACACAACGCAATCCGTAATTTCAAAACGTAATTTCTAAACAAGGAGGAGAAGATGTCTACGATATCCAACACGGTAGCGATTCCGGCCGACGACACGCGGCGGAATCTGGTGGTTCGAAACCCGGATAACAGCGGTGCCCAGCATCTCGGGGTCGTGGGCGACACCTACACGATCCTGCTGTCTGGAGCAGATACTGCAGGTCGATTCACTCTGATCGATATGCATGTTCCTCCCGGAGGCGGGCCTCCCCCGCATCGGCATGATTTCGAGGAGAGCTTTACTCTTCTCGACGGGGAACTCGAGGCGACCTTCCGAGGGGAGAAGCGGACGGTGCGCGCTGGAGAGACGATTCACATTCCAGCGAACGCTCCTCACCAGTTTCATAATGCCTCGTCGAAGCCGGTGAGGATGCTCTGCATCTGCTCGCCGGCAGGCCAGGAGGAGTTCTTCAAAGAGTTGGGAGCAGTGGTTGCGACGCGTACCACACCGCCTCCCAGGCTCGATGCAGCACAGGAAGCGGCGTTCCTCAAGAAGGCAATTGAACTGGCTCCGAAGTACCGAACCGAACTGCTCAGAGAAGCGAAGTAGGGCCGACTCAAGGCGTAGCACCGGCTTGATAGTTGACCGGTGCTCGCCTGGCATCGTTCTATGCGAGGGAGAGAATGTAACAGCCTTTGGGATCTCTCAGGGAACGTAGACGAGGAACTCCGGCATGTCCGGAAGGCCTTCCATGAACGTCCCCTTTTTCTTTCCCTCGGGGGAAAAGCGCAGCACCCGCTGCTTCTTTCGCTCGGCGACGTAGAGATCGCCGTCGGGCCCGATGGCAAAGCCGGAGGGGGTATCGAGTTTTCCGTCGATTACCACGCGCGCCTTGAGCTTGCCGCTCGGCGGTGTGGAGGTCAGGTCCAGCGCGAGGATGCTGCCGGTGCCCGCGGCGCCGATGTAGAGCGTCTCGCCGAGCAGGAGCAGGTGCACGGGCGCCTTGAGCGCGTGCTCGGTGATGTGGGCCATCAACTCGCCGGACTCCACCAGAAAGACCTTCACGGCGTCGCCGGCTTCGTCCGCCACATACAGATGCTTGCGGTGCACGACGATGCCGCGCACCGAGCGCCGTGGTTTGCCTTGCTCGTCGAGCACGACGCTAAGGCCGAGAGGCGATGGCACATCGAGCGGCGTGCGGTCACCGTACCCGGGCAGCCTTCCCTGGCTGGACGCGACGAGCGTGCCGGGGAGGAACTTCCCGTCGGGATAGCGCATGCGCAGGTGCTCGGCCACGGGTGCGGGCTGGCGGGTCTGGGGCACAAGCGACACTACGGTGTTGGTGTCCTGACAGGAGATGTAGATGCGACCATCGTCGCCCAGATCCACGTCGAAGGGGTGCACCATCGCTGCAACCTGCTCGGTCTTCGCCAGCACCTCCTCGAAGCGGAAGGAGTCGCCGTGCCGGTGGTAGCGTGCGATGTGGCTATCCTTGCGCCACGCGTTCGCGATGTAGAGGTCGTCGCCCACCAAGGCGAAGCCGCGCGCAATGTGCAGCGGCTCGGCGGCATAGGGATCGAGGAGCAGGGGATGTATCTTGCGCGGGGAGCCGTCGTCCTCGAAGACGTCGATGTTGTTGACACCGTGCTTCGATTCACCCCGATAGCTGATCCACCACACGGTTCTGTCCTCCCGAACGCGATCGCTGCATCGTCAGAACCGGCGCGCGATACCGTGCGGCTCTTCAGCCAACAGGCAAGCTGCGGTGACAATTACGACCCGCGCAATTGGACCGGGCATGGGGCATTATAAGCCGGGTGGAAGGCGCGCTTCCTTTATGCTGGAGGGAAGCGAATGATGCAGACCGTTTTGACGATTGCTGGATTCGACCCCTCGTCGGGTGCGGGTGTGACCGCCGACCTGATGGTGTTTGCGGCGCATGGGCTGTTTGGGACCTCGTGCGTTACGGGGCTGACGGTGCAGTCGACGCTGGGGGTGCGGGACAGCTTGCCGGTGCCGGTGGAGATGGTGCGGGCTACACTTGCTTGTCTCGAGAGCGATCTGCCGGCGGCGGGGATCAAGATTGGAATGCTGGGAACGGCGGCGAATGTGGTCGCGGTGGCGGAGTTTCTTGAGGGGCTGCGCGGGCGTGGGTGGCGGGTTCCGGTGGTGCTGGATCCGGTGATCCGGTCAAGCTCGGGAAGGGAACTGCTGGATGCGGAAGGGGTGGGGGCGCTGCGGGATAGGCTGCTGCCGCTGGTGGATTGGGTGACGCCGAATCTTGACGAGCTGGGGGTTTTGGCGGGGCGGATCGTGATGCAGCGGGGGGATATGCCGAAGGCGGCGCGGGATCTGCAGGCGATGGGAACGGGGCTGAATGTGGTGGCGACGGGTGGGCATCTGATGCCGCCGGACGATCTGCTGCTGCGCGTGGGCGGGGAGATGGATTGGCTGCCGGGGGAGCAGATTGTGAGCCGGTCGACGCATGGGACGGGGTGTGCGTTTTCGAGCGCGCTGCTGAGCAGGGTGGTGCTGGGGGATGCTCCGCTGGCTGCGGCGAGGATGGCGAAGCGGTATGTGGCGGAGGCGATTCGGACGGCGGAGCCGAGGGGCGCGGGGCTGGGGCCGGTGAATCCGCTGTGGCCTCTGCGGGAGGAGTAGTTGGTTTCGACGGATGTGCTGAATCGGGAAAAGAGGGGGCGGCCGGTGTGCGGGAGGGGAACAAGGCACGGTTAGGGTGCAGAAACTACATCGATTGGGTCATTGCGGAGCTGTGGCTGGACTGTTCCGATAGCGCTGAGGGTTATACGTTGAGTTGTCTGAGTCGGGATATTCCGGATAATGCCGCGGTGAGGTTCGCCGATAGGGATTAGGACGGAGGATTCAGGTCCATGTCCACAGTTGCTTTTCCCGGGGTCTTTCGACCCGAACTCGTAAACCGGAGCGCCTCGAGCGTTCCAACTCTTTCGCCGGGCAACCCCCCGCCGAAGAACGCAGACCTGACGATTCACAGGATCAGCCAGACGCACCACGGACGCACGCTGCTGACGCTGGGCCATGCGGCTGAGTACCTGGCAAACTCTCGGCGTTATTCGATCGAGGCATTCGACAACAAATCAGACGATGAGGCAATCCATATCCTGCTGGGGCTGAGCCGCAGTGTGTTTGAAGACTTTGCCGAACCTAAGACATTGACTCGCGGGTTGTGGAACTGGATGGTTGAGCGGGTGGTGCGGGTGCTGAGTTAGCCCGCGATGCTGCTAGGCTGAATGGGTATGGCACTTACGGTGATCTTGAATGGCCAGTCCCGCAGCTTTGACGCACTTGAGGAAGCTGCCAACCTTGAACAACTCGTCGTGGAGCTGGGATTGAAGGGCGACCGTGTGGCGATCGAACACAATGGGGAGATCGCTCCTCGCTCGCAGTGGGCCCAGACGGTTTTGCACGGAGGGGACCGGCTCGAGGTGGTTCACTTTGTCGGGGGCGGAGTTTGACGAGGCGTTTCGTTCGGTGCCTCTTTCGCTATCAGATGCTTTAGAAGAGACTCCCAGCGGTCGCCGTAGTCGTCCCAGCCTCCGAGAAGCTGGACGCGACGAAGGGCGGCCTCGCTCATCTGCGATTGGAGGGCGGGGTCGTCGGCGAGTTGCTGCATGCGCTCGGTGAGGGCGGCTGCGTCGCGAACCGGGACTACGAAGCCTTCTACGCCGTTGGTGAAGAGGTCTTCGCCGCCCGTGTTTGTCGAGCAGAGAACCGGGCAGCCACAGGCGAGGGCTTGACCCTGGACCAGTGCCAGACCCTCTTCGATGCTGGGGAGGACCATGACGTGGCTGGTGCTCATGAGGGCTGCGAGCTGTTCCTGCGGAAGTGGGCCGAGGAACTCGACCTGCTGTTGAGGGAGGCGGTCGAGGACGGTCTTCATATCGGGATGGATGGACCCGGCGAGGCGCAGGCGCTTTGCGGGATGACGCAGCTGGGCGAAGGCCTCGAGCAGGTAGGGAACTCCCTTGCGTAGGGTGACGGAGCCGGCAAAGAGCACCTCGAAACGATCGGCGGGAGGCTCGCCCGTGCGGGTGAAGCTTTCAAGGCGAACGCCATAGGGGATGACGTGGAGCTTTTCGGCGGGGACGCCCATTTCTACGAAGGAGCGGGCGGCGAAGCTAGAGGGGACGGTGATGGCGTCCGAGATATTGTAGATTTTTTCTTCGCGGAGGATGTCGCGGATGTCGGTAACGGGACGGGTTACATTCCAGCGCTGGTACTCGTCCGAGACGATTGTCTCCTGGTAGCGCTGGTGCGAGGAGCCGCGGTCGCAGATGAGGCGGCCTCCACGAGACTGGATCTCGCGGCCGGTTTTTAGGCTGGAGCCGGAGATGGCGATGAGGGCGTCTGGGGTTGCGGCGGCGCGGGTGCGGCGGAGGGTCCACTCATCGAAGGAGAGCGCGTTGGCATAACTTATTTGATCCATTAGGTATGGATGGTGAATGCCAAAGCGTTGCATGAGGATTTCGGGGGTGTGAACCCAGGGGAAGGTCTCGACGACTTCGTAGGGGAGGCCTTCGCGCTTAAGGCGGGTCCAGGGCCAGGTGGAGTAGATGCGCTGGAGATGGCCTCGGCGGTGAAGTTGGCGGGCGAGTTCAAAGTGATGAAAGACACCGAAGACCGTCTGAACGATTCGCATAGCGCCCGTTGGGCGATTGACCTCGGTTCATCGTAACAAAGGTCTTTAGATTATTTGATTCGTGGTGTGGACGTGCCTGGTCAGGGAGCAGATTGGACTGCGGGGCGATGATACTTAGCGGTTAGGAGCCGGGTCACAGGCCTCTCGACGTAGAGATAGCAGAGGGGGCCGATGAGAGCGACGGACAGAAAGGCGAGGACCACATTCGTGTCGGGGCCTAGACGCGCGAGATGGGGATAGAGGCGATCGTATCCGTAGAAGACGAGGAGCGTGACGAGGTAGATGGAGTAGGACGCGTCGCCGAGGAAGACGCCGAGACGCCCGATGGGGGACGTGATCTGCGTGAAGCGGAAGACGAGGCCTGCGGTGATCATGGCGGCGGGAATGCCCCAGAGAAAGATGCGATACCAGCTGAGGGCTCCGTTGAGGACATATCTGGCGTCGCCGAGGTTGTAGTCGCCGAAGAAGAGGGTGGAGAGAAGCCATAGCGACCCGGTGGCGAGCAGCACAGTGCCGAGGGCGTGGCGCTTGCCGAAACGCGCGTAGGCCAGGCCGATGAGACAGCCGAAGATGAACTCGATGTTGAGGGGATTGGCCACCAGAATGAGCACGGGCTGGTGGAAGCCGAGCAGGCCGCCGACAACGATGAAGGCAAGGATGGTGAGGATGGTTCGTTCGACGACACGTGCGGCGCCGAAGAAGAGATTGAGAGTGAGAGTGTAGTAGAAGAACATCTCGAAGATGAGCGTCCAGCCGATGAAGATGAGCGGCGGCGGCATGGGAAAGCGCAGCGAGGGAAGCAGGAGGTAGGAGTTGAGGAGCCAGGCAGTGGTTAGATGGTGTAGCTTCCACTGAATCAGAACAAAGAAGAAGGAGAGGATCCAGTAGATGGGAAAGATGCGGATGAAGCGGCGAAGGAGAAAGTCGATTGCGCCGTGGGGCAGGCTGGGATGAGTGGGGCGGACGCTCATGGCGACGGTGGAGAGGATGAATCCGCTGATCGTAAAGAATATGTCGACGCCGCAGGCGCCAAAGTTGGTGAGGTTGAAGAAGTGACTTTGGCGGGAGACTGCGTGCCCTGAGACGACAAAGAGGGAGTGGACGTAGACGACGAGCAGGGCCGCGATCGCGCGAAGGATCTGGATCGAGTCGTGTCTTTTCATCGAGAGAGGGAGACCGGCTTCAAGGTCAGTGGGGTCGCCCTGGAGTGTCTTTTCGAAGGTAGATGCGGTATCCGCGTTCGTGCTGCGCATCGCCGCCACGTTGTATGGAAAGAACGTAGTTTTCGTCCAGGAGGTCGGTGAACCGCGGCCAGAACTGCAGTTTCTCGTAGCCATGAGCACCGTAGGTCGGCCACTGTTCATTGGTCAAGACGATGATCCGAGGATTGGATTTCTTCAACTGTGCCAGGAAGTCGTCTCTCAGATGTTCTACCCGCGCATCGTTGCGGTCGAGGAAGAAGACGGTGTCGTTGACGTAGCCTGTGGCCATGGTGATGTTCATTTGAAGCAGGACGTTGAGACAGCCGCTGGTCACGTCAAGACACTGCACCTCACCTGGCGCATCCGAAGCATGCAGGGCGACCAGGTCACTCTGAAGCGCTCCTTCGTTCCACCTGTCCCACCGGGCTGGACGTGAGAGACGGGGGTAGAGTGCGGCGGAGAACAAGACCAGAGCAAGAGCCAACCATTTGTAGGTTGCTGAACTTTGCCTGATCGTCGCTACAAGCACCCAGCCGGCCCAGAGAAAGAAGAAAAAATAGAAGGGCGTGCGGTGATATAGGAAGCCTTTGTGTTGCAGGAAGTACGATGCAGCGCCCAGTGCGGAGGCGAGGAGTAAGACCTGCTGGTCAAGGTTGTTTCTGAGGGAGGGTTGCAGCGCGACGAGGAGCAGCGAGCCGATTGCCACCTCCGGTAGTACATGAATTGGATCGAAGATAGCCGGAAGCATCTTCCGGAAGCCCATGGAAGCTGTGGTCGCATAGACCGGAACCATGGTCCATTCGAGATGGAGAAAGGCGCCTAAAGCTTTTTCGTAGAGAAGATAGGCAAGGATCAATGCGATGCCGGCGGCGAACCCGGCGAGGAGATATCCCAGATAGGCGCGGAGTGGGAGCTGCCGCTTGCGGAGTGCCAGGACCGTTGGCAGGGCGAGGAGAAGAAAGACGCTGGCCGTAGGCTTGATCGTCGAAGCGAGCGCGACGGAGAGTCCGAAGAAGAGGATGAGGAGCGGCCGTTGTCGATGGAAGGATTCAAGTAAGAAGGCGACACCGGCCCCGAGCAGGCAGGTCATGAAGAAGTCTCGCTGGCCCAGGCCGATGATGCTGGCCCAGGTGCCGGTATGCTCCAGCACAAAGAAAGAGAAGCCGAAGACAGCGGCGAACCAGAGCTCTCGGCGGCGCGTGATGACGAGCATGGAGGCTAGAGCTACGACCAGGCCGCAGAGATCGAAGAGGCGGAATGCGAGATCGCCGGGGCCGAAGAGGTGCCTTTCGAGGCTGTAAAGAAGAAGCGATCCGGGAAACTGTACTTCGACGATGTCACGATAGAGACGCATCCCGTGCTCGCTCAGGTAGACCATGTAGAGCAGGATGGGGCTGTCGTGCACCATGGGCCAGTGGATGGAGTGAGCGATGGTGATGGTTACGAAGACCGCGAACCAGACGGTGAGGAGAGCGAACAAAATGCGCAAGGTCGACGGTTTGAGTGCCGGGGAAGAGATGCCGATATTGCGTTGCGTCAGGGCCGAGCCTCCGGATGGTGCTTCAGGAAGAAGTATAGAGTCTGGCTATAGGATTAGCCGAGAGAATCAATTCGGGAAGCGCGATGCAGGGGAGTATGGTTCAGGGCAAGCTTTTCGATGGACGGTGGCTATTCCTGCGCCGCCAACTCGCAGGTCTATCTTTACACTCTGGGAGCGAGAACGCGGAAGAACGTTCCAGAAGCCCTGAATACGTCCCTGTGTCTCAAGGAACTACATTGAAGAGAACTTTTCCAGTAAACTCTAAGCTCCCCATCCGGATGCGAAGCAGCGTCGTCTTTGCTCTGGGCTGAACAGGACCAGAGGAAGGCTACAGAGCACTCTTAACCGGGTATATCGAAGTCATGCGGGCCAAGTCGCCCACTACCGGTTCCAACGCCGTGCCACTTCTTTCAAAATCCACGTTCAACATCCAGTTGCCTTCCATCGTCGCAAAATGGACTTTGCCGTTCAACGAACTCATCACTGTTGAGAGCTGACTGGACAGCAGGGCCAACTCGTCGGTGGTCATTCCGAACTCTATCGCCTCGGAAAAGAGGTCCAGCCTGGATCGTCAGATTCGCTCGAAGCCAGTTGCTGTCCTCTACACTCTGGGCACGAAGATTTTCATATGGGATCTCCCAATCAGTTATCAAGCTATAGGTGGGACACGCTCATATTCCATCAACAGCTGCGTTGATTGAATGAATGGATATCTGTTACCTAGCCGGAGGCTGTGATAGGTTGCTGCTCCAACTATCCGGATTAAAACAAGTTGTTGATAAATGCTCGTGTGTCCTGGCAAAGTAACCAACTTTGATTACTACTTTGCATGCACATGTTCTGCTCAGATGAGTTACATTTTGCGTTTAACGTGCTAAATGAGTCGGCACGTTTTGTTGGCCTCCTGCCGGGGACGCGAAAGATCCCGCTGCAGTTGTGTTGTCTGGTTCGGCCTTGGTTGAAACTCGTTGGAAATTGGATTCATTCTCCTCGCTCACAACGAAACAACCACGGAGCTGGAGGTGAGTCGTGTCGCTGGTTATCTTTCTGCCCATTGGTCTGGCTAACTTATGTATTCGACGTCACTTTTCAAGCAGGGTTGAAGCAGCCGCCAGGTCTTTGCTCCTAGCAATGCTCTTTCTCTGCGTGTCCACTGCGGTGAATGAATCAGCGCTGGGCCAAGTCGCGACTCCGGTGAATGTACCTACCTGGCGATATGACAACACCGAGGCTGGAGCTAATACGCAGGAGACTTTACTTTCGCCTGCTAACGTGGTGAGTTCATCGTTTGGTCTACTCTTTTCAAGGTCGGTCGATGGTTATGTCTATGCCCAGCCCCTCTACATCAGTGGTCTTACGATGGGTGATGGGTTAGTACACAATGTTCTGTTTGTAGCGACAGAACATGATTCCGTATACGCTTTCGATGCTGACTCCAACGTCGGCGCGAATGCCCAGCCACTGTGGCAGATCAGCTTGCTCAACCCGGCTTATGGCGCCGCCCCCGGCGCAACCACCGTTCCCAGCGCGGATGTTAATACTAACGACCTTGTTCCTGAGATAGGGATCACCAGCACTCCTGCAATCAACGTCGCTGGTAATACGATGTACGTCATTGCCAAAACGAAGGAAAGTGGAGGGTATGTCCAGCGGCTGCATGCGATCAACATAATAACTGGAGCAGAGCAGCCAAACAGCCCAACAATTATTCAAGCGACGGCGGCGGGCAAAGGAGCCGGAAGTTCGGGCGGCGTAATCGCGTTTAGTCCGTTATGGCAGCTGAACCGCGCTGCCTTGAGCTACTACAACGGCATAGTCTATGCGGGATTTGGCTCTCATGGCGATAACGGTCCATGGCACGGATGGTTGTTGGCATTTGATGGCACGACGTTGGCCCAGACGGGATCGATCTGTTTGTCGCCTAGCGGTTCCGGAGCCGGCGTCTGGGAGTCCGGTGCCGGAATGCCAATCGACAATGGAGGGACTGCCGGACGGATGTTCTTTTCTACAGGTAATGGGTTGAACACTCTTTACCCTCCGTTCAATCCGAGTGTGAATCTCGGAGACAGCGTTGTGGAAGTGAGTCTTGCGAGTGGCAGTCTTGCTGTGACCGATGCCTTCACTACTTTTAACCAGGCTGCATTATCCGGAGCAGATCGCGATCTGGGTTCCGGCGGGGTTCTACTATTGCCCGACCAGACAGGTTCAATTCCGCACATCCTGATACAGGCCGGAAAAGAAGGACGCATCGTGGTCCTTGATCGAGATAATCTCGGAGGCTATCTACCGGGAGGTACATCGAACACAAACGCTTTGCAGGATATTCTCGGCGCAACTACTGGGATCTTCAGTACTCCCGCCTACTGGAACGGAAATGTCTATTTTTGGGGGAATGTAGACTATCCTAAAGCCTTCAGTCTAACGAGTGGTGTACTAGCATCGACTTATAGCAGCGAAGGTACAGTTAAATCTGGCTTTCCGGGGGGAAGCTTCGTCATATCTTCAAATGGCACATCGAACGGTATAGCGTGGGCCGTCAGGCAGGGCAACGCAACTTCTCCCGAGTTACTCTACGCCTTTGACGCCACGAACCTATCGAGGATTCTGTATGAAAGCGATAAGCAAACGCGCGATAACGCTGGCCTGGCGAATAAATTCGTTGTGCCAGTGGTTACAAACGGCAAGGTATATTTAGGCGCACGATACCAAGTCGATGTGTTTGGCCTGCTAAACGGCGAACCGGTTGCCGCAGCGCCAACGGTTACGCCCAACGGGGGTGTATTCGATCCTCCCCAACTTGTATCGCTCAGCACGCTAACACCTTCCGCGAATATCTACTACACACTGGATGGAACAGTTCCTACGACTGCGTCAAATGTCTACACGTCGCCAATCTCCGTTACTATTGGCACAACGATCAGAGCCATGGCGAGTGCAACCAACTATCTTCAGAGCGCGCTAACCTCCGCGACGTTCAGCCCTTCGCCATTCACACCTTTGCCGGTATTCACACCAGCCGGGGGCACCTATGCATCAGCGCAGGAGGTTGTGTTATCAGATAAAGATACTTCGGCCGCTATCTACTACACGCTGGATGGCTCTACGCCTACAACCTCGTCCCCCGTCTACACGGGTGCGATACAGGTGCAAGCGAATACGACTGTTAGTGCTTTAGCTGTAGATCCGGCGCTAAAGACTAATCACGCTGTGACGGCAGCCTATGTTATTCAGAGCGGAGGTTCGAACATAGATTTTGGTAGCGGTTTTGCAATTCCGACTGGACTAACCTTCAATGGCACTGCGATTAATGCGAACGACACTAGCCTCCAACTCACAAACGGAGGTACTAACCAGGCGGCTAGCGCCTTCTACAACCAACCGATTGACGTTCGGGTTTTTACTACCGATTTCGTGTTCCAGCTCATCAATGCGTACGCAGACGGCTTCACGTTTACCATTCAGAATCAGCGTGCTACTGCGCTCGGCAGCGTGGGACCAGCATTAGGGTACGGCAGAGGCATACCAACCAGCGTCGCTGTCAAATTTGACTTTTACAACAACATTGGAGAAGGCAGCGACTCGACTGGCTTCTATACCAACGGAGCGATGCCCGAACTTCCTGCCGTCGATATGACCGCAAGCGGGGTGATTCTGAAGAGCGGCAACATCATCCAGGCTCACCTAACTTATGATGGCACTACTCTAACGCTGACACTTACTGACATCGTGGCCGCTAAGACATTTACGTACAGTCAGGCGATCAATATTCCTCAGATTGTTGGAGGCAATACCGCATATGTCGGTTTCACTGGCGGAGCAGGCACAATTACATCAACCCAGAAGATCCTGACCTGGACCTACAGCACCCCAGCGACCGCACCTGCGCCTGCACCACCGACCTTTAGTCCCGCGGGTGGCAGTTACCTGTCGACGCAGAGCGTTGTGCTTAGCGATACGAGCTCTGGTGCCGTGATTTACTACACGACGGACGGTACGACTCCAACTACATCTTCTGCCGTATACAGCAGCCCCATCGTGGTTAACGCCGCGACGACAACCATGCTCGAGGCAATAGCTGTAGCTCCCGGTGGTTCGCAAAGCGCAATCGCTACTGCAACCTATGTGATTTCCGCTGGTACTGCCACGCCGACGTTCTCGCCGGCGCCAGGCACATACACGAGTGCGCAAAGCATTACTCTTTCCGACGCTACACCGGGTAGCATCATCTACTACACAACGGACGGCACGTTACCAACCACGAGTTCTTCGGCGTATTCCGGTCCCATCCCGGTTGGGTCAACCGAAATGATACAAGCCATGGCGATTGCGCCAGGACTTTCAGCAAGCTCGGTGTCGAGTTGCGGATATACCATCAGTGCGGTAACTGAAGTGATCAATTTCCCAAGCGGTTTCGCCGGCGCAGGAAGCAGTTTCAGCTTCAATGGAGTTGGCACTCTAAATGGTTCGATGTTGCAGGTGATGACCGCAAGCCAGAAATCTTCGCGAAGTTCTATATGGTTTAACAGGGCGGTCAATACCGCTACATTTACGACTGATTTTGATTTTCAGATCCTCAACGGTGTAGCCGATGGTTGGACGTTCACCATCCAAAACAAAGGGCTCTCGGCTATTGGACCAACGGGAAGCGGTCTGGGCTACGGAGGAGGGACCGCTGGAATCGGAAATAGCCTGGCAATTAAGTTTGATATCCATAACAACTCTGGTGAGGGAACTAACTCAACCGGGTTCTATACAGGTGGGGCATTGCCAACGATACCCGCTATCGATCTGACACCTTCCAATATTGTCTTGATCAGCGGGCACGTTATACATTCGCATGTTACTTACGACGGCACAATTCTTACACTGCTGCTAACTGACGCTACAACATCTGCAAGCTTTACTGCGACGTATGCTGTGAATCTAGCCAGCGTAGTTGGTAGTACAGCTTACGTTGGTTTTACAGCAGGAACTGGTGCTTCAACAATGAACGTAAACATCCTTGACTGGACTTATCACAATTAGCAGATGCAGGCCCAGCGCTAGTCGTGATCGTGATCGCCGTGGCCCATGCTCCAGAGCAGCAATCTGTTCATCTTTCACACCGACGCTATGCGCCACCACTACGTTTTGCCGCCAGGCATAGAAGCAGTCCGACTGATTTGCGACGAGAAGAACGATCATTCGCTCGAGTGCCATGTCCAGCTCCATCGGCCGGAACAACTGCAACATGCATGTACTTGCTGAAATGCGGGTAAAGGGATTCAGCGTTCGTCAACGCACGGTACACATTGATTCGCAATCCCGCCGCCGCAAGTCGGTGAAAGGATATAAGCATCAGTTACGAGCCTCAAAGCTGCAAGCTCCCATTTTTACTTAAAATTAGGGACTAGCTCTACTTGAATGGACGACACGTATCTTCAAGTAAATCATGAACACCATGCTGCATTTAAGTTATTGATTCCAAAGCTCGATGCCTACAACAAACCCATCTGTTCTTTGAAATCTCTCAAGTAAAGTATGAATTGAGCCGTCATTTCAAGTAAATGATTGTCGCCGCGGCCAGCGACGGTGTAGTCATTCGGATCAGCGAGCAGCTGCAAGAGCTCGGGCAGGGGGTGATCGTGGCCGACGTCTGCGAACTGCGAGCCATATCGCACAGTGATCGCAAGAGCGATCAGGTCGATGCCGAGAAGTTAGCCCGCTACCCACAGCGTTTATGAGGACCGACGGGGAGCGTCTCTGATCCCTTGTGGCACGTGCGCGGAACAGTCCATTGCCAACTTGATGGGCGAACCGAACCGAACCGGCTCTCGGCTCGATAGCCAAGTAAAAGAGCGTTTGGCAAAAACAGAATCCCGGGAATTGCTTTTTTTGAATCGCTATACGTGTTGCAACACTCATATACGTGTTGTAACACTTAATGCTTGCCGGAAACCCGGGAGCGCAAAAGGAGAATCAAGATGAACGTCGTACTTTATGGAGCCACTGGGAACTCAGGCCAACGTATTTTGAAGGAACTTACCAATCGCGGGCATCATGTTACGGCGGTCGCCCGTGATACCTCGAAGATCCCCTCGACCGTAAAAGCTGTCAAGGACGACTTAAGCAGCGTAGAGGGGATCGCCTCCATCATCGCCAGTGCGGATGTTGTGGTCAGCGCCTACGCTCCCCCTCAAGACAATACCGACGCACTGCTCGGCGTCACCGAGCGGCAGATCGCTGCAGTGAAGAAAGCTGGCGCGGCGCGGTTGATCGTCGTCGGAGGTGCCGGACTGCTTGAGGTTGCGCCCGGCGTCACACTGATTGCCTCGGGTTATTTACCGGAAGCATACCTCCCCATAGCTAAGGCACACGAAAAGGCTCTCGGCATCCTCAAAGCGTCTGATATCAACTGGACCTACTTCAGCCCTGCCGGTTACTTCGAGGCGGGCGAGCGAACGGGCAAGTTCCGGCTGGGCACTACCAATCTGATCGCCAACGAGAAGGGGGACAGCCGCATTTCCTTTGAGGACTACGCCGTCGCCTTGGTAGATGAGATCGAGACACCGGCTCATGAGCGTGGCCAGTTGTCCATCGGCTACTAAGGGTAAGGTCACACTTCTGCTTGTGCTCGATTCGAGTGAGACTGCTTTGACTTCGGTTCGGTGTCGCAACCCGTCGGCAGCCTCACTCGCCTGTGAGCGGGATCGTCAACTTTGGGTGTAGCTCTGAAAGAATGACTTATGGCGACTACCAGCAAATCTCCTTTGGCCGTAACGCTGAAGCAGAACCGGCCTTTTGTCTCTTTGCAGCAGGAAGCATTCCTGAGCATCCTACGCACAGCCTCGGAGCTGTCGAACACTGCCGACAAATTACTGCGCCAATTCGACATCACCCAGCAGCAGTACAACGTTCTTCGCATTCTGCGGGGAGCTGGGACGGAGGGTCTTTGCAGGAACGAGATCTCTGCACGCATGGTAGCGGCGGCGCCTGATATGTCTCGCCTGTTGGACCGCATGGAGAAGTCCGGTTGGATCACTCGAGAGAGGGCTGAGGATGATCGGAGGCAGGTGTCGACCTTCATCACCGATTCAGGCAAAAAGCTGCTCACGATCATCGAGGGTCCAGTTCACGCACAGACTCATCGACTGTTTGAAGGTGTGAAGTCCACCGATCTCAAAATGCTGGTCGACGTGCTGGCACAAATCAGAAGCCGTCGTGCCGAACTCTCCTGAAAGAACAACCGAACCGGAACATTGGACTTACCTGCATGAAGAAAATTGCCTTTCTCTCGTTCGGCCATTGGACGGCTTCGCCGCAGTCACAAACGCAGTCGGCAGCTGATACGCTGCTGCAATCCATCGACCTCGCGGCGGAGGCCGAACGCCTGGGGATAGACGGAGCCTACTTCCGTGTTCATCACTTCGCCCGACAACTAGCATCACCATTCCCGTTGCTCGCGGCAGTCGGTGCTAAAACGCGAAAGATTGAAATTGGCACGGCAGTGATCGACATGCGGTATGAGAATCCGCATTACATGGCGGAGGATGCCGGCGCTGCGGACCTCATCGCCGGCGGCCGCCTGCAGTTGGGAATCAGCCGCGGTTCGCCCGAGCAAGTGATCGATGGGTGGAGCTATTTTGGCTATACCCCGCGTGAAGGCGAGAGCGATGCAGACATGGGCCGACGCCACGCCAAAGAGTTTTTCGAACTGCTACGCGGCAAGGGATTCGCTCAACCGAACCCGCGTCCGATGTTTCCCAATCCACCGGGGCTGTTGCGTCTCGAGCCCTTCTCCGAAGGACTGCGTGATCGGATCTGGTGGGGTGCGGGTTCCAATGCGACCGCTGTCTGGGCCGCCAGGCTTGGAATGAACCTGCAATCTTCGACCCTCAAATTCGATGAGACCGGTGAGCCGTTCCATATCCAACAAGCCGCCCAGATTCGCGCCTTTCGCGCCGCCTGGAAAGAGGCTGGCCACTCTCGCACTCCGCGCGTTTCCGTCAGCCGCAGTATCTTCGCGTTGATCGACGACCGTGATCGCGCCTATTTCGGACGAGGAGGTCAGGAACAGGACAAGGTCGGATTCATTGACGGAAACAGACAGGCCGTCTTCGGTCGTGGCTACGCTGCAGAACCGGATGTTCTCATTGAGGAGCTTAGGAAAGACGAGGCGATCACCGAGGCCGATACGCTACTGCTGACGGTTCCAAATCAACTCGGTGTCGCCTACAACGCGCACGTTCTGGAAGCCATTCTGACTACTGTCGCCCCAGCTCTCGGTTGGCGATAAGTCGCCGAGACGAATAAACCCCGTTTACAGACAGCTGCATGAGGCACTTGTCCGGGATGCCGACTACACGTCCATGTGGCTCGCGTTCCGTTGTCGGTGAGTGATTTGGCGATGATGCACTCTTTGAGAAGGCTTAATGTGCCAATTGACGGCAATCACTGTGCAACAAAGCCGCCTCCAGCTCAAAGAATCGGTGGAACCTAGCTAGGGTCTCTCTTCATTGCCCGACTCGCCACGGGGAGGTTGTTTTCCAAGTCACGAGTTCCTTCGTCGCCCAATCCGTCGATTTGCCTGTATGGCAGGATGTGCAAGGGTTAGACGTTTCGACCTCGCTTTTCATAGCCGAGCTTCTGACTGTTCGTGTTCACCTTCGGCGTGAAGTACGTGTCTTGCTGTGCCTTGATGAGGGCAAGAGAGTGGCCTAAGCGTTTGTTCTCGACGATCGCGGTATGGCTGACTCTCTGATCCTTGCTGAAGACGCGATAGGGAAGCAAGAGGCCCTTGGTGCGGACTTCCAAGCGGCCATATGGGAAGTCGTAAACGTCAACATACTTGCCCTCAAGTCCTTCGGAGAGAGAATTTCGCTCCAGGATGATCCGCTTACCGGCCCGAACTTCCGCCAAAACCTGTATCCGTTTTACATCCCGCTCATTGAAATAAGTCCCATCCCGTTAGTGTCGTTTCTAATGGGCGTAACCATGTCATTTCTAAAGAGCGTCTACATTAGAACTATACATAATATGTGTTATCGGACATACATGCAGTCTCCTGCTAGCCTGCGGCGGCACGGGTGTCGGATACAGAAGTCATTGAGACTGAACACAAGTGCCTGAGACTGAGTCGGGGGGATATCACTACTATCTCCTCGGCCGTCCTAGGATCGCCTGATTCAACGCACGAGTGATTCGTGGAGGCAACGGATTATCTCTTTTCCGTCTTCATATGCTTGCACCACCTCGGTCCAAGTAGCCGTCCCAATAGTCGCAGAGTGTGCGAAACCATGCCGCCAGAGAATGATGTTCTTGTAAGACGCTCGAATATCTCGACGCTGTGTTCGCAGTGTCGTCCTAGCAGTTTGGTCAATCTTTTTATCAAATCTCTCTTTGTATTTCAGTCCCAGCGGAAAAATGTAGTTCGGCTTGAGAGAGTCCAACTGAATTCTGCCGTTCATCCTCTCACAGCTGTGCCGAATAAAACTTCCCAACACCTGATGTTTTTTATCTGCAAAGGTCGTGAGAATCTCTTTGATCGCCATCTCAAATACTGTTACGCATGCGACAGCGACAAAGCCGACATATTTCGCTTCGAGAAGAGGATCCAAAGTAGGACCACGAAGACTCCCAAGGTGGGCGATGATTCTGTCAGCATGCACAAAGTGGGATTGATAAGCCATCTACTTCTCCATGAACACTTTGCGAACGAGCGCAAACCGATCTTGGAGAACCTTGGCATCACTCGAGCCCGGCCGCGTCCATGCTTCAAAGTCATTTGATTTCAAGAGCCGTTGTCTTTTCCCTTCTAGTCCATGTTTTGGCAATTTAGCGTAATTCTCAATAAGGATCGCGGTTATCGAATCAAGCGCTGCGATGTTTATAGGCCCTCGTATATGAAACGGGCGCTCACCCATTTGCTCTACGATCAGTTTGGTAACTTTTGGGAAAATACTCTGAAAATCAATGGCCTTTTGAGTTCGCCCCTTCCGATTAGTGCTCATTGCCTTGTTTAGGAATTCTTTCATCGGCTTTTCATATTTGTCTGCCGAGCCAACTAGTGCAAATACCCGAAGAAGGAACTCGACATCCCTTTGGCGTCTATCAATAGATTTTCTACCTAGAATCTTGCGCCAGTTCTCATCACGATTGAGACGCTTCAGGATCTTGGTGAGTTCTCCCCTGAAAACTACGTTTCTAATCTCTTGTGGTCGTAGTGGCGTTCCGCCTGTATTTAAGCGTTCGAAGATGTGATACGCGCTAGTTCCCTCACCTTGTGGGCTGAGTTGTCTGATGTTCACTGCTCTCAGAACTGTTTGCTTGAGCTTTCTCTGGTCGGCTTCGTCAAGATCAACGAATCGCTTATTTACGTAAGGGTTTTTGTCTCCAATGCCTCGCAGGCGAAAGACAGAACGCTTTCCGTGGGTGCTTTCTCGACCGAAATATCCTTCCATGAAAAAGACAACACTGAGTATTCGCTGTTGCCCATCGATGACAAGGTTTTTGTTTTCCTCATCGATGTAGAAGAATACTGACGGCACTGGAAGCCCACACAGGAAAGAATCGATGAGAAGGGATGATTGTTGTATAGTCCAGACAAACTCTCGTTGGAACTCGGGGATAACGATGTCACCGTTGTTCCACATCTCATTAATGCCGGAGAGGGTGTAATCGGACGGATACGTGGCGATGTCGTAGGACATCGGTACAGCTTCCTCATCAATCGATTCGTCATCTTCCGTGATTAGATCTTCCGGATCTTCAGCCACAATGCCTCTCCAAAGGAATTCTAAGTAGCACAATGTTTTGATCTTAGCCGATTAGACGGGGAAAAGCTGTTGTCTAGACGGATGCCGTTGCTTCCTAACGAGCGGCTTTGCGTAACAACAACCCTAGCATGGTGGACCTAGGAATAAGGCACAGCTACGCGTTGCGGCACAGTTGGCCGAGGCCACGCGGATCTCGAGTAATCACTTGTGCTCACCTATACAGAGAGAGATCCACCTCAATTTGTAGTTGTGTCCGACATGCCAGCCCAAACCGTGGCAGCATTTGTAAGAGTCGATGAGATCGGGCCTACGCGCACCAGGTGCCCCCTTGAGCCGTTCGACCTCCTGCTCGGCCAGCTCCCGCGTGCCCCACGCGATCTTGGAACAGGTTTCACAGTAATTCCCTTGAGCCTCCGGCGATCGTCGAGTCCGGCGACGCTTGCCCCGCTTTCGTGACATGCTAATTGCCTCCTGCCTGAGTCTCGGAAGCGATTTCGGTGACTGCCCGTGCTGGGGGGTTCTTCGTCAGAGCCTTAATCCGATAGGTTCCAGTGTCGATTTCGTGCCAGGCGTATCCCGCCATGACGACCTCATTAAACCAACGAACCGAGATCGCATTCCGATTGAGTGCCGGATACGACACCTCCGCCGTCCTAGCGCAATCGACAAATCGCGTCGGCCATTCCTCTGTTAGCCAAATTGCAGCTTCCAAGGCCAATACTCGTGCATGGACAGCAAGCTCTTCGAAGTGCAGCATTTCTGCATCTGGTTCATAGGGAAGCGGGACATCAACGCGAGGCAGGCCTGAGCGATCAGCTATGACCTGCCGGAACCGCTCGAGCCCAAGGTTCTGGCCCACAATCAGGCTGACTATGTGTCGCAGCACGGCAAAGTAGTCCGCAGTTCCCTTCTCCGCCGACTCTAGCTTCAGGGTCAAGGCTTCCTGGCGTTGGACAAGCGAGTCGTCTGCTACTACTGCCAGCGCATGTCTCAGATCAAATTGGCAATTACGGCAGCGCTCCATCCGGAGCAGATATTCCATGCGTGGGTCGTCCCGAAGCCCCCACAGGCCCTGGACCGATGCATGGATCGATGCTCGACATTCCGGACAGCGGTCCACGAGCAGGACACGATGCACTGGGCAACAGCAGATGAAGGCAATCCGCCATTGCCAACGGAAATAAGGCTCGCTGGAGTTCAGGCAAAGTGGGCAAAACTGAAAGCCGGCGATGGCACCGCTCCGGTGAGATCTCCCGATGGGGATCAGCCATGGCCACTCTGGCGTATTGATCCTCAGTCTGTCACTGTGCAGGGCGGACATTCGGCGTCTGAGCAGGGTGGCACGGCCGGCGATGGGATCTGTCCCAGTCACCTTGCATACGCTTCTGACCAGAATGTCGGATGCAACCCGATCGATGTCGCTGTTATGAAGGTGCCGAGCTAGACCCAGGATCTGGAGGAAGTCACAGAACTGCATACAATATGTACAGCCTAGACGGATCAACCAGGACGAGAATAGCTCATCCGGCAGCGGCTTGGGCCGACATGGCAAAAGATACATGGTCAGATCACCGCCATTGCATGTTTCCTGCGCGCTGAAGGTGGAATCCAGTGCAGCCGGTCCAGGACTGCATCGCAGATCCGCTCCTCGCCCCCAAGGATCGCCTCAGCCATAGCGCGTTGTATCAGGGTCGATAGCTCTCCTACTGTTCCCTCCGACATCGAGTGCAGACGTTGAGCGAGTCGAGGATCCGCTAAATCGGACGGTTTTTGCAACGGCAATTCCATCTCGAATGTGGCCAAAAATCTGCGCCACTCATTCGTGCATTTCCAGCGCGGGATCTCGAGCGGTTGGAACCGGTTTTCAATCTGGCTGTCACTCTGAACAGCGCAGAGAGCTTGGCGCGTTCCCGCCCCGATCATTGGGACCAACAACTCATTACCGATGTACTTCAGCGTGTTAAGGAAGGCATGATGCTTCTTGGTGCTTCCAGACAGGATGTGGTGAATTTCGTCGATCACCAACATCTTCAGCCCGACCCGTGGAAGCAGATTCCTTACCTGGTAGAAAAGCTCGCTGGTTCGAAAGGAGCGCCGGTGGAAAACACCGATGGCGTCCAGGAGAGCCGCGTAAAACCTTTGCTCATCAGGTAGAGGCGGTGCCTGGACATAGACGATGGGAATGATAGCCGCTTCCTGGTGTGGATCATTACTGGAAGGGTGGAGCGACATGAAATGACGAATGATCGCGGTCTTCCCGTTGTTTGTTTCGCCGACCAGTAGCCGGTTTGGCATCCTGTGAACTTTTGGGTGGGTCAGCAGGGAGTTCAGCTCTGCAATGATCTGTTCAGCTGCCGGGTAGCACACAAATCGATCATGAAGGGAGTACCGGCTTCTCGCGATATCGGACAAATCAAGAGCTGTGCGGGCGTGCTCGGTTAGCTGGGTCATAGCTGCTCCACTCGGAACGGAGAGACTGGACTATCGTCGAAGGGCTCAACTGAGCCGGCGGAGAAATCCTGGGCTTCTGAGATCTCCCGGGCTTCTGGTTCTTGCACTGTCTCTTCCGGCTTCGAAGATCCCGCGCGTTTTCGTTCCAGCAGCAATCGGCGCTTAACTGCCTTCGTCTGTTTGACTGCGCTGCGCGCCTGCTCCATAAGCTCCAAGTGTTTGTGGAACAGTAGGTTCTCGTCGATGTACCGCCGACCTTCTGTCACAAGCTTCCTATTCGCCTCGCGCAGTTCCCAGATGCTCATCGGCCCCCGCGACGTGTCTAAGTAGGGGATTTCTTGATATTCATTGTCTTCAGGATTTAGAAAGAACACCCGGCTGATATCGCGGGGGTCACGTGCAAAGCTGAACTGCCGGGAGCGGGTCTTCCCTTCCTCGCGGCTACCAATAAACCTGTTTAGTTCAGGCCCGTAGTAGCGGATGTAGTCGATTTCTACGCCGGTCCGTTGAATAGTTCGATACACAACGGGCATGAAGTCTTTCTGGAGGCGATCTATATCAAAGAGGACTGGTGGCAACGGGCGGCCGTTGGGCTCCATGAATCCCTCCGTAAAGCGTTTGAGGGGGGACTTCTGAATGCCACGATGAAATTGATTGTGGTAGATCTCCACAATCCACTTTCCAATCGCCTGTTCAAGTTCGCCCAACGTAAAACAGGCCTTCGCCGCGGAAGGGTATTCTCCCTTGTCTGGAACGCTGGAGAAGGTCGTCCCCGGGAGTTTGTGAAGCCAATCGTTCAAAGTTCGATAGAAACGCTCCACGTGACCGCCAAAGTGGGGCTGGCCCACCGGTCGGAAGTTGAGTTCGATTCCGTACCGTTCGCATGCGCGCCTGAGCATGTCCCCTCGAAACTCCTTAGCATTGTCAACGTGAATGCAATCCATCCGTCCCCAGCACGGCCAATCACCCTCGATGCCGCGCTCCGCAAGCCATGTATCTTTGCGCATCATGGAATGGGCGATGCATAAGCCGGTAGAAATAGCACCAACTGGGTCAAGTGATATGTAAAAGCCCATGACCATCCGACTGTAGACGTCGAATCCCAGAGTGATCCACGGCCTACAAGTGGCCCCGCGATCAATATCATCGACGAGAATGACGTCGAGTTTCGTGTGATCGATCTCAACGATCGAGAGAGGGTACGTCGCGCCTTCAAACTTGGTCGGTCGAGGCCGAAAGCGCTCAGCAGCCTTCTTCCCTTTCCTTTTCCGGGCGACAACCTCCGCAGAGACCTGATGAACACGGCTTGCAATCGTGTTCACATGGGGCGCTGGTAGTCCCGCAACGTCGCAGGCTCGTCGGACCTCCCTCGCCACATCTTTGATCTTAAGCTTCTGCTTATTAAGGTAGTGGCATTCTATCGAGCTTGTAATTAGCTCATCAACGTCAGGACGAAGACGACTCTTGCCCCGCCCGCCGTCGGATTTCAAAGGCACCAGGGCCTCTTCCCGGCCATGCAGGTCCCATGCTGCGAGGCGGCGGTAGATTGTCGAGGGGTGAATTTTATATTCCGCGGCCCTGTTCAGAACTAAGTCACGTGATCGGTCAGCGGGATTGCGAAGAGGGCGAATACACTCCATCCACTTCCCTGCCTGAGTTTGGTCGCGTCCCCCGAGCGGTAAGGCCATCTGGCGACCATGCTCTTCTACTATTAGCGGCGGTTTCAGGTCGGCTATCGGTACCATGCACTTTTCCCGCCGATCTGCGGAACGAACGCAAGCCCGGTCAGTCCCGAAAGTTGCAATCAGCTCCCAGTTCCGGTCTTTGTAACCAACAACGGAGCCGGGATAGAGATTCAAGACGGGCATAGCATCACCTCACCCAAATGGTCGTTTCGGGCCCAAAAGGCATCTCGAAATCCGAAGAAATCATGCGCTTCGCGATGGCACTCCAGATGACTTGCCTTGGGTCGACCGTGTGGTAATTCCACGTTTGGCTAGTGAGGAAAGCCCTAACGGTGGTTCGCCCTGCCGACCGGAGCGCAGCCACAACCTCGTCGAGCATGGCTGCCGACAGGTCAGAATTCAAGAATGGGCGCACGAACTTCGCATTTGTAAGCGGGATACACGACAGGCACGCTTCGCTGACGATATGGAACTGGGAATTCCGTCTGGTTGCCTCACGAAACCCGGCGCGCAGTTTCTGCCTGATCTTCGGCCAGTTCTCTGCTAGGTCACTACGGTACTTGGTTTCCACAATCCAGGGGCGCGTGACGTCTCTTCCCAAGAAGCGGCCGCTCGTGAACTCGATGTGGAAGTCGGGGACATAAACCTGATCGACACCAGTTTCGTCGATAAATCGGATCTTCATAGGCTGCTCCGAGAACCATCGAACAGCTGGGTGCATATCCAGGAGCAATATGAAGTCGCGCTCGAGGATCGAATCGAATTGAACGAGCCTCTTAAGTCGAAGGCTATAAAACAGCCCAGTGACGTTTTGGTAGCTCTTCTTGAGTTTTCTGACAGGCATCTATTTTTCCCTACCAACCGTTTATGACGGTTTACATTCGGCTATGCCAAGCAGGATGTACTCCTTATAAATATCCTGTCAAGTGTCCTATTTACTGATAGTTACACCGCTTTTGCGATTTGACAGGGGCTGAGATTTGCCTCACCTGACTTAATGTCAGGTTGAAGGCCGCAAAATTGCGGGCTGTCAGCTTCTGTTGTAGTTAATCATGTCCTCCACGACGTGTAACTTTTCTTAAACTATTTGATTAGCCAGCCTCTTGACTTCCACGAAGGATTGATTAACCTTATTGCTGTATGAGCCGTCAAGAGGTTCGACACGCCATCGATCAGTGGGAACAAGACCTTCTTAGTAGGAGGTCAGGGCTGAGCGCCCAGATGAGACACCTTCAGGAGGAGCTGGCCAGTATCGAGCGCGTACTCATTGATCTGGTCAAGCTACGTGGGGAGGTAGAAATCGTAGCTTGCGATTCGGAACCGCCAGATCCTCCCATTCCAAGCCTTACAGAGCATGTTCGAAGACTGGTAGCGGTGACCACGATCCCTCTGCTGGCAACACAGATTCGGGACTCGTGCGAAGCAGTTGGTATTCAGGCGTCTTCCCGGAAGAACCTTCTTATTCAGGTTCACACTGCCCTGCAAAGGATGAGGTTAGATGTCAGGAGGGTGAAGATTGATGGGAAGGGTGCCTACCTACCCCGAATTCCCTTTAGGAGTACGGTCGCTCCGCCCCGAATGCCATCGGTTACCAATCACCGCAGTAACTCCGGAGTGGGTTAGCGCTAGGGAGGCTTCGTAACCTAGAAACGCGTCTTTTCCCTAGCGTCGCAGTCTCAATGCCTGGCGTAATCTGTCTTCCCGGTCTCAAGAACTTAAGTGTCTAGTCCCCACAGCTTCTGTTCCCCGCGGCATGTTTAGTCTCAACGGCTTCTGTTTCCAACAACGGGCGAACGCCTCCAGGAGCCTCCCCCAATCGCCTTCCGTGTCGAAGATTCGACGCATCTCATCGCGACGTGCCCCATAGCGATCAAGATGACGATGCTCCAGTTCGACGAGTGTATGCTCGCCACCGCCAGCTCTGAAGCGCACCTCGATTTCAGTCTTCAGGTTTGGGTCATACTGCCAGTCGGCGCTGATATCCCACGAGAGGACCAGCCGCGAGTGCGGTTCCCACGCGAGTACACTGCCCCACTGACAGATGCTGCCATCGTCGCCTTGCTCGTACCAGCGGCCCCCGACGCGTGGCTCGATCACCGCGTCCACTGCATCGGCTTTTCCGATTTTGTAGTATGCCAGCGGCCACCACGCGCCCATCTTCTCGGTGAACACCCGCCACGCCACCACCTGCGGCGCCTGAACGCTCACGACCTTCCGAACGCTATTGGGATCGACACCGGCGGGCGTCTTCGGCTCTGTCTTCATGGTTTCTCCTGGGATGCGTGTCCAGCAATTTTGCGTTGTCGGCTTTTTTGCTAGCTCTTTGGGAAGTTTGGGTCCGCCTTCACTTCATTAATCTGCTTGAGGTGACGCTCGCTGTGTGCCGCAATAAAGAGAACAAATTCATACCCATCCATTTTGCCCACCGGTCCATCCATCACGTGATCGCGCAGCCCAGACGTGGTCTTTAGATATTCCTCGGTCGTCGCGCGGCTCTCGAGAAAATGTTTCACGGATCCCTCTGGCGAACCATAGCGGTTGGTGGGGACCAGTGGCCCTGGCGCCTGAGCCTTGTGACTGCGGTCAGGAACCATCGCCATCACCGCTTCGTCGGTCTTCGCTAGATCGCGTCCAGGCGGCCCCGAGGGCGAGACCATGACCTTTTTCTTCAGCAAGTTGTCGCGGATAAAGTCCTCCGACGCAGCGATGTGTTCCATGACCTGCGCCACAGACCAACGATCTGGGGCCGGTTTGAAGTTCCATTGCGCCTCGGAAAGCCCTCTGGTGGCTTCGAGGACATTCGCCTTTGTGGATTCCAGATAGTGTACTGCCCGGTCTCTTCCCGCCTTCGTTAGTTCTTGTGCTCCGGCGGCCACTGTCCCAGTCACCAAAAGCAACAGCAACGCGAAGATTGTCTCCGTCAGGGATTTGTTCCTCATTTCGGTTCTCCTTTTGTGCCATCGGATGCTTCTTGGTCTCAGAAACTTATCATTCATACGAGCTCCCCTTTCTTCGTCTTCCTGGGTTTCAGTTCTTTGACTGCTTCTCGTTCGGCGGCTTCCTTAAACGCAAGGAGCGCTTGGTCCCAGAATCCCTCCAGCCACTTCCGCAGCGACTCTATGCCCCGTGTGTCGACTGCGTAGACCCGTCGCGTGCCCTCCGCATGAACAGTCACCAGCCGTGCCGTCTTGAGGATCTTCAGGTGCTGAGAGACTGCGGGGCGACTCACCTCCATCCCTTCGGCGATCTCGCCTACGGATCGTCCGCCGCCGCGCAGGCGCCTCAGCACCGCCCGCCGGGTAGGATCTCCCAAAGCATCGAGGGCTCGTTCTTCGTAAGTAATCACTTACGGTAAGCTACTACTAACGGAAGTGGCTGTCAAGCTCGCAGTCTAGATGGCGTAGATCTCCTTCCTGCGTTCAACGCAGGCGAGAGTTATCTCTCGCGACTCTTCAGATGTGGCGTGCAGGACTCTACGAATGGATTGACCAGGAAGGTGCCTGCGATGCCGGAGATAAGGATGGTTCCATCGGAGTTGAAGTGGGCGGAGCGGAACTCCTCTTCTGGAAGATCGTTGAGCCTCCTCCAGGTTTCGCCGCTGTCCTGGCTGGTGTAGACGCCTGTGAGCGAGGTGACGACCTCCCGGTTTGGCTTTGAGGGGTCGACCTCTATGCTGTAGGCTCGGACGTTTGAGCCGGTTTCGTCGGTGGTTCTATGCAGGAGAAATCTTGCGTTGGTGACTCTTCGAACGGTGCCTGGGCCTGAAGGGTTGTACACTCCCCAGCAAGCAGCCAGATGGAGACCGCCGACGACACTCATCCCATGGATCGCCGAATCCGGGCCGACGCCCTCGATGCGACTCCACTTCATGGAGTGAAGGTTGAGCAGGTAGACCTGGTCCCCTGTTCCGAGATAGAGGAAGCCTGGGTTCAGTTTTTTGGGATCATCGAACTGAAGGGAGAGCAGATCCATCTCGGTTGGGAGATGAGGGATGGGCCCATCTTCGATCCATGAGCCATCGTTCTCTTTGTGGTAGCGGAGGAGCTGGGGCTCGAGGTCAAAGTAGCCATAACCGATGATGAGATGTTGTCCGTCGGGTGTGATCTCTACTACGTTTGCCCTTAGGGGGTCGTCCGCCTTCTTCGTAATGGGCGTCTTAGGAGGCGTGTCGGGAACGCGCGGGCCTACGATCGGTTTAACCAACGCCTCAGATGGGCTTGATTGAGGAAATACTTGAAAGGCTCCCCGTTGCGTTGTGATTATAAAGTAGGTTGCGTCGGGAGAGATGATGAAGCCGTTACGCAGCCCCTCGCCGATTCGTGCATCGAAGTATCTGGAATCCACTCGTGCGACTTGAGTCCATGTCGCGCCGCCATTGGTTGACTTCGAGATGTACATGGCTCGATCCTGGGGCGGAAGTTTATTGCTCAGGTCCGCAGTGAGAGCCCATATCAAGTCAGGATTGGCGGCCGGGTTGGGGTCGCTGGCTATGGCCTCGATAAAGTCGCTGGCAAACTGATGACTTCCCGGAAGGCTGGTTACTCGATGAACAAAGCAGCTGTCCATATTGTTCGCTGCATCGCCTTCGCTACGATCAGAGGATGACGGTGAGCTGGTGACGACGTGATTCAGAGTCAGAGCCTGTCCCTGCCCCGCGATGGGAAGCGCCATCAGCAGCAGTAGGGTTCTGCTGAGGGCGGCTCGATATGGGAGTGGGAGTGCCATAACCAGAACACTTTCGACGCGCTTGAATCAACACCTCAAATCTACTGCAAGGCGCAGGATCTCCTGAATAGCTGAGCAAAATTCCCTGGCCTGCTATCCATGGTTTCAGGTTCGCGTCAGGCAAAGTTCACCCGAGGTACTCCGTTCTCACTAATATGAATGTGAGACGTCTTATTTCTGGCGAGGTGCTGCTTCGTGTCCGCAAACCGAATCGTCTGTCGCCTTCGACGCAACGATTCGATCCTTTTCCTTGTGGTTCTGGTCTGTGCCTTGTGGGGGGACGAAGCTCGTTGCCCTGCCCAGATCGGCGGCGCTGCAGGAGTAGGCACATCGATTGCGAGCTCCAGCATTCCAGATCTGGTCTCGGGCCGAGTGATCAATGCCGCCACAGATCAGCCTGTTCGTAGAGCGTTGGTTCGGCTCAACACCCGCGCAGTTCTGACCGACAGCGAAGGCAGGTTTCGGTTCGAACAGAACAAAGAGAGCAGCGCCAACATTCTGGTTACCAAGCCAGGCTTTTATGCCACCGCAGAGTATGGCGATGCCGGCAATCTGTATCTGCAGTCCGCACAACTGGCAGCGCCGCTGGAGCTTCGAATCTACCCTGAGGCTCTGCTTACCGGCGTGGTACTGGCTCCGGATGGGACGCCTCTTCCAGAGATTTCGGTGACTGCGATGAGAAGGGTGTACGACGATATGGGGCGTCGCTGGGTGCCCGCTGATCAACGTCCGACAGACGTGCACGGGGGCTTTCGCATCCCTGTTCCGGCTGGGGAGTACCGCATACAAACTCGCTATTCTCCGCAGAACTCTGCGATGGGCGAAGCTGTCCTTCCTGTTGCAGTTCCGAGTGGAAGCGCAAGTAACACTTCACAACTGATTGGCATTCACAGCGGAGAGGAACAGACGTTTGAGCTGCGACCGGCCGTCAGTGCGATCCATACCGTCGGAGTTTCGCAGTCTCCTCCTGATCGCGGCTTCCTGCGGATCTCCGCGCGCACCGCCAATGGAGGCACGGTGCAGGTCAACTCGATGCCGGCAAGTGATGAGACAAAGATACAGCTCCCCCAGGGAACGTATACGCTGACGGTTCGGACGATGGGCGATACCGATGCTACGGAGCTGGCAGAGACGACGGTTATGGTTCCGGATCACGATATCTCCGGGGTGGTTCTGCGGTTCTCGCCAGTGCCATCGATTCCGGTGGAGTTGTTGATCGACTCTTCATCCTCCGATACAAGTTCGACTGGGCTGGCACAGCTGGGCCTCAGTCTGCAAAGTGAGCAGGCTGATTCCGACGGCGGATTCGCCAGGATAGGGTTGTCGCCCAGGGCAAATCAGAGCTTCTTCTTCTCGGCTCCTCCAGGCAGTTATCGGCTGGTGGGGCGCAATAGCGGCGCGTGGTATATCAAGTCTGCCAGCTATGGCGACTCAGATTTGTTGGAGCAGGAACTCGTCGTAGCGCCTGGAGCATCCGGTACTCCGATACGCGTTGTGGTCAGCAATCAGACGGCGGCGTTGCAGGGGACGGTGCACCTCAACGGCGATCCTGTGGCGAGTTGGGTGTATTTGATTCCGAACAGGCGGAGCGCGCAGCTGGTGTACAGTACCCGCAGCAGTTCGACGGGCAGCTATAGCTTGGATCATCTTCCGCCCGGAAGTTATCAGGCTATCGCGTTTCAGCGACGGCACTCGGTCGACTACCGTGATCCCGAAAGCCTGACGTCGTTTGGTGATCGTGCGCAGGCGGTTACGGTCAACGTCGGCGATAAGCCTACGCTGAACCTTGATGCTGTGCCGGCGACGGAGGTGATTCCATGAGATGTAGTCTTGTGTGCCCTTCGTTGCTGCTCTTTGTCGGCGCTCTGTGGGGAGGGATCGCGCGCGCACAAACTCGAGCGCAGACGAAGCCGGAGGCCAAGCACACGATAGCCGTTACACACTATGAGATCACTGGCGTCGTTGTCAGCAGCATTGACGGAAGTCCCGTCCCGCACTGCAGGCTGACGCCGAATCTCGTGGTTCCTGGGGGCTCCGGGAGCCGCCGCTTCCCTGCCTCGACTGACGGCTCTGAGGCCGATGACCATGGTCGCTTTTCGATTTCGTTGCCTTCGGCGGGCGCGTGGAATCTGAGAGCGCGTGCTCGCGGCTACGTCACCCAGTCCTACGAGGAGCACGACGCCTTCTCCTCGTCGGTTGTACTGACAGCCGATTCGCCGACGATCGATCTACGGTTCACGCTTAGTCCTGAGGCCAGCATCAAAGGCATCGTTCTGGATGAAGCCGGGGAGCCGGTGAGAGACGCCCAGATCTCTCTTTCCCTGGTGCCGCCGCCAAGTCCAGGAGGCCCGCCGGCTAATGGAAGCGCGCGAGGGAATGTTAGAACCGACGATCGTGGCATGTATGAGTTGGCGAATCTGTCCCCGGGAGGCTATCGCCTGTCGGTGCGGGCGCATCCCTGGTACGCCGAGGCCACGCAGCAAAGCGGAGCGTCGGGCACTGATGGATCGCCGCTCGATCCCTCCCTCGACGTCGCCTACCCGCCGACCTGGTTTCCAGGAGGCAGCGAGGTTGTGACCGCCGAGACGATTGTCTTGCATGCAGGCGATACACGTCAGGCAGACTTTCATCTTGTTCCGATCCCTTCGATTCATCTGAAGATCGCGCCACCAACAGGAGCTTCGGGAGCGGTCAACGGTCGCCAGGGACAAGCGTTCCCCATTGTGGAGGAGATTACGCCGGGTGCAAACGGCCCGCGCGCAGTCTCGGTTGCAACCCGTCGCGACCCACAAGGAGAGTTCGATGTTGGTGGACTGACGCCAGGGCTCTATCAGGTGAGGACGCCGGGCCAGGAGGGGCGCTCCACGATGGTCGACGTGACAGCGAACTCGGTTCGAACGCTCAATCTCGATGCGCCGGGGAGCGATATCGCGAGACTTACAGTCCACGTCGACGGGTTCGCCGGCGATACGGAAGAGTCAGGTGACAGACGCGGCAGAGGGCTTCGCGTCAGCCTGATCGATACCGATACGCAACGCGGGACGTTTTCTTCCGTGGGAGATGAGGGCGGGTTTGCAGGTCGCCGAAGGTCGAAAACACCGGCTACAGACCGTATCATCGAGGTTCCCCCAGGACGTTACGAAGTTGTTTTGCAGGGCGTCCCCAACATCTATCTGATTGGTATAACCGCCAAGGGAGCCGAAGCCTCGGGGCGGTACGTGACGGTGCCCGCGGGTGAGACGACCCTTACGGTGCATGTTGCGAATGGCCGCGCTAACGTTAGCGGAGTCGCGACGCTTGACGGAAAACCCGCGGTGGGCGCCATGGCCCTGCTGGTTCCGATTACGATTGAGGAGCCTGACTCCATTGGTTTTTTGCGGCAGGACCAGACCAATACAGACGGAAGCTTCGACATCGAGAACGTAATTCCGGGGCAATACATTCTGGTGGTCATCGATGGCGGATGGCAGATCAACTGGGGCGATCGATCGACGCTGCGCCGCTATCTTACGAGAGGGATACCGCTGGAGTTGAAGCCGTCTGCAAGCGTGAAACAGAACGTAGTTGCGCAGGCTCCATGAGGATTGGGGAGGTGCGCGAGGCATCGGCAGACTTCAAGTTGTGTTAGATTCAAAAAGGCCCGCAATACTGCGGAGAGATGGCCGAGTGGCTGAAGGCGCACGCTTGGAAAGCGTGTATACCGCAAGGTATCCAGGGTTCGAATCCCTGTCTCTCCGCCACATCTTTTTAACCCTCTCAAGATCAACAAACTATAGCGTAATCAGTACCGCTCAACTCTAAAGTGCCTTTTCTGACTACCTCTGAACCGCCCACTAGGTATGAAAGGTAACGACCAGGAGCAAAATCACGCCGAGGTATGCCATTGGATAGATCCATCTTCCGGCGGAGTGCACCTTCACCGCTGTAGACCTCCTTCCACGTTTTTGCAGAAGATAGACCGTAAGAATTTCAAAGACACAAAGAAAGCAGAGGGCGAAACTGGCGAGGAAGACAGCATCCAGAAAAGTAACGTAGCCAACTCGCGGAAGGTCGCGTGTAATCGTGAACTCGAAGGCCACCATGGAGAGCAGCATGGTCATCGGAACTTTCAGGAGCCAGTCGAACTGCTCGACGTCGATCCAAAAGACGACCACTGGAACCAGAGTCATCATCGCCAGCGGCACAAATATCTTCCAGAGATAAAAGCCTGCTCGTCGTTTGACAACAAGCTGGAAGACCGCTTCCTGAGCTGGGGGAAGGAAGCGATCAGTGGCCACCTTTTCCGCAGTGTAGCGAAGATCGTTTATTTGCCAGGCAGCTAGTTGAGTATGTTGTTCCGGACTGATGCCCGTCGACGGCAGCGGCTGAGGGGCGAATCGAATCTCAGAGGCGGTTGAAAGAAATGGTTGAAATTCAAACTGAAGGACCTGGTTGTCGAAGGGAAATCTTCTCAAGTCGTAGTCGTTGGATAGAACCGCGTCGAAGCGTTCGATGTAGGTCACAAAGCCAGCTCTGTCGGCTACCAGAGAGTACTGGTTCATCTTGTGAGAGATGGAGTTCGCCGCCTCAATCGCTGGAGCCCAGAGGTCTTCCAGCCGAAACGTGCGAGTCAGTGTCTGCTCCGTTCGCTTATCTGCGGCTTGGCCCGCGGGCAAGGCAAGGCGCGGATCCTGCCATTTTGCAGTAAGGTAGCCACCGACCTCAAAACTCTCACGGGATTCGTCTATCGCTACAAAGTTAGTGATGTAAAGCCCCACCGAAATCTCAATTGGCGTCTTTCCGCCGGTCGGATGTTTGTGAAGATCCACATTGGGCTTTGCTGCCGCTTTCACTGCGGAAGATGCGGGAATGGCAATGGGGGCCACTATCAAAAACATAGCTAGCTTTGCACGGAAGAGACCGCATTGCTTCATGGAGTTGTCCAGGAGGGAGTGCCCCCACTGTATCAGAAATCTTACCCAGAGAGGCGACTCCTATTTCCTTGGTTTACGATCTTGGGCCAATGCCGTTCAATCTAGATGAATTGGGTTGGCCTTATCTACTAGTCGGCAAAGGCTCACTTATTAGAGCAAGCCTTTGGACTCCTTCTTTCCGTACTTCAAAGATCGATAAGCCTCGGCTCTCTCTGGCTGAGTGCGGCTATTCTTGTAGTTCCGCGCTACGCTCATTTCTGCCATCGGATATAGATCTCCTTCCTGCATCGACGCTTCGCCGCGCCGCGCCAACACTGCCTGGAAATCGAGGATGGCCTGAGGCGTCTGACTCAATGCGGTATGCGCCATGCCGCGCAGATACGCCGCGAACAACGTCTGGTCGTACTGCCCGGAAGCATCCAGATTTGGGATAGCCTTCCCCGGTTCATTGATGCCAATTGCCGCTGCAGCCTTCAACTCCGGTGCGTAGTTCCGGGCCACTGCAGTATTTCTCGGAAAATACTGTTGCAGAATAAGAGCGGTCTTTATCGCATACGGTTGATCTCCACAAAGAGCCGCTGCCATTCCCGCGTTGAAGCTTGCAACTGGCCCCTTCGGCAAGCCCTTCCCTTCCTCAACCATCGCGAGCGCGACAGGGCAACTCTCCGCAAGAGCGTGATCAAGCGCACCCTGCGCCAACAAATACGCCTGAGTGCCAGATAGCTCAACCTCGTCGCCGGCTTTCGCAGCCGCACTCCGCCACAGGTCCAGAGCCGTGCTCTTCTTTCCTGTGTTATCCAGATAAAGACCGTAGTCATTCAAGTCCGCGTAAGTCACCTGCGTGCGATTGCCCATCGTTGGTTCTACGAGCGCAGCCTGCAGTTCTTTTTCTTGCTCGGCCACAAGATCTTCCCTCCCGTCCAGGTATGCCGCGGTCAGAACGTTAGTGCTACTCGCAACGCCAACGTGACCAGCCTGTGATTCCAATTCAAGAACGCTCCCGTACCGATCCATCCCAATCAGGTCACGTTCTGCCTCGACATAAGCCTCTGCATCGAACGGATTCGCCTCATAGCCCTGCTGCGCCGCCTGCAAAGCCTCCGGGAAGAGCCGTTGCACTCGCAACCCCAGCGCCAGCTGCTTTCGCCCGTCAACGCTGAGCGGATACCGCAACACATACTCACGAATCGTCCTGGTAGCCTGAACCAGATCCCCGCTCGCATTCATCTCGAAGCAGAACTTCGCCAGCAACTTCACCGCCTCGCTCGAGTGCACGGCACCATCGCGTGCGAAACTGGCAGCATTCGCGGAGGCCACTTCAGCTTTCTCTTCGCGATAAAGCCACGCTAGACGCATCTGCGCCTGAACAAACTTCGGGTCGAAACGGACAGCCTCCTGATACGCCCTCAACGCATCGGTGACTCGCCCACTCTGCTCCGCCGTCGCACCCGCGAAGTAAGCGTGCAACGCCTCCAGGCTTCCCGATGCCTCATCGGCAAATGGAATCTTTCTTCTCAGGTCGGCTTTACTGTCGGCGCTGACCTCTCTCCGCACGGCCAGCGCCAGTCGTCCGATCGCCGCTGGAATCTCTTCCCTGCTTCCGGCAGTCTCATCGAGGCTCGCCACCTTGTCATTCGAGTCCGTCCTCAACACGTCGACACTAATCGTGTAGGGCGCCTCGGATCCATTAATTCCATTGATCTCGCCATACAAATAGGCTCGTGCACCAATCTTCTGCGCGACGCTCCACACCGGCACCGTCATGTTCGCGCCTGTGTTCTCCGGCTCGATCTGCACTAAGCCCGCGTGATACGCCTCACCACCCAGTACATTCAAAGTCCGCGATTGACGCAATGCAATCTCAAGTCCCTGCATCACCGTTCCATCCAGCGTCTTGTCCCCGGTTTTGTTTTGGATAAGAGTCAGCAGTAGACGATCACTCGGCTTCAGCACCATCGGCCGAAAGAGGCTCATGCCCATCGTAAGAGAGGCTGCCGTCGCGACGCCGAGAATTATCGTCACTGCGACTACCATCCGCACCCGGAGGTTCTTCCCCTGCTCGGCCACCAACTCTGCCGACGAGTCTTCTTCAGAGCCCACCCAATCTTCTGCTTCATGGTGGACATCGTCGTCGCGTTCTTCTTCGACAGCAGCCCATCCGCCTCGCGACCTTATCGAGCCATCTTCATAAGAGAGTGTCTTCGCTGCTGCCGGCGCACCATAATCAACATGCGGGACAACGGGGTCTTGAGAGGAAGCGCCTTGCACGGCCACGCCGTATTCAAAGCGCGATTGCCACGGCGCATCCGTACTCTCAAAAGCCAGAGCGCTCGCCTGCGCGGAACGCGAGCCATCCACATCACTTCCATGCTCTCGCTCCGGTCTGCGCGCGGGGCGTGTCCGTTTGTTGCCATTGCTCGCCCCCCTCGTCTGCGCTACCGGGAGCCGCCCACCCGGCGTATCGCTCTTGCCTGGATCAGACTTGCGTTTCGGTCCCTTATGCAAAGCCACCGGATCATAGGCGCGAACCAGCGGAACCGCTGACAAAGTCCCCTTATGTCGCCATCCGCCTCGACCCAGCTTCCCACCAACTCTGGTCAAGGCCTCCTGCAACTCCTGCGTCGTCTGGAATCGCTCACCCCGACTCTTTGCCATCAGCTTCAGAATGACCCGCTCCAGGTCACGCGGAATCGACTCATTCCAGTTGCGCACCGAGTCCGGCGTGTGACTGAGAAGCTGCACAAACATCAGCGCGCTCGTCGTCCCTTCAAACGGCACACGCCGCGTCGCCATCTCATACAACACCACACCCAGCGAGAACATGTCCGACCGCGTGTCCAGCGACTCGCCCCGCGCCTGCTCCGGCGACATATACGCCACCGTCCCAACCGTCGCCCCCGACAGCGTCATATCCAGCGTCCGCGACTCCCACCCGCCGCGCACTTCGAGCCCGATCTTCGCCAGTCCGAAGTCCAGCACCTTCGCCTGGCTCTTTCCATTCGGCAACTTCACCAGAAAGATATTTGCCGGCTTGATATCGCGATGCACAATTCCTTTGGTGTGTGCCGCAGCCAGCGCGTCTGATATCTCCAGCGCATAGCGAACAATCTCTTCTGGCGAAAGCGCACCGCGTTCGATTCGAGACTTTACCGTCTCACCCTCCAGCAACTCCATCACCAGATAAGGAGTGCCCTTCTGTTCGCCGATGTCGAACACCGTACAGATATTTGGGTGATTCAGTGCGGACGCTGCCCGTGCCTCCTGCAGGAAACGCTCTCGCATTCCGGGCATCTTGTAGCTCTCATGCAGAAGCTTTACCGCAACCTCGCGATGCAGACGCTCGTCCCAGGCGCGAAAGACCAGTCCCATGCCTCCGCCGCCCAGTCTGCCTAGGATCTCGTACGGACCGAACCTCTGGCCAGCCTCAGGAATCATCGCCGCTGTTGCCTTCTATTCTCCCCAACCCTCAATCAGAACCAATCTCTTCGCTTAGCGCATTTTCTAAGCAGCGTCGCGAACGTAACACCTTGTGCGACCTGATCATAGTGGCCATCGTTCGTTGTTAGTAGAACCACCTCGAAGGGTTCCATACTCGATAAACAAAATCTGCAGATGGCGCTGAAGCCCGTGCACTCTTCAGCCGCACTGACCCAGGACTCGTGATCACCCTCAACTCTCGCATAGCCGACCCAGGGAATATATCCCCCAAGCGTGGCATGTCGCTCAAGGCTCTACCCTCTCCATCAAGCCCCGTCGGCACGACCTATAATCAGTCTGTGAACTCCCCTACTCGAATAGAACGTCGCCCAGCCAACCAGACCCTCCTGATCGACGCCGACGACACGCTCTGGGAGAACAACATCTACTTCGAGCGGGCCATCACCAGCTTCATCTCCTACCTCGATCACCGCATCCACACCGCCGACGAGGTCCGCAGTCATCTCATCCGAGTCGAGCACGACACCATCCGCACCCATGGCTACGGACTTCACAGCTTCCGCCGATCGCTGGCCGCCTGCTTCGAGCAACTCAGCGACGCCCCCATGACAGACGAAAAGCACCGTCGCATCGAAAGCTTCGCCCAGTCCATCGCCGAGCAGGAGATCGAACTCCTCCCCAACGTTGCCTCCACGCTCAGCGAACTCGCCACGCGCCACCGCCTCATCCTGGTGACAAAGGGAGACCACGACGAGCAAACCGACAAGCTGCATCGCTCCGGTCTCGCTCCTCACTTCACTGCCGTCGAGGTGCTGTCTGAAAAACACCACCAGGCCTACGAATCCCTCGTCTCCCACCACGCCTGCGACTCATGTAGCACCTGGATGATCGGCAACAGCCCACGCTCGGACGTCAATCCCGCGCTCTCCGCCGGCCTGAACGCCATCTTCATCCCGCACGACTTCACCTGGGTGCTGGAGCACGAGGCCGTCCACCAGCCCCCAGCCGGCCGGCAGTTGCTCGAGCTAGCCAGCTTCGCCGAACTCACACAGCACTTCTAGACTTGCTCTCTAGAACGAACACGTCGCATCCGTAGCGACCATCCGCATGCACAATTTAGGGTTTTACATCCAAAGCCGTTGCTGTTGCCATAGGCGACTAAGCGGAACTCTCGCACCGCGACAAAGATAAATTGTCACATGCTCGAATGGCATCGCATAGGGGTGGTTCACGTACCCCACTGCCTTCACCGAAAAAAACATCTCTTTCAATTCGGTTTCGGGCTTCCCAACTACTATCATCAACTCACCTGTATACCCATGAGTTCCCCAAAGATAATAGTTCTGATGGCCGCTTATCGCAAAAGGCAAACCATATTGTGCGCCAAGATAATTGATAGCGCTTGCCTCGCCATAGTTCTGACAGAATATGCCAGTCTTCGCCTGATCTCCTGGCCCCAGTGCGCCATAGACGCGCGCCACCTCCGCTGTAAGTTCCGGCCAACCGAACATGTCAGCGGTAAAAGATGGAAGTGGCCCTATTACAAGATTTTCAGTGCTCGAAGGCTTGAAATGCAGCATATGCATGTAACGGACGAAGTCTGTCGGAGGAAGGATCGGCAATGACATAGGAGCGAGGAGCACGCCAGTAACAACAAGAATTAAAGAATACGTGCATGCCACCCAGTACCGGCTCCGTGTCCACGATTCCCAGACAAGGCCACCCGCCGAAAAAAGCACTGGATAGATCGGAGCAACATAGTAGTCCTTGGAGTGAAGAAACATCATCACTACCAGAAACACCAGATAAGTAACTCCGACAAAACGCCATCTCTTGCTACCCTGCGCGAACAGCAGCCAAATCAGCCCTGGCACCCACATCAGAACCGTGAGCGGGTTCATCATCTGCATCTGGTGATGCAAGAACGATATTGGGCCGTAGACTACGTTCTTGCTGCTGTGCGCGATGTTATTCAGCAACACGAAGGTGGCCCAATGGTGCCTCGATTCCCATATCAGGTTCGGCAGCGCAATAAGGACCATCAGCGCCATAGCAATGGCAAACCAGCGGCTCAACAGGATACGCCGCTGCTTCGTGGCCGCTAACCCAAAGAGCAGGGCCGCCAGAAAGAATGCGGTCGAATGTTTGTTCTGGAGACCCAGACCGCCCAGCACGCCCGCCGCTAGCCACCAGCGTTGGTCTTGACCACGAGCAACGAGGATCACTGACAACAGACAGCCCATCCACAAGATGGACTCAACCGAATTCATTGAAAGATAGCCGTCGATACCGAGGTATTCAGGCGCGACAAGCACGGCGATCATTGCAAGTGTCTGGGCTGTCCGCCTTCCACCTAGGGACCATGCGAGAAGACCTGTGAGCAGTACTTTGACCGCCCCCGCCATTGCGGAGAGCATTCGGACCTCAACAAGTGAACTTCCAAATACCGCCGTCACAACTCGTGCCTGCAGGGCGACTAGCGGGGGCTGATCGACGTAACCCCAGTCGAGAAAGCGTCCGCAGATGAGGTAATAGAGTTCATCGCGTTCATAGCCATATCCGAGGTGCTGTGCCATCAGATTGGCTCCAACCTGTATCGACAACTTCACCAGCGCAAACACTACTGCAATTTGGAAGGCGCGCTGGAAGCTGGAATCGCGCGTCGCAGGCGAGTTCAACTGCATGAGTCGTTCCCGCTTGCCATGTACGTTGATACTACGAGTTCTTTCAGCACGGGAACCTTTCACTCTTAGGAAGACTCTACGGATATTCGGCTGCAATTTGGAGTACGCAGAACAGAAAGAGCAAGTTCCGTTCCTGGAAATGTCGGACTTCGCGAGCGGCCACGGTCTTGGTCCGCAGCATCTAGCTACACTAACCGCATCGGGCCTGGTCAAAGCATGCAAACGCTTCACGAATGACCCAGCATTCACACTCCATAAACACTCCACAAAACTTCCCTGTAACATCTAAGAGGACTACAAAGAAGCAGTGAGAGGTGTATGAGCGAAGGCCGTTGGGTTTTATTGATTGCGAGTGAAGTTGGCGGTACGGATTCGGTCTCAGACCGCGCTATGGAGCGTCTGGTTGAGGCGATCCGTCTCGAAGGATATGAGGTGGTTCGCACCTCCACGCCGGAGGACGGTCTATCCCTGGTCACATCCGATCCGTCCTACAGCGCAATCCTTCTAGACTGGGACCTCGAGGGC
Source organism: Edaphobacter lichenicola (assembly GCF_014201315.1). Taxonomy (NCBI): domain Bacteria; kingdom Pseudomonadati; phylum Acidobacteriota; class Terriglobia; order Terriglobales; family Acidobacteriaceae; genus Tunturiibacter; species Tunturiibacter empetritectus. The sequence goes on from NZ_JACHDY010000001.1 coordinate 571,538, forward strand.
GAGAACCAGTTCGCCGAAGGCGCAGCGCTCGCCATCCTGCGCGCCGTTCGCCGCCGCAACAAGAAGATTCCCATCTTCCTCATCGCCGACCGCACCCTCGTCAGCGAACTCCCCCTCGAAGTCGTCAAGCAGGTTCACGAGTACATCCACCTCTTCGGCGACACCCCCGCCTTCATCGCCAACCGCGTCGACTTCGCCGTCGAGCGTTACCACGAGCAACTCCTCCCACCCTACTTCCGCGAGCTCAAAAAATACAACGATCAGGGAGCCTACTCCTGGGACGCGCCCGGCCACATGGGCGGCGTCGCCTACCTCAAGCATCCCGTCGGCATGGAGTTTCACAAGTTCTTCGGCGAAAACATCATGCGCTCGGACCTCGGCATCTCCACTGCCCCGCTCGGCTCCTGGCTCGATCACCTCGGACCTCCCGGCGAATCCGAACGCAACGCCGCTCGCATCTTCGGCGCCGACTGGACCTTCTACGTCCTCGGCGGCTCCAGCACCTCCAACCAGATCGTCGGCCACGGCGTCATCGCGCAGGACGACATCGTCCTAGCCGACGCGAACTGCCACAAGTCCATCTGCCACTCCCTCACCGTCACCGGCGCACGCCCCGTCTATATGAAGCCCACGCGCAACGGCTACGGCATGATCGGCCTCGTCCCCGTCAAGCGCTTCAGCCCCGAGTTCATCCGCGGCATCATCGACAAGAGCCCGCTCACCACCGGCGTCGCTAACCAGAATCCTACCTACGCCGTCGTCACCAACTCCACCTACGACGGTCTCTGCTACGACGTAAACCGCGTCGTCACCGAGCTCTCGAAGTCCGTCCCGCGCATTCACTTCGACGAGGCCTGGTACGCCTACGCCAAGTTCCACGAGATCTACCAGGGCCGTTTTGCGATGGGTGTGCCCGACGACATGCCCGATCGCCCCACCATCTTCGCCGTCCAGTCCACGCACAAGATGCTCGCCGCCTTCTCGATGGGCTCCATGATCCACGTCAAGCTAAGCCCTCGCGCCAACCTCGACTTCGATCAGTTCAATGAGTCCTTCATGATGCACGGCACCACCTCGCCCTTCTACCCGCTGATCGCCTCGCTCGACGTAGCGGCCGCCATGATGGACGAGCCCGCCGGACCCACCCTGATGAGCGAGACCCTGCAGGACGCCATCAGCTTTCGCAAGGCCATGTCGTCCATCGGCCACCGTCTCCGCGAAGCCGAGCAGGGCTGGTTCTTCCGCCTCTATCAACCTGAGTACGTCTTCGATCCGCTCGACGGAAAGACCTACCTCCTCGAAGAAGCCGCTGACGGTCTTCTCACCAACCGCTCCAGCGCCTGGACCCTCAAGGTCGGGGAGGAGTGGCATGGCTATCAGGACGAGGACATCGCCGACGACTACTGCATGCTCGACCCCACCAAGGTCACCATTCTCACTCCCGGAGTCAACGCCCAGGGCGTCGTCAGCGAGTTGGGCATTCCCGCAGCCATCGTCACAGAGTTCCTCGACGGACGCCGCGTCGAGATCGCCCGCACCGGCGACTACACCGTCCTCGTCCTCTTCTCCGTCGGCACCTCCAAGGGCAAGTGGGGCGCCCTGCTCGAAAACCTCTTCGAGTTCAAACGCCTCTACGACTCCGAAGCCTCCCTCGAAGAGGCCCTGCCCGAACTGGTCTCCCGCTTTCCTCATCGCTATCGCAACGTCAGCCTCAAAGAGCTCTCCGACGAGATGCACGCCGCAATGGTTCAACTCAACCTCTCCGGCCTTGTCAACGACGCCTGCGACGAAGACTTCGACCCCATCCTCACCCCCGCCCAGACCTACCAGAAGCTCCTCCGCCACGAAACGGAAAAGATTCGCTTCTCCGAGATGGCCGGACGAATCGCTGCGGTCATGCTCGTTCCCTACCCTCCCGGCATCCCCATGTCCATGCCCGGCGAACGCCTCGGCGGCACCGAAAGCCCGGTCATCAAGCTCATCCTCGCCATGGAGGAGTTCGGCAAGCGCTTCCCCGGCTTCGAGCGCGAGGTCCACGGCATCGAAACCGACGCGGAAGGAAACTACTGGATGCGCGCCGTCATCGAAACTCCCGGCAAGAAGAAAAACGGCAATGGCCACGGAAAGCAGCGTCCACCAAACGCCGCCCCGCCTGTCCAGAAGAAGAAGCGCGTTCCTGCGACTTCGCCTATCGTTCCAGGAAGCGGCCTCGCCTCGGAGAGGTAGTTTCATAAAGCATTTATCAACCTGGTCCAACGGCCTTTTCTGTTGACAGAAGAGGCCGTTCCCTTTAACGTGCCTCCATAGTCGATGGCGATTGATCTCTGGTTTTGATCTGATTTCCTGTCACCGTACTCCTCCCACTTGCATCACGGCCTGGCATTTTCTGTAGTTTCACCGGTTGAAGCTGGCCTTCCCTTCCAACATGGAACGGCCTCCAGTACAACCGGCAATCATTCCGGAAAACAAACCAAGAAAGGTCCTATGATGAAAAAACTTCTACTTGCTCTGATCTCCATTGGGGTGACCTTACCGGCTGTTGCGCAAAACAAGATTGATGATCGCCTGGGCAACTCCGCCGAAGTGTTGAAGCAGATCCTTGCCAGACCCGATGGAATCCCCCAGAATCTCCTCGATAAATCCGTATGTGTGCTCGTCTTCCCCGCTGTCAAAAAAGTAGGAATCGGTCTGGGCGTAACCTATGGCCGTGGGGTCATCGTCTGCCGATCCGGCACGGACATGACCGGTCCGTGGTCTGCTCCCGCAATGTACAAACTCGATGTCGGCAGCTTAGGGTTGCAGCTGGGCAGTTCTTCCACGGACTACGTCCTGCTGGTCGAAACCAAAACCGGAGCGCAGAAGGTTCTATCCGGCAAGCTCAAACTTGGTGCTGACGCAACCGCCGTTGCCGGGCCAACTGGAGCGAAGGCGGTCGCTGCCAACGATCCAAACGTCGATATTCTCACCTACTCCAGGCCCAAAGGCGGATTGTTTGCCGGAGCTTCTATCGGTAGCGCTTCCATGGACACCGACACCGACGCGAACAAGTCGGTTTACGGCAAAGACATCACAGCAACCGAGATCGTCCGCGAGGGAGGCGTTACCATAACGCCCGCGGGTAAAGCCCTCGACAACATCCTCAGGAAGGCATCGCCCACTCGTTCCCAGACCGCCAACTAATCCGCAAAAACAAAGACCCGGAGGAATGCCGTCAACTTTCAGCCGACGCCATCCCCGGGTCTTTGTTTCGCATGTTACATCCGCTGGCGCCACCGAATCGAGCGACATCTCCAAACCCGAGATAACAAGAAGAAACTCGTCCTGGCATCCTCGCGAGCCCAAAAACCTTATCCACACCCACTCCCACTCAACCCGTCGCAGATGCTATACTTACCTTCGGATTGCTTACCGCACCTCGCGCTTCCCAAGCGTCGAGATAAAGCGCGGAGGTGGCGAAATTGGCAGACGCACTAGCTTGAGGTGCTAGCGCCGCAAGGCATAGGGGTTCAAGTCCCCTCCTCCGCACCAATCCAAACTTTTTCAAGGATTTATTCAGGGTCGACCGAAAGGTTGACCCTTTGCTTTGACTATCGCTCGGCGTTCCAGGCGGACGCGAGATAGGACGAGGGGCTCTTACACAGCACCGGACCCGCGAAACACCGCAGGAATCGTCTGAAAAAGAATCTTGATATCCAGCCAGACCGACCACTGGTCGATATACCGCATATCCAGAGCCATCCATTCGTCGAATCCGATCGAACTCCGGCCCATAATCTGCCACAGACACGTAATTCCAGGCTTCACGCTGAACCGTCGTCTATGCCAGTCCTGCGAAAATCCCTCGTAGTCGCGCAGCGGAAGCGGTCGCGGACCCACAAGGCTCATATGTCCAACCAGCACATTAATCAATTGCGGAATCTCATCCAGACTCGTCTTGCGAAGAAAGCTGCCCGCTCGAGTAATCCGCGGATCATTCTTCAGCTTGAACGTCGGCCCCTGCGTCTCATTCAAGTGCTCCACCTGTGACATAAGGCGTTCCGCATCCTGCACCATCGTACGAAACTTCAGAATCTCAAACGACCGCTTGCCGTACCCCATCCTGACCTGTCTAAAAAAGACGGGACCCGGATCGGTCAGCTTGATCAATAGCGCGATCATCAGGAAGAGCGGTGCGAGCACCACCAGCAACAGCAGCGAAACCGTGACATCGGTCGCACGTTTGATCATGAACGCCCAGGCATTCCAGGATTCATCGTGCAACGTGATGGTGCCAACGGTCTCACGCATAAAATCGCTCCGCTTCGACTCGGCCTGATCGAAAAAAGTGCCGAGAAACCGGACGGCGATCCCGTGATCGCGACACGAGGAGATAATGCCCGCAATCTGTTGGTAGAACGAAGCCAGAGGCAGAGCCACAATGACCTCGTCCACAGGCAGTGTTCTCAGCAGTTCAGGAATCGAATCCAGGCCGCCGACTAAAGCTCCCAGTTGAGAGTCAGCCGTCTGCTTACTCCACCATTGATCATCCACGAAACCCTGGACGCAGTAGCCCCACTCCGGGTGGTTGTCCAGCTCTCGCACGAAGCTGTTGGCGCGGCGATTGGTGCCCACGATCAGCACATGTCTGCGATTATGCCCACGCGCTCGAAACGCCTGCATCGTCGCGCGAGCCACCAGACGAGTCGTAAGAAACGCCGCGAAGCTCATAATGCCGAACAGCGCCGCGACCACTGCCAGATCTATCGTGTTGCGCATGGAGCGCGATGCGATCAGCCACAGCCAGATACAACTCAACACCGCGCATAGCGAGCTGGCAGTGCAGACATCGAGTGCCTCTCTCACAGAGCCGGCCAATCGACGGGAACGATAAAACCCATTGGACCTGAGCACCACATGCCATCCCAGCGCCAGCACTAGCGTCGCCGCAAAGACCTGGATGGGATAGTGGGTCTCGAGCGAGTTGAAGACATCGAATGGCCGCTGATGAACCGCTGTGATGTAGGAAAGGCCAAGACAGCAAAACAAAAGCCCGAGATCGCCGATTGGCGCCAGCTCTAAAATAGTTGTTCGATTGGAAGGTGTCATTGGGGAAGCCCCTTCTGAAAGTGCCTTCTCGCAAGGTTGGTGGAACCGTTGAGCAACAAGTTAAGCCCGAATGTGGCAGTTCCCAGAGTAACCTGTCCCAGCCCCAGCAAGCAATGATGAAAAATACCCGAGAAGCATTTCTCACACGAGACGATACGATTGCAAAACCGTGAATTCTTTTGTCGACAAGTCGCCTTTATGTCTCCAACTTGTCACGAAGAGGATACCTGTGGACAAAATAAGAATGGCGTCCACACTGCAACCTGCGGTATAAGGAGACTTGAGCGTTTTTCTGGAACAGCGCGACATCGAGCCTGAGAAAATTCTCATTCAGCAACAACCGCCCATGCTGGAGGGACTCATCGATAGACGTACCTACAAAATTGCTCCTGCACCTTCCGCCACCTCTTCCCCATGGACTCCAAACTGGTCTCGGGGGCAAAGCCAGGATCTGGTAAACATTGTCAAAGGGTTCCTCGATATCTGTTTTCGATATCTAAGATATCGCCACGATCAAGCCAACTCGTTCCCGATTTTGATCGTCCTACAGGGGGCACACTACCTGTAGAAACCAAGTTTCTATACCAAGGTAAGACGCGAGCGGCCATTCGCCAATCTCGATCTTGCACATAAAAAATAAGACACTGGGAGACCCTATGAGTGATTCGATTCACATTGCAGTCGTCGGTTCCGGCTATGTCGGATTAGTAGCTGCTGTTTGTTTTGCAGAGATGGGTCACAGCGTCGTATGCGTGGATAATGACCAGAAAAAAGTATCCGCCTTGCAAGCGGGAGAGAGCCTGATTCACGAGAAGTATCTGCCTGAGCTTCTCCAGCGGTATCGCAACGCCAGGGTACGTTTCACCACCGACCTCTCCGCCGCCACGCGCGAAGCCCAGGCCATCTTCATCGCGGTGGGCACACCCCAGAGCGAGACAGGAGATGCCGACCTGTCCTACGTCGAAGCCGTTGCCAGTGAGATTGCGCGTTCGATCACCACCTATAAGGTCATCGCCGAAAAGAGCACCGTTCCCGTCTACACCAACGAATGGATTCGCAGGGTGATGGAGCGCAACGGCGTCTCCCGGGAGATGTTCGATGTCGTCTCCAACCCCGAGTTCCTGCGCGAAGGAACAGCCGTCGCCGACTTCCTCCATCCCGATCGAATCGTAGTAGGAACCGATAGCGACCGCGCCGCCGAGATCATGTCGAAGATCTACGAGCCCTTGACCACAGGCAGGTACTACGCCAAGGCAGGAGCGATCGACGGATCCTGCAATCACGACACTCCACCGCCTCTGCTGCGCACCTCCACAAAGAGCGCCGAGATCATCAAGCATGCCTCCAACGCCTTCCTCGCCCTCAAGATCTCCTTCATCAACGCCGTCTCCAATCTCTGCGAGGCCGCAGACGCCGACGTCGAACAGGTAGCCCAGGGCATGGGCCTCGACAACCGCATCGGTCCAAGATTTCTGCGGCCCGGCATCGGCTATGGTGGATCCTGCTTCCCGAAGGATGTCGCTGCATTTCGCTCCGTCGCCGAGCAGCTCGGAGTCAACTTTGCTCTCCTCACCGAAGTCGAAAACATCAATGCCGATCAGAAGCGGCGATTCCTCAGCAAGGTCCGTTCCGCGCTCTGGACGCTCCGCGGCAAAAAACTCGGTGTACTCGGCCTCGCCTTCAAAGGCGGAACCGACGACATACGCGACTCTCCCGCAATAGATCTGGTCCGAATGTTGATTGAGGAGGGTTGCTCCATCCGCGCCTTCGATCCCGCCGCCATGCAACGCGCGCAACAGATACTCCCGGAGGGACCGGAGATTCAATACGCCTCCGACCCCTACGACGCTTCGAACGATGTAGACGCCCTCCTGATCCTCACAGACTGGTCGGAGTTTGCCCGTCTCGATCTTCAGCGTCTCAGCGCGGCAATGCGCTTTCCCATCATCCTCGATGGCCGCAATCTCTATGATCCAGAACTGATGCTGGAAAATGAGATTACTTATTTCAGCGTAGGCAGACCCACACGACATCACACCGAGGAGCTCGCAGCCGTCGCCTCTCGCTCTCGATAAGGATTTCAGCCAAGGACTTTTAGCCAAGTCCCCGTTCCGATGTATTGAAATATCTTGTGCGCGATCCGGTTGGTCTCCCTCAGGCAGCCACCGGACCTCGCATCTGAAGGAGATCTGAGGGAGATATGAACGCCAAAAGAGTTCTTGTAACAGGAGCAGCAGGCTTTCTCGGTTCACACCTGTGCGACTCCCTGCTGCACGCAGGAAACACCGTCCTCGGTGTCGACAACCTGAGCACAGGCAACCCCGCCAACCTCGCTCACCTGCGCAACGAGTCCCGCTTCGACTTCGAGCGCCTCGATATCTGCCAGCCCTTCGACCCAGGCAAAGTCGACTACATCTTCAACTTCGCATCCCCCGCAAGCCCTTTGGACTATGCCCGCCTCGGCGTGGAGACCCTGCTCGTCGGCTCGGCCGGAACCATCAATACCCTCGAAATTGCAAAGAAGTATCACGCCGGCTACCTGCACGCCTCTACCTCCGAGTGCTACGGCGACCCGGAGGTTCATCCTCAAACCGAGACCTACTGGGGACACGTCAATCCCATCGGCCCGCGCTCGGTCTACGACGAAGCCAAGAGATTCTCCGAGGCCGCCGTCATGGCCTATCACCGCTACCATCGCGTCAACTCCCACCTCGTGCGAATCTTCAATACGTACGGGCCACGGTTACAAATCAACGATGGCCGCGTCATCTCCAACCTCATGTCTCAGGCCCTGCGCGGCGAGCCGCTCACCATCTACGGCGACGGCATGCAGACCAGAAGCTTCTGCTACGTCTCGGATCTGATCGCAGGCATCCTCGCACTCGCAGACTCCAGCGAGCATCTCCCCGTCAACATAGGCAATCCTGAGGAGTGGACCATCCTGAGTTGTGCCGAAGAGATCCTCAAGCTCATCGGATCCGACCAGAAGATCGTCTTCAAACCGCTGCCCCAGGACGATCCCACCCGCCGCAGGCCGGACATCAGTAAGGCGATCAGCCTTCTCGGATGGACCCCAAAGATCCAACTGCGTCAGGGACTCGAGATGTCCTTGGCCTACTTCCAAGAGCACATCGAAACTGGGCTGGTTCAAAACTCGCAGGCATGAGAGGTTCTTCTCATGAAAAGCCGAGCAGGAAGTCTCTATGCAAAAGAAAGAACTTAGATCTGCACCTGCGGAACAAGTGCTCTGGGTTCAATGTTAATTTTTCGAGTAATTTAGTCGCTGTAAGCGACGCTCGATGAGCACTTACCGCAAAATTATAGGCAGCAGATCCGGTAACTTTTTCGTCTGGAGATCATCTCGAATGGTGGGAAGATCTTCTCAATTGAGCGACCGACCTCTGTGCTGGAGAGACTCATGAAGCGAGTTACTGAAGAAAGCACCTCCCCGAACGTCATCAAAGTGATTGTGGCCAACCTGCCCATTATGCTCTGCGAACTGTTGCAGAACGCCTTTGAAGCCGTTCCCGACATCCAGATCATTGCCCCGGTCAACGACGTCCAGCATCTTCTCCATCCGGCCAGGCCCCTCCCGGTCGACGTCATCCTCATCGGCTCTTCCCGGATGGAGTCCAGGATGGAGAACACGCACGGCGCCGTCTCCATCCTCCAATCCCTTCCCGAGTTCTACAAAAATGCCCGCGTCGTCGTCCTCACGCAGGATCCCGACTACGCCGAAGTCATCTCCTTGTTTCGTGCCGGAGCCAAAGGGATCTTCGGCAGCGCCGACCTGCGCTTCGAGCTCCTCTGCAAGTGCATCCGATGCGTTCACCAGGGGCAGATCTGGGCAAAAAACGAGCTGCTCGCCCACCTGGTCTCCTCCCTCTCTCACCCCAGGTCAACCAACGTCATCGACCGCCACGGCAAGCCTCTGCTCACCACCCGCGAGCAGCAGGTTCTGCATCTTCTCTCGGACGGCCTCAGCAACTCCGAGCTGGCAACCGTGCTCAAGCTCAGCGAACACACCATCAAAAACCACCTCTTCCGCATCTACGACAAGCTTGGCGTCTCCAACCGTATGGAGGCCGTCCTCTACGCCCTCACCCCTCGCGACGTGCACCACCCCCCGGTACAAAATCGCCCCACCCACCCAGCAGCCTCCAACAAAATCGCAATCATCAAAACCGCCTAGGCCCATATCCGGCTTCCTGACCCTGAGCGAAGTCGAATAGGGAAGGATCCAAGAGCTGGCCAAGCCCGTATCAGGTTTTTGCTGTCATCCTGAGCGCAGCGAAGGATCCCGACCTGCGAGCCGAGCGAGCGAGGTGACATATGCTAGCTGGACTCCGTACTGCCCAAGCCGCTCGTCCCTCTCCACCAGCCTTCCTCGAGTCCAGCGCCGCTGGGTCTTCCCCGGTAGCCGGTGATACACTAGGTTTTAGGTTTAGGTGCGAACGCCGCAAGGCGCGAGGACTCATGCACCGATCCCAAACATTCTCCGGAGATCAACTCTCCGGGCTCAAGAGGTAGCAAGCAGCTCCGATGGTTATTCTTCTCGTCATCATTCACGTTATCGTCTGTCTCTTTCTCATTGGCGTAGTCCTCCTGCAGCAGGGCAAGTCCGCCGACCTCGCCGGAGCCTTCGGTGGCCAGGGATCCCAGACCGCCTTCGGTCCCCGCGGCGCAGCCAATCTCCTCACCAAGCTCACCACCTACTCGGCCATCGTCTTCATGCTGACCTCCATCGGCCTCACCATCCTGCTCTCGCGCGCCAGCGGCGACCACTCCGTCCTCTCCGGCACCGCCCACCCCACCAGCCAGACGACACCCGCCAAGAAGTAGCTCTTCGATCTTCAGAGATGCGCAGGCCTTGGGCTTGCGCATTTTTCATTCCCAAAAGCTCTCCCCGCTGAAGGCTCAAACACCATGATCCACGAGATTCTCCCCGTCGGCCCGCTGCAATGCAACTGCTCCATCCTCGGAGACGAAACCTCCCACGAGGCCATCGTCGTCGACCCCGGCGACGACATCCCCCGAATCATGGCCGTCTTAGCCACTCACAACCTCACCGTCAAAAAGATCGTCATCACTCACGCCCACATCGACCACATCGCCGGAGCCCATCGCCTCAAGCAGCTCACCGGAGCCCCCATCCTCTACAACCAGCACGACCTCCCTCTGGTCAAGATGATGGACATTCAGGCAGGCTGGCTCGGAATCCCCACCCCCACCGTCCAAGCCCCCGACGACACCCTCGAGGACGGCAAGCTCATCGCCGTCACCGGCCTCACCGGCTCCATCCTCCACACCCCTGGCCACACCGAAGGCAGCGTCTGCCTCTACCTCCCCGCCCAATCCCTCCTCCTCGCCGGCGACACCCTCTTCGCCGGTACCGTCGGCCGCACCGACCTCCCCGGGGGCGACATGCGCAAGCTCCTGGCCTCCATCCACGACCGCCTTCTCACCCTGCCCGACGAGGTCACCGTCATCCCCGGGCACGGCTCCAGAACAACAATCGGCGCAGAGCGAGACTCCAATCCATTTCTGCAAAAGCAATAAAAACAATCGCTTACATAAAACATTCAATGTACAGCTTTACACGCATCGCATGAACTAGTAACTACCGTGGTTCCATCCAATTACCCTTTTGATTCTCGAAATCCCCCCTGCAAACCCCTCCGTCGATCCCAGCAGACTCACCACCACCCGCCCAGCTTCACCGATCCCATAAAAGCTCCCCGGATGCACGATCACTCCTGCCTCCCGTAACAACCACCCCGCAACATCCCCCTCGCCGAGCCTCTGAGGCAGCCGCAAAATCGCACTCCACCCAGCCTCCACCCTCAGCACCTCAACCCCACCTCCAACCGCAAGCCCCAGATTCCCCCTCACCCGCTCCAGAATCTGCCCCTGAATCCCCCGCCTCTCCGCCAGCCAAACCGGCAGCGCCCGCTGCATCGGCGCGTTCACCGACAGAAAGGTATCCGCAACCACCTCCAGCCGCTCCATTGCCCGCCGTCGATCCCCCACCGGCCCCAGCCCCACGATCCACCCAACCTTCATCTGCGGCAGCCCTGCAATCTTGCTCATCCCGCTCAGCACAAACGTCAGCACCGGGTGCGGACCCACTGCAAAGCTCCCCAGCCTCCCCCCCTCCTCCAGCGGATAGTCCAGAAACACCTCATCCACGATCAGCGCCAGTCCATGCCGCGCACAGATCTCCTCCAGCCGCCCCCGCTCCCCCGCCCCCGTAGCGTGCCCCGTCGGATTATTCGGATGCACCACAACCACAGCCTTTGTCCGCGGCCCAATCCGGCGCTCGAGCTCCGCAAAGTCGATCCACCATCCATAGTCATAGAACAACGGATAAGGCCTCAGCCGCACATCCTCCAGATCCGCCAGAAAATCGAACAGCGGATAGCTCGGCCGCGCCACCAGCACCTCATCGCCCGCGTCGCACAGCAGCCGAAACAGATACCCATACCCCTCACTCGTACTGGTAGTCAGCACCACGCTGTCCGGATCGACATCGGCCCGATGCCCACCGTAGTACCCCGCCACCGCCTCTCGCGCAAACCGCATCCCCCGCGGATCAGGGTCGTACGTCATAGCCTCTCGGCTCGCCAGCGGTGCAAGAACAGCCCCCGCGTCATAATCAAACCCACACACCGTAGGGTTCGACACCGTCAGGTCCACCAGCTCCCGTCCGGCCGCCCGCGTCTCGCGAATCGCAGCCGCGAACCCACTCTCCCCCACATCCCAACCTGTCCGCGCCGAAAACCGATAGCTCACCCTCCCATGCTAATCGGTCAGCTAACCCGGCCCGCTCCATCAATCGAATCCAAACTAATTCCGCCACCCACAAACAAAAGCGAGCGACGCAATCGCATCGCCCGCCCACGTTTTACTGCACCCAACTTAGAACAGGATTCGTCCTCCAAGCTGGATCACCCGCATCCCCGACCCCTGTGGCGTAAGGGTCTGTGCAGAGATCACGCCAAAGGTGCTCGGATTGTTCAGCACCGCCCCGGGATTGCCCAGGTTGACGAAGTTGAAGACGTTGGTCGCCTCGCCGCGAAACTGGAACTTCACGCGTTCGAAGATGCCAAAATCACGGAAGATCGCCGCGTCGACGTCCTTGTACCCAGGGCCGCTTATCGAGTTCGGGCTCACCGTGCCATCGACATTTCCTGCTCCGGTGCCCGCAGAGCATCCCGCCGAACCCACCCTGCAGTACGCGCTCGTATCGAACCACTGTGTCTTCTCTTTCGCGCGCGACCCACTGAAGATGTTCGTCCGCTCCATCTTGCCGGGAACAAGGTTAGGCCGATCGTTGGTGTCTCCATCCATATTGTCGTCGCTGCCGCTAGTGATATTGAATGGCACCCCGCTCCGCATCGTAACAATGGCGGAGATGGACCATCCATTCAGCAGGTTCTGAACCACCCGGTTGGATTTGCCGAAGTAATCCGGCTTCCAGACAGCCGCAATCACCGCCTGATGACGCTGGTCGCTATCCGTCCGCTGCCGTTCCAGCCCAAGATTATAGTAATCCTCAGGCATAGTCGCGCCGCTGTTGCCAATGTTGCCCGTCGTCTGCAGCGAAGCACTCGACAGCGCCTTGCTGAACACATAAAACCCATTGACGCTGATGTGGTTGCTCAGACGTTTTTCCACCGTCACCTGCAGGCCCTGGTAGTTCGTGTTTTGTCCGTCCTCGATCACATACGCATTGCTGATGTACTTCGAGCCCACCGCTGGATTCGCGCACGCTGTTCCCTTTCCGAACGGAAGCGCGTCAAAAGGCCGACGGCAGTTGTAGTTGGTCGTCGTGTTCATCGCAGGGTTCGCAGTGTTGTAGATCGGCGCATTCGCATCGATGTACAAAGGCAGCTTCCGGCTGAAGGCTCCCACGTAGTTGATGCTGATCGCAAGATCCTTGGTGAACTGCTGCTGCACGCCAAAGTTGGCCTGAATGTTATACGGCCAGCGCATCCCCTCTTGTAGGAACACCAGCGACGCCGGAGACACATACCGTGGATTCGTCTTGTCGTAGAGATACGGAAACGGCGAAGTGCAACCCTGGAAGTCCTGGCAGTCGGTCGAGTAGATATGCTGCAGGCTGGTCACATGGCTGAAGGCCGCCGTCTCTCTCACCGCAAACGGTTGGAAGTTTTGCGGCAGCATCCACTCATTGCCTCCGATGGTGTCGAAGAACAACCCGGCGCCGCCATGGAAGACCGTCTTGCCGTCACGATACGGGTTGAATGCAAAACCGACACGCGGCGAAACATGGTTGTAGTTCGTGCCGACACCGCTCTGCGGCACCCCCGGATCTCCAGGAAACAACTGTCCCAGAATCGCATTCGGTGAGACCGTGGACTGCACACCCGGCTTGAAGATCGCATACCGGCGCTGCGTATCGGTCGGGGCCGTCTGCACGTCATAGCGCAGCCCAAGGTTCAGGGTCAGCTTCGGAGTAATCCGCCAATCGTCCTGCCCGAAGATCCCATAGTTCCAGTAGTTGGCATTCGCATCATCGGGCGAGTCCTGACCCATCGAATTCGGATGCCCGATCAAAAAGTCAGCGATCGCCGCTCCAGTCTTCACATAAGTAGCCTGCCCGACTGCGGTGGTAGGAACCGCGGAGCTCGTGAAGCTGAACGTGCCGTAGTTATTCAGCAGCGTCTCCAGCCGATCTTTCTCCAGATAGATCTCGCCGCCCACAAAGATCGAGTGCTTCCCTCTGGTCGTGTTGAAGACATCCCGCAGGCCGTACACGTTATCGCCTGCAACCGGACCGCTGATCGCGTTCGCAAGATGAAAGAAGTTAGCCACGTTGATATCCGGCAACGAAGGCGTCCCCTGCACATTCAGGTCCGAGCCATAAGCCGCCAGCGAAGTTCCCGGCGTGCTGTTGCGCCCGGCAAGCATACGCGTATAGCTCAGCCACACCTGGTTCACCGACCGCGCCGAGACCGTCCAGACATCGCTCACGTTGGCCGTCTGCTGCCGGTACACATAGTTGTTCACCGCCCATCCCGGCAGATTCGAGCCATTAGGAAGATTGCTCTGCGCTCCATTCGACTGGAAGTAGTCAAGCGTAAGCCGATGCGCCGCCGTCAACTGCTGATCGCCTTTGATCAGAAACTCGTCGGTCTGATTCGGCAGCCCTTCGTTTCCGATAAACCGGTTGTCCGTCCGCCCCGGCGATGGCATCGGGACATTCTTCGCCAGCACCGCCGCGGCCACAGGATCAGGATGATAGTTCGGATCGAGATCGAGACGATTGCCCGGCACCGGCTTGTGCGTCACAGGATCGCAGACGATAAACCTTCCCCCGTAAGCCGTCACTGATTTATCCGCGGCAGACAACGGCGTCGCACACGCGCCCAGCCCCGTCGCAATCGTTGTGGACGTAGGAAGATTCTCGGAGAAGTTGCCAGCACGCTGAAGAGCATCCGGAACAACCGTATTGAAGTTGACCGGACTCACTTGTCTCAACCCCGCATAGCTGCCGAAGAAGAACGTCTTGTCCTTAACGATCGGGCCGCCCAGAGTCGCGCCAAATCGATTGATGTGCAGCGGCGTCCTCGTCGTCTGCAGCCACGCGTTCGAGTTGAAGTTCGTCTCCTGATGAAATTCGAAGACCGAACCATGTATCTGATTTGTGCCCGACTTGGTCAGCACCGAGACCACACCCGCTCCCGTGCGTCCATACTCCGCGCTGAAGTTGCTCGTCTGAACCGCAAACTGATCGATCGCATCCGGGTTCGGCAGAACGTTGCCGGTATTGCGCACACCGGTCATATTCAATCCACCATCGAGATAGTAGGTCACCTGTCCCACCATGTTGTCGGAGGAGCCGTTGATGATCACATGCTGACCAGGAAAGCCGACCGTGTTCTCCGTCTGGCTGTTCTGAATGCCGGGCGTCAGGCTCAGAAGTTGATAAACGTTTCTACCCACAATCGGCAGGTTGTCGACCTCGCGGTTATCGACCGTCCGTCCCAGCACAGAGTTTCCCAGGTTCACCAGCGGAACATCGGTCGTCACCTCCACAACCGTGGTCTCGCCGCCAATCTCCAGCGCGTAGTTCACCGCCGCCTCCTGCGTTGCGGTCAACACAATCCCGCTCTGCGCAATCTCTTTGAATCCCGCGGCAATCACCCTCACCGTATATGGCCCAACCGGCAGAAACTCCGCGCGATACTGACCCTGATCATTGGTCTTGGTCACGCGGACGAAGTTTGTCTGCGTCTGGGTCAACGTAACCGTAGCCCCGGGAACAATCGCTCCGGACGAATCTGTCACAATACCGAACATCGTCGCGGTACTCAACTGTGCGGAAGCACGCGGCCCGGCAAACCCAGCCAATATCATCGCGATCAATAGTGCGAAGAGCGAACTCTCTCGCAACACTCTGCTTTTCATGGGACGGCTCTCCTTAAAAAATACGGCATCTGTCTTCGTGTGAGACCAGCTCCCGGGAACGTGTTTGAGGCTTCTGAAGACCGCTGCCCTGCTTTGCAAGGCGTCTCGAAAGAAGCTTGTCCCCTGGGGCGATCGAGCTGATAAGTTTGAAACTCAGTTATAAGACCGCAGGGCGAGAAGCACTGTCAAGACATTTGTTTGAAGTCCATCCTTATTCTGTATAGACAACTGTTTCCTATGGAAACAACGCACTCTAATCGCACTCGAGAGATCTTTCGCAGCCTTCAATTGGCCCTACCACTTCAGACTCATCCTCCCCATCAATCACGGTCGCCATGCGCACCGGGTCAAAGTTCAAATCCGCTGCCTTACAATTGCCTTTCATGGCACTCGTAAAAGCAGTCCTCTTCGACTACGGCATGGTCCTCTCCGGCGAACCGGACTCCACCGCCTGGACCCGCCTCCTCACCATCACCGGCCTCAGCGAAGAACTCCTCCACCGCGAGTACTGGGCTCACCGCCACGCCTACGACCGCGGCGACCTCAACGCCCAATCCTTCTGGCACACCGTCGCCGCAGGCGCTGGCATCGTCATCACGCCCACGCAGCTAGCCCAGCTCATCGCCGCCGACACCGACCTCTGGTCCACCCTCAACCCTCCCATGCTCGCCTGGGTCGACCAGCTCCAGCGCGCCGGCATCCGCACCGGCATCCTCTCCAACATGCCCGATGCCATGGAGGCAGGCCTCCGCGCCCGCCACGCGTGGATCGAATCCTTCGACCATCACACCTGGTCCCACGCCGTCAATCGAGCCAAGCCCGAGCCCGAGATCTATCAACACGCCGCCGAAGGTCTCCAAACACCTCCCGAACACATCCTCTTCATCGACGACAAGGAAGAAAACATCACCGCAGCGCTGGCCGCAGGCATGCAGGCCATCCAGTACTCCAGCCACGCCGCATTCGAGCGCGAGATGAAAGCCCGCGGCCTCGACTACCTCCTACAACTTGAGCGGCATACGGACTCCCAAAACGGGAAGCTATAGTACCTCGGTAACGTCTCGTTGAGATTTCTCCACTCAAACAGCACCAACGCAAGGAATATTTAAGGTCAGGCTGCACCAGCGTACTGCCCGCAGCCAACAAAACATGAAGACACCGCTCTCTCTCCGACGTGTACGTGCCGGTCTCTGCGGCGTCATCGCTCTCTTCTTTATCGCTTCCCTGCCACTGGCCCCCCGGATCGAAGCCCAGACCGCCTCACCAGCCACCGGCCCGCAGCAACTCCTCTTCACCGGCCTCCTCGGCTCCTCGAATCCCAATCCCGCAAACTCGCACTACGCCCAGTTCAATGCCATCCAATCCGACTCCGCCGGCAACCTCTACCTCCTGCTCGACCAGGGCGACGGTATCCGCCTCCTCAAAACAGATTCCACAGCGACCAACGTACTAGCCCAAACTCATCTCGGCTCAAGCGGCGACATCGGACTCGCCATGGCTGCCGATCCCTCCGGCAACCTCTACGTCGCCGGCACCACTACCTCGGGCACCCTCTCAACCACCTCCGGCGCAGCCTTTCCCAGCGCGGCGGACACGTCCATTAATTCGTACATCGGCAAATTCGATCAAAACTTGAATGTGCTCTTCGTCACCTACGCCGGAAGCCCCCGCACCGCAGCCTCCGCCATCGCCGCAACCGCCGACGCCGTCTTCCTCACCGGCAGCATCTTCGGCTCCGCGCTTCCCGTCACAGCTTCCGGCATCATTCAATCCCCCGCCTCCGGCTCGCTCCAAAACGGCTTCGTAGAAAAGTTCAACACCACCGGAACCACCCTCCTCTACGCCACCTACCTCAGCGGCCAAAACGGCAACACCGCCCCCGCCGCCATCGCAGCCGACGCCACCGACAACGCCTACATCGCCGGCTACACCACCTCCACCGGCTACCCCACCCTCTCGGCCATCATCCCCGACCTCCTCTCCGCCACCTCAGGCTTCCTCACCAAGCTCACCCCCGCAGGCGACGGCATCGTCTTCTCCACCTTCATCCCCGGCCCCGGCATCTCCTCGCTCGTCATCGCGCCTTCGCCGCAAGACCCCACCACCCAGACCCTCCTCCTCACCGGCTCCATCGCCCCCGGCCAGTTCCCCATCGCCACCGTCTCCTCCCCGCTGGTCAACACCAACTACCAGACTCTCCTCCGTCTCTCCCTCGACGGCAGCACCCTCCTCACCTCCGACCTCCTCGCCCCCGGCATCCAATCCTCCGTCGTACCCGCACCCTCTGGCGCAGCATGGATCTCCGCCACCGGCAGCAATCCCGCCTGGCTCCTCCCCCTCACCCCGCTCTCCGACATCGGCAACAGCTACGCCCTCCGTCTGACTCAGCAGGACACCATCGACCAGACCATCCGCTTCGGCGGCCTGCCCATCACCAGCGGCTCCTTCGCCAGCGCTCCAGTCACCCTCACCGGTCTCACCGTCGACTCCACCGGCCAGCCCACCTTCGCCGGCAGCGCCTCTCCCACCGCCAGCGCCAGCCTCCTCGCCACCGAAACCTACGATCTCCCCCTCACAAACTCCCCAACCCCGGCACTCCCCTCCACCCTCCGCTCCGCCACGCTCCCCGCAGGCTCCTGCACGAACAGCAGCCTCTGTTCCGGCTCCGCCGCCTGGCTCGCCAAACTAAGTACCACCAGCGCACCCAGTCTCGCCCTCTCCACCGACGACTCCCCCAACCTCACCCTCCGCAACCTCGGCAGCCTCGCCGCTACGAACCTCCAACTCACCGCCACCAACTTCACCCTCGCAACCGACTGCCCCACCACCCTCGCTCCTGGTGCGGAGTGCAGCATAGCCCTCACCAGCACCAGCAGCAATCCCGGCACCGTCACCGCGCAAGCCAGCAACGCCACCGCCCAAACGGTCACCCTCCCCGCACCAACCGCCTCACCAAACCCAATCGTCGTCTCTCCCAAAGAACTCGACTTCGGCATTCAAACCGCCACCAGTCCTGCAACCACACGAACCATCACCATCAGTAATCTCACCCAGCTCCCCCAGACCTTCTACGCAGGCGACGCCACCCTGCAACCCGTTCCCCCGCAGTACGACCTCAGCGTGCAATCCACTGACTGTCCGGCCTCCACCACTCCCGGCGACGATGTCCTTCCTCCAGGCGGAGTCTGTCACCTCACCCTTGCCCTAACCGCCCCGGCCACGGCGACCGGCAGCTTCGTCACGGCCTATCGCATCATCGGCGTCGACGCCGTTCTCCTCACCGCCTACACCCAACCCACCGACCTCAACCTCTCCGCTACCGAGATCGACTTCGGCACCCAGTTCGGCACGCCCTCCGGCGTCGGAGGCACCCCCAGCCCACGCCTCCCGCGCTACCTCTACCTCTCCAACAACTCCGCCAACGCCGTCACCCACACCCCCGTCACGCTGCAAACTCCCTTCACCCTCATTGACCGCTGCCCCACCACACTCAACCCCCACACCGTCTGTCAGCTCGAGATCAACTACCAATCCCCCGTCGCCCCCTCAGCCGACTCCACCACCCTCACCCTCGGCAGCGGTACATCAGCAGAGGGCCTCACCGTCCTCATCACCGGCACCACCAAACCCCAACCCACCGGCGTCGGCCAGTCCGCCAACCCCAACCTCACCCTCACCCCCGCCGCCATCACCTTCCCCAACGCCGTCCCCGTCACCACCACTTCCTCGAGCACCCAGACCGTCACCATCGGCAACATCGGCGCCGTTGCCTTCCCCCTCGCCCTCACCCTCACCGGCGACTTCACCGACGCCACCGACTGCCCTGCCACCCTCGCCGGCAACGCAACCTGCACCGTCGTCCTCACCTTCGCCCCCTCTCAACCCGGCATCCGCCAGGGCCTGCTCTCGGTCACCGCCGGAAGCTCCTCCCCCGCCTACGTCACCCTCAGCGGCACCGGCTCCGCCATCGTCACCGCCCCCAACAACACCCTCGCCTTCGGCAGCGTCCCCGTCGGCCAGCCCGCCGTTCAGTGGCACAAGATCACCTCCTCCTTCACCACCCTCACCGCCACCACCTCCGCACCCGACTTCAAAGCCATCCTCGTCGAAGACATCGGCTTCGGCCACGGCCAACCCTCCACCTCCGCCTTCGTCTCCTCCTTCACCGGCACCTGCGCCAACTGCTGGCTCGGAGTGCAGTTCACCCCCTCAGCCCCCGGCTCCCAGACCGCCTCCGTCACCCTCACCTCCTCCGGCAATCCCTCCTCCATCACCCTCACCGGCACCGGCATCGCCCTCACCGGCGTCCTCCTCAGCCCCACCACGCAGGACTTCGGCACCGTCCCCGTCAACAGCGCAAGCCCACCCATCCTCTTCACCGTCACCAACCTCACCACCAGCCCCGTCTCCCTCTCCACCCCCACCCTCACGGGCGACTTCGCACTCAGCAACCTCCCCACCGGCGGCTCCCCCTGCAGCGGCCTCCTCGCCCCCAACGCCTCCTGCTTCTTCAACGTCGTCTTCGCTCCCACCGCCACCGGCAGTCGCACCGGCCTCCTCACCGTGCCTGCCTCCTACGGCCGCATCACAGCCACCCTCACCGGCTTCGCCTCGCCCGACCAAGGCCTCTCACTCAACCCTACAGCCCTCATCTTCAACAACGTCCCCGGCCCCACCGCCACCCAACAAAACATCCTCCTCACCAACACCGGCGCCGCCACCCTCCAGATCGGCACCCCCACCAACGCCACCACCAGCTTCACCTCCGTCAACAACTGCACCACCCTCGCCCCCGCCGCCGTCTGCACCATCACCGTCACCTTCCTCCCCTCCAACGCCACCGTCACCGACACCCTCCAGATCCCCGTCACCAGCTCCACCACCGGCCTCGCCACCTACACCGTCCCGCTCTCCGGCGCCTACACCACCGAGAGCGCCGGCCTCCAGATCCTCCCCAACCAGGCCAACTACGCAGCCACCCCCACCAGCACCCTCGGCGGAACCCGCCAGTTCACCATCACCAACCTCACCGCCAAATCCCTTGCCCTCAACATCGCCCTCCCCCGCCAGTTCCTCCTCAACGGCCCCGCCTGCGCCGCCCTCGCCCCCAACGCCTCCTGCAACTTCAACGTCACCTTCCTCCCCCTCACCAACGGCGACATCACCGGCACCCTCTTCGCCCAGGGCACCCCAACCGACGGCTCCGCCACCCTCAACGGCCTCGGCTACGTCGAAGGCTTCGGCATCGGCCCCGCCACCATCAAAATCTCTGGCAACATCATCCCCGGCCAAACCGTCCTCGACTTCGGCCAGGTCTCCTCCGGCCAGACCGCCACCCAGACCGTCACCCTCACCAACACCGGAGCCACCCCACTCACCATCCGCCGCCTCACCAGCCAGTGGCCGTTCCTCATCACCTCCACGCTCTGCGGCGCCACCCTGCCTCCCACCGTAAGCTGCACCGCCACCCTCACCTACACCCCCCTCAACCAGACCACCACCCCCGGCCCCGCCTCACCAGACTCCGGCACCCTCATCATCGAAAGCGACGCCCTCACCGGCCCCGACCTCCTCACCCTCACCGGCCAGGCCGCCCCCATCACCGTAGCCGCGCCGAGCAACGCCGCTCCCCTCGTCTCCTACGCCCTCTCGCAAAGCTCCCTCACCTTCCCCGCCACCCAGGTCGGCGACCAGAGCGACGTCCAGACCGTCACCCTGGCCAACACCGGCACCACCACCATCCACATCGCCGGCTTCCGTCCCACGCCCGACTTCACCGTCCAGACCAACTGCATCGGCGCCCTCGTCCCCTCCGCCAGCTGTGTCGTCAACATCAGCTTCACCCCTCAGGCAAGCTTCCCCAACACCGTCTCCAACCGCATCTCCGCCCTCGAGATCACCTCCGACTCCAGCACCGCACTCGAATTCATCTCCCTCTTCGGCGTCGCCAACCCCTCCCCCCTCAACTTCTCTCCCTTCACCCTCAACTTCGGCAGCGTCCAGGTCGGCACCTCCGCCACCCTCCCCGTCCAGATCACCAACATCACCACCGCCCCCATCGCCATCCAGACCATCTCCGCCATCGGCCCCTACACCGCCACCGGCGACTGCCCCACCGAAGGCAACACCCTCGCCCCCTCCACCAGCTGCACCGAGCAGGTCACCTTCACCCCCACCACCACCGCGACCATCGGCGGCCTGCTTTCCATCCGCTCCTCCGCCTCGACCCTGCCCATCGAATACCCCCTCACCGGAAAGGGCATCCAGTCCCACCTCCAGGCCGTCCCCTCCACCCTCAACTTCGGCAGCATCGCCCTCGGAGCCTCCGCCGCCCAGACCATCACCCTCACCAATACCGGCACCGCCCCCATCACCAACCTCGCCCTCACCATCACCGGCGACTACGCCATCTCCGTCCCCTGCGCCTCCACGCTCTACCCCGGCATCGCCTGCCAGATCACCGTCACCTTCGCCCCGACCGCCCTCGGCTCCCGCACCGGCTCCATCACCGCAACTGACCCCAACACCGGCCTCCAGAACCTCAACATCCCCCTTACCGGCAACGGAGTCTCCAGCGGCGCCTTCACCCTCACCGTCAACGGAGGCCCCTCCGCCACCCTCACCATCCCCAGCGAGCACGCCGCCGACTACACCCTCCAGCTCACCCCCCAATCCGGCTTCACCGGCACCGTCATCCTCAACTGCACCCCCGTCAACCCCGGCGCCTGGGCCACCTGCTCGCTCCTCCCCTCCAGCATCACCCTCAACGGAGCCGCCCAAAACTCCATCGCCAACCTCAACACCGTAGCCGAGTACATCCCGCCCACCACCGCGCAAAACAACACCCGCAGCCGCAACCGCGCCATCCTCTGCCTCCTACCCATACCCCTCCTCTTCTTCCGGAACGCCAAAGCCCGCACAAAAAACCGCACCCTGCAAGAGCACCCCCTCACCCGCCTGCTCCTGCTGGCGATCCTCTTCGCCCTACCCACCCTCTGGATCTCCGGCTGCGGCCGCGGCGGCAGCGACCCCAACCTCCGCTTCACCCCACCCGGCACCTACCAATATCAAGTCACCGCCAGCTCCACCACTGGCGTTCAACTAAGCCAGACCGTCACCCTCAACCTAGTCGTCACCGCCCGCTAACTCACAGGCAAGCCCCTTCGTTCTACTGCGTTCTGTCGGCCAGGGCACATAGGAGTACTCTATAGATCTCCCCTTGTGCGCGAGCTTCAGCTCTTCGCGCACTCCTGGAAGGAAGAATGATGGCACCCGCGAAGCTCTTATTAGTCGACGACGACGAGACAATACGCTATACCCTCGGCATCATTCTCAGAAAACATGGCTTTGAAGTAACCGTCGCTTCAACGGTCAATGAAGCTCTCAAGCACATCGGCTCTGAGGTCTTCGACGTCCTCCTCAGCGACCTTCACATGCCTGGTGCAGGAGACGGCCTCACCGTCGTCAGCGCCATGCGTCATGCCAACCCAAAAGCCGTCACCATACTGCTGAGTTCGTTTCCTCATATGGACGCCGCGGCTCAGGCGATTCTGCTGCAGACTGATGAAATTCTCGTCAAGCCAATGGACGTCAACATGCTGGTAGATGCCATCAAACAGCGACTCGCCGTCGGTCCGACTCGCACCCGCCTGGTCGAAAGTGTCGCCACCATCCTCGAACGTTCCACCGACAGCACCATCAGCGATTGGTACGAACTCGTCGAAAAAGAAGAGTCGTTGACGGCAATTCCAATGACGTTCCAACTACGCTCCGGTCATCTCCCTCAGGTTTTTCAGGATCTCGTCCTGCGTCTCCGTTCGTCAACGATCCTTGGCACGAAAGAACTCCACTCGACATCAGCCGCACAGCACGGCACCGCTCGCCGCCAACAGGGCTATACCGCTGCAATGATGGTCGAGGAGTCGCGCATCCTCCAGGTCAGCGTCTTCAACACGCTCCAGAAAAACCTCGCAAACATTGACTTCAGCGTAGTGCTGATCGGAGTCATGACCATCGCCGACGAGATCGATTCACAACTAGGTCAGGCGATGAAGAGCTATCTAGCTGAATCAATCGTCGACGCGCTTCCGGCATAGCCACAAGAGGCCGAAGCGGAGGCGAATAGCATTAAGTCTTTGCTGTCATCCTGAGCAAGTCTTTGCCGTCATCCTGAGCGCAGCGAAGGATCCCGAAGAACTCAGTCCTACCCGAACCGCCCGTCCCTTTCAACCCACCCTCTCCAGCCGTTGTCTGTTCTCTATCTCTCCGAAAAACCGGCAGAAAGCGTTCTTCTCCTCAGACGCTCAATCCCTTTGGACGATTAGCCCCGTCGGTAGCGTAAGCAAACGCCCGAAGAATCACAGCCTCTCGCCCACCTCAGCTTCCTTTGGTCTCGCTCCCGCCACCAGCAACACCGCTCCTCCAAACAGCAACGTATCCCAGACGTAGTTCGCCCCTTCCAACACCGCCGGCACCCCGGACGCCATCAGCAGAATCGGCAGATAAAGAAAAACCGTAAGCAGAGTCATCACCAAGCCCACTACAGTCGCCCCATCGCGGCAATATCTCCGAATCAATATCGCCACCCCGCCCCCGATACAAACCAGCCCCGTCAAAAACGCCCACACATGAGGCCCCGGCACCCACGACGGCGTCAACTTTCCCAAAGGCACCCCCGGCGCAAACTGCGGAAACAGTATCAGCTCCACGCCATACACCATCAGCACAACAGCAACAATCACCCGCCCAATCCACACCGCTACATTCTCACCGCCATCCCCCGCCTCTCGAATCCCCGACTCTCGAATCTCCGCCCCACTCCCCAAATACCCCGCAAGCGCCAGCGCTCCTGCACCAAAACTAAGATCTCGCAACGCCACATTCCAGATAATTCTGTCGTGCATCTGCGCCGCCGCATTCGGCACATGGATCATCACCACAAACAGAAAAAACATGATCGCAAGCAGAGTCGCGGTCAAACGAACGCGTATCCCAAGCGCCAGACTAAAAGCCGCAGCGATCAACGCAACGCCAACGAAGTACACCCAGAACAACCGCACCGGCATCAACACAGGAACAGCCCCAATGATTACCTTGCCGAGCACCAGATGCTCCACTCCAAAGGCCGCCAACGGCGCCGCAAACAGCACCCCGCCAACCGCAACAAGTTTGTCCAGCCCCTCCGCCGCCTGCAACTCTCTTCGAGCGGCAACAAACCCGACAACAAGAACAATCACTCCCGCAACACATATCCAGACATTAGTACTCGGCGGCACAAACACCTCTTCCCAATCACAATTTCTGACGCACTATCGAATCTTCTTCCAAAGCAAATCTTCGTTATTCCTGCGATCGATCATCATGTCCACATGCCCCGAAGCATCCCGATGAAATAGCCGCCGCCCCTCCTCTCCCGCGCGAAAAAACATATCCGGAGACTCGGGCAAAAGTTGATAAGGTTTTCCCGAGTTACGCTGCGCATACAGCTCACCACCCTGCCGCGTCACTGTGGCCACATTTCCAGGAGCCAACTCATACGCACCCACATAGTCGTTCAGCATCGCCTCCGCAACCGCTCCTACAGCCGGGTCTTCGTAGTACCGCAACGTCTGGCTCGCAACAATCTGCCACGCCTGATTCCGATACAACCACGTATCCGTCGAGTGATAGCGAGCATGCAGCTCCCGCCCAAACACCGTCTCCACCTCGTCGCAGTCGTAACTCAGCACCGCAACATTCGCCGCAAACCGCGACTTCGGATGCACCACCCGAATCGTTCCGCTATAACCCGCAGGCAACGGCTGCAGATCTTCCAGCAGCGCCGGCTTATCCATCGCTCTGCCCTTCTCGTCGAAGAACATCGCATCGTCCGCCAAATACATCTTCCATGGCGCCTGATTCCCAGGCCCAACCGCATCGTATAGTTCCTGCGTTCGCTGAACTAGTTCCACTTCTGTAATCTTCGCTATATCCACTCCACGTGCCACCGGGCACACGAAGACGGCCAAGACCAACGAAGCAATCAAACCTCGTTTCATGTCACTCTCCTTCAGACAATGCCTACCCAACGCTCTGGTTGGTAAGTACGCCGCCCAAAGCTCAGAGTTCCCTCTTCGGATCAACCGACCTACTGCCCATAGAGCCGATACCGAATCCAGTACGTCCCGTTACTCCAATCGATCCGGGTCCCATCCCTGCTTATCGTCCCTGAGATCCTCGTCCCCTGCCAGTTCGTCGTCACACTCCACTTGCCATTGAAAGAGCCAGTAGCCCTGTCCCCATTCTCGTTCTGCAGCGTCAGATTTCCCCGTCGCTGCTGAATCGAACACTGCAGCGACCGGTTCCCATTCGGATACCAGTTTCCATTCAGGTTGGGCGTTCGATACCGGCCGCCGCCACCGCCTCCATAACATCGGGCCCAAAACGTTCCATTCGACCAGTTGATCCGCCGGCCATCCCCACTGAGCGTCCCCGTCACAAACTGCCACTCCGGCGCGACAATCTGATTGTTTCCCTGCAGATTCCCAATCGAGGTGCTCCCACTCTCGTTCGTCAGGTTCAGCATCACCCCATTGCTGCTGATCGAGGCCTGCTTCGATGGATCGCCCTGCGCGCACCACGCCCCCAGAAACCCCGCCGACCCCTGTTGGTTATTCCTTCGCTCCTGGTCTTGTTGCTGCTGTCTCTGCTGTGGCACATCCGTCGGCGGCCCCTGCGGAATCTGCGAGTCCGACGGCATCGTCGGCATGCTCGGCATCGGCGGTCCCTGCGGAATCGGAGGCACCTGCGGCGGCGCGGGCATCAGCTGAGCCATCCCTGCCACGGTAAAGACAAGGCCACTCAACAACACATACAAAGCTGCTCTCTCAAAGCGAACTGGACCCATCACGACTCTCCTCCTTGCTCGAAGGCGAAGCCATTATCCTCTCGAATCGGGCTGCGGCAAATCAGAATCTGCAAGGAGCGTCCGTCACCGCTACTTCGGCGAGACAGCAACTTCAAAACTATTCGCGCGAGACCATCACTTCGGACGATTCGCCGCCGTGGGCAACGAAAGCAACTTCGCCGCCAGCGCCGACAGCCGCTGAACCGGCTCTGCCAGATCCTCCGCCAGCGTCTTCGCATCTCCGGGCGCCCCGCCGGCACCCGCCAGGTACACAAGATTAGTAATGCTCTGCAACGGATTGTTGATCCGATGAGCAAGCTCATTAGCCATTCCCGCAGCCGCGGCATGGATGGTCTGCTCCATCAGCAGCTTCTGCTGCCGCTGCTGTCTCACCCCCATCGCAGCGAAGTTCGCCAGCACCTGCATCATGCGAAGATCGTTCCCATCAAACGCCTCGTCGCGCCCATGAGCCATGATCCAGATCGTTCCGCGCGTCTCCTCCACCTCCCACGGCAGCAGAATGCCATCGGTCACAGTAGGTGCTTCAATCCCCATCAGGTCGAAGAACCGCTGCGCCACGCGAAACAGTTGCGGCCGCCCACGCTCCAGGCACGTCCCACACGCACTTGGACTACGTGGCAGCGTCGCATTCAGAAAACCCGCATACTCCCCCGCCGTCGCAACCCACTCATAGAACTCCTCGTCGGTCTTCTTCTCCCGCTCGATGCTGATTCCCGAGCTGTCGGCCCCGCACATCTCCACCGCCGCATTCACCAGCTCCTGCAGAATCGTGTCAGGGCGCTCCACGAACGCATGCGCCAGCCGCCTCATCCCCTCCATCTGCATCGCGACATCGCGCTCATGCAGCCGTCTGCCCGCAAACGAAGTGTCCTCGAAGAGGTCGACTACCTCCAGACCCGTGTCCGCTGCCGTCGAACCAAGCGCGCTCATTTCAAACCCTTCCCGTCCCAATTACCCCTATGTTTGACACCCGACATAGCGGCAACTCTCGAATCCTGGATCATCCATCATAACGTTCAGGGGAGGTATTGCAGATAATAGTTCACAGAGCACAAAAAAACGTACGAAATCTTCTCAACCCCTGGCGTATTTTTCAAGACCACAAATCGCGCGGCTAAATCACCACATCAGCCACGCATTTCACCACATCTTCACCACCAAAACACCACGTCCAAAACACGCCTTTTCCCAAATCACCCCTGAAAAACGCCCATAAAGCGCAGTTCTCCCTCAGCCCACCACGCCAGTATTTTTTCTGGAAAATC
Source organism: Edaphobacter lichenicola (assembly GCF_014201315.1). Taxonomy (NCBI): domain Bacteria; kingdom Pseudomonadati; phylum Acidobacteriota; class Terriglobia; order Terriglobales; family Acidobacteriaceae; genus Tunturiibacter; species Tunturiibacter empetritectus. Next base: position 599,228 of record NZ_JACHDY010000001.1, read on the forward strand.
TACCGCCGAACCGTCTCGATCGACACCGGAACCTGCTCCACAATCTCGATCCCGAATCCCTGCAACGCCGGTACATGCGTCGGCGTATTGGTCAGCAGCCGAATCTTGTGAATCCCCAGATCCGACAGAATCTGCCCGCCCAACCCAACCTGCCGCAGCGTTCTATGCGCCCGATCCTCGCTTCCCTCCCGAGCCCGCTGCTCCCGATGCAGCACAATCCGCGCCGGCGTAACTCCCTTGTCCACGCCAAAACCCGCGCTGCCATTGTGCAGATACACCAGCGCTCCCTTGCCCGCCTCCGCAATCATCTTCAAGGACTCCTCCACCACCGCCCTGCAATCGCACAGCGTCGTAGCAAAAACATCTCCCGCCAGACAGTGCGTATGCACCCGCACCGGCACCGGCTCCTTGCCGCTCACATCGCCAAACACCAGCGCAATATGCGACTCCCCACCATCCACCTCGCTCTCATAGGCGATCATGCGAAACTCCCCATGCGCCGTAGGCATCACCGACTCCGCCACCCGATGGATGTACCGCTCATTCTGTAACCGGTAACGTATCAAATCCGCCACCGTCACCATCAACAGCCCATGCTCCGCGCAGAACTTCACCAGATCCGGCACCCGCGCCATCGTGCCATCGTCGTTCATAATCTCGCAGATCACACCGGCAGTCACCAGCCCGGCCATCCGCGCCAGATCCACCGAAGCCTCCGTCTGCCCGGCCCGCACCAGCACGCCACCCTTGCGCGCCCGCAGCGGAAACACATGCCCCGGCCGCGCCAGATCATGCGCCGTCGAACGCGGATCGATCGCCACCTTGATCGTATGCGCCCTGTCCGCAGCCGAAATCCCCGTCGTCACGCCCTCGCGCGCCTCGATGCTCTCCGTAAACGCAGTCCCGAACCGCGACGTATTCTCCTGCGTCATCGGCCCCAGCCGCAGATAGTCCGCACGCTCCTCAGTCAGCGTCAGGCAGATCAATCCACGGCCATACTTCGCCATAAAGTTGATCGCCTCCGGCGTGACAAACTCCGCAGCCAGCGTCAGGTCGCCCTCGTTCTCGCGGTCCTCGTCATCCACCACGATCACCATCCGGCCCGCCTTGATCTCCGCTACTGCCTCTGCCACGTCAGCAAACATAGTCCCCGCCTTCCACCTGCAACTCTTTCGACGCATCCCATCTTACGTCCGTCGCAAAAAAGAAACGCCACCCGCAACGGGCAGCGTCTTCTTTTTACAATCGAATGACAAAATCCAGATCAAACACTTACAGCGTGGACTCGATCTCGAATCCCCATGCCTCAAGCAGCGCCTCAGGAATGTACTTCGAGTTCTTGTTTCTCCGGGCCCACTCACGAAGCCTGGTCGAGCGAATGTACTGGTCGGGCGTGAGCTTGAACTCCTTCACAACCTGCTCGAACGATGTTACCGTTGGAACAACCGGCCCGATCGGCTCAGGCTTGCCCCAGTTGGGATTTCCACGACGCTTTGCCATATCTTTTTCAGTACCTCTTCACAATTTGATTTCCGCACTTGGCGTTTTGCACACTGGGAAAGAAACGCAACCTTCATTCTAAGGCATTTATCCAGCAAAAGCAAGCGTTTGCCCCCATTTCTCAGGCCTTAGCGCTGCTGAGCCAGAGCGTAGAACCTCGCCATATCCGCCTTCATCTCCTTCAACGCATCCACATTCAAATACACCATGTGCCCCGCCGGATAGTAGCCAAACTGCACATTATTTACCAGCTTCTCCGGCAGATCCATGTGACTCAGGTCGTACTCCGTTGAAAAGAAGGGCGTAGCCAGGTCAAAGTACCCATTGGCCGAGAACACCCTCAGCCTGGGATTCTTACGCATCGCATCCGCCAGATCTACCGCCACATCCGGAGCCAACTGCTCCCCAGCCCTCCCCGGCCCGCCACCCGGAGCCTTGTGCTTGAAGTCCCAGTTCTCATTCAGCCCCGGCCCCGAGGTGTAGTAAGGCTCCTGGCTCAGATACTTCAACTCCTTCTGAAGGTACTCATGAAACGCCCCGACATACACCCCGCTAATCCCCGTATCCGAAGGGTCGTACCCCGGATTCTCCCCCGCCGAGTCCACATCCCACCCCATAAACCGCGCATCGTATCGCCCCAGCGTCCGCTCCTCCCCACGCAGCAGCTCCTTGCGAAACCGGCTCGCCGAAATCCGAAGCTTCGCCTCCTTCACATACTCCACGCTCAACCCGGTGATCGCCGCCAGCTTCACTGCCATCGCATCGAACTCCGCAGCCGGCAGCTTATCTCCCTTCTGCAAAGCCTCCGCATAAGGCCCGCGCGCAAAGACTCTAGCCTGCTCCACCCACTCAGCCATACTCAAACTCGTCTTCACCTTGTGGTAGTGATACGCAATCGCCGCGAACGAAGGCACATACCCAATCGCCTCATAGTCCAGCCCAGGGCTACGCCTGTTGTAGTTCAGAATCGAAGACAGCAGCGTCACCCCGTTGAACTCGATCCCATCGTTCTGCAGCGCACTCACCAGCCCAGCCGATCGCGTCGTTCCATACGACTCACCAAACAAAAACTTCGGCGAGTTCCACCGCTGATTCGCCGTAATGTACCGCACAATAAACTTCTTGAACGCAAGAATGTCCTGATCGGTCCCGGCAAAATCCTTCACCGTCCCCTTGCCCACCGCGCGCGAGTATCCGGTCAGCGGCGCATCGATAAACACCAGGTCGCTCTTATCCAGCAGGCTGTACTGGTTCTGCACCCACTCAAACGGCGCCGGCCCCGTTGTCTCCGGGCTCTGCGTCACCACGCGCACCGGCCCAAACGATCCCATGTGCAGCCAGATCGTCGCCGCTCCCGGCCCACCGTTATAGAAAAACGTCACCGGCCGGCTCTTCGCCTCGACCCCATCCTCCGTGTACGCCACATAGAAGATGCTTCCATTCGCCTTATCCTGATCGTCCCGTATCAGCAGATTTCCCGCGGTCGCAGTGTAGTGAACCATCCGCCCGCCCGCAGCCCACTCATGCTTGGTCACCGAGCTCGTCTCTGCAGGAACAGGCACGCTCGCCTCTTCCTTCTTAGCGTCCGCATCGCCCGCCGCCTTCGCCTGCGAGAACACGGGCACAACCGCACCCACCATCAAACCCATCGCAACAACAAGGCATGGTATGCGAGGTACCACAAGTAACTTGAACACCTTCACTAGAATCAATCCCACTCTCCGGAACAACCGTGCAAACCTACACTGATCAAACATCCTTGGACCGAATTGCAGCTTTGTGGACGCGATCATCATACCTTTTCGATCGCCCGCGACGACGCTGCCTGCATGCATCTTTTTTTCTAAACGGTCACGTCTAGTTGTATTGACTCTTCGTCTCGATCGCCCCGCAGCGCCACTCCGCCAAGGGCTCTCAATCGCAGGTATCACCTGCAGCCGCAATCCTACCCGCCGTACCGACCAAGGGAGAACCGAAGCAGCAAGCCTCGCCCAAACAAGGTACACACATCACGAAGTGACCGCCCCAATCGGGGTCCCCACGAACAGGTCTTCGTTCGTGGGGTGGCAAGCGCAGTGGGCCCGTCCGGCAGGACATCTTCATCAAGCATCAAGCCGTATCAAGATGAAACGGAGTAGTGTATCTCTCCACCGGATACCCCTTCGCCTTCCACGCATCCAGCCCGCCCTTCAAAAATTTGATCTTCGTAAAGTTCAGCGCCAAAGCTCTCTCAAGGATCATCCGGCTCGTGCTCTGGCTCACGCAGGTGCAGTAGATCACCGAGTCTTTTTCCTTCGGAATCAGCGTAGCCTGCTCCAGCACCTCCTTCGGCGGGATCCTCTTCGCTCCAGGAATAATCTCCGAGTGCGCCAGCAGATCAAGCGGCTGACGAACATCGAACAGCAGAATCTCCGAATTCTTTTCGAGCAGATCGTAAAGCGCATCCGCTTCGATGCTGTGCTCCTCCAGTTCACGCCTCCGCCGCAGCTGCCTGATCCGCAGGAAGCCGAACAGCAGAACCAGGAACCCAACCACGCAAATCGCAATCAGATACATACTGCCTCCTCCACCGCGCGCCCTTTAGTTTTATCTGATCATTTCGTTGCCGTAAAAGATGCGGGAAATTCCAGCCAGGCCTCCGCCCCAATAGCTCCCCATCGATCTCCATCGACCCGCTGAGCCTCCATCAACCCGCTCAAGCCGAAAGCTTCTCCTTCACCAGAGAAAGTGCGTGGCTGGCAGCAGATGCGAAGGCCCCCGCCGTAGCAGGGTCAGACACAGCCTTCGCCTCCCAGTTGATCGTCAGGCAGAAGTACACCCACCGTTCGTCAAACAACATCGCCCCCGGCGCGCACAGTGCATGAAACCCCGCAACGTCGATGCTCCCACCCTTGCAGAACGCGCTCACTCCCAGCGGTAGCGGCAGCAGCCAGATCGCGTCCCCCAAAGAAAGAATCCTGCGAAACTCATTCAGCGTCTCCTTGTTCTTGAAAAAACTCCCCTGCATCGCTCGCGAGTAGTACGACACAAAATCATCGGCCGAGCAAGCCATCGTCTGCACATCATTCATCGGCAGGTTCACCATCGACTCATTCGCCGCCGCTCCCAACTCCTCCCAGCTAAAACTCTTGTAGTCCTTAGCCCCCAGCAGATATCCGAAGAGCGACCGCGTGCTCTCAGGAATCACGCAGCTCTTCAATCCCGCCGAAGCAACAAACTCCCGAACCCTCTCCGGGCCAACATGCTTCAAACACATATCTGTTCCCGTGTTGTCGCTATGCATGATCATTGCCTCCAGCGCAGTCCTCTCCGAGACCTTCCCAATCAGGTTCGGCGGATTGAACATCGTGCTATCCAACGACCACACACTCGCATCCAGACTCAGCTGTTGAGCCTTCAACGTCTGCACCACCTCCGGCGCATCCACCTGCCGCAACGCCTCGCACAGAATGAAAGTTTTAATCGCGCTCCCCGCAAACAACGTCTTCGCAGAGTTCGACTCCACCAGAAACTCCGGCTTCCCACCCGCCGCCGGCGCATAGATCTTCACCGCAACCTCTCCCGGAAGCCCCTTGAACAGAGAGAGAATCGCATCCGATGAAGCCTCCACAGCCATCGCAGGCCCCGCCAGTTGCATCGTTCCAACCGCTGCTGCACTCTTCACCAAAAACTCCCGCCGCGAATTCAACATGCTCTATCCATCCTTCTCGCATCGCGAGTGCTCATCTACATCTGAAATTTGAACCATCTGGATTCGCGATACATGCTACTCTCTCTCTGATTTAGAACAACAAATCATGACCGCTACCAAGCTCAGCGTCATAACCTTCCTCATCGGATTCACAGTCCAAACCGCCCTCGCAAATCCAGCTTTGGCCTTCGCGCAACAAGCTCCACCCGCCGCATCGTCCGCGGAGAGCAAGAAACCGGACCCACAAGCAAATCCCAAACAGTCGCTCCCCAATCCAGACTTCTTCGGCATCTATCACGCTGGAGACGGAGTTACGCCTCCGAAGCTCATCTTCTCCGTCGAGCCAGAATTCTCCGAAAAAGCGAGAAAGAAAAAGATTCATGGCAACTGCCTCGTCTCGCTCATCGTCCGCACCGACGGCACCACTACCGACATACACGTTACGAAGTCGGCCGCTGATGCCGTATCCATGAAGGAACGAGAAGCAGCCCTCACCCTCGACGAAAATGCTGTCAAAGTCGTAGCGCAGTATCGGTTCACTCCCGCAACCTACCGCGGCACACCTGTTCCGTATCGGATGACCGTCGAAGTGAACTACCAGATCTTCTAGCTCTTTTCATTAACCTGCGACCATCTCAGGACTCAAGCTGTCCACCTCGAGTTCCGCATCAGCCACTTCGCCCTACGCGAAGATTATGCGAAACTCGAAGCAAGCCGCATGAACCTCACCTCCCTGCTCCACAAAACCTTCGGCCACGAATCCTTCCGTGCCAATCAAGAAGCCGTCTGTCGCGCCGCCACCGACGGCCGCGACGTCCTGCTCGTCATGCCCACCGGAGCAGGAAAGTCCCTCTGCTACCAGCTCCCCGCCATCGCCCGCGGCGGCACCGCACTCGTCATCTCCCCCCTGATCGCACTCATGGACGACCAGGCCACCAAGCTCACCGCCGCCGGCCTCCGCGTCGCCCGCATCCACTCCGGCCTCTCCCGCGACCAGGCCCGTCAAGCCTGCCGCGACTACCTCGACGGCACCCTCCAGTTCCTCTTCATCGCGCCCGAGCGCATGCGCGTCCCCAACTTCCCCGAGATGCTCGCCCGCCGCAAACCCTCGCTCATCGCCATCGACGAGGCTCACTGCATCTCCGCCTGGGGCCACGACTTTCGTCCCGACTACCGCACCCTCGGCGACTTCCTCCCCGCCCTTCGCCCCGCGCCCGTCATCGCCCTCACCGCCACCGCCACGCCCACCGTCCAACGCGACATCATCACCCAACTCAAGCTCACCCAGCCCGAGCTCTTCATCCACGGCTTCCGCCGCCACAACCTCGCCATCGAAGTCGTCGAGCTCTCCAAGCCCCGCCGCAACGAGTTCACCGCCAACCTCCTTAAAGAAAGCTCCAACCGCCCCGCCATCGTCTACGCGCCCTCACGCAAAGCCGCCGAAGAACTAGCCTCCACGCTTGGCGGAAGCGCCGCCGCCTACCACGCAGGCCTCGACCCAGCCACCCGCGAACGCGTCCAGCGCCACTTCCTCTCTGGCAATCTCGAAGTAGTAGTAGCCACCATCGCCTTCGGCATGGGCATCGACAAAGCCGACGTCCGCACCGTCGTCCACACCGCGCTCCCCGGCTCCGTCGAGCAGTACTACCAGGAAATAGGCCGCGCCGGTCGCGATGGCCAACCCTCCCGCACCGTGCTCCTCCACTCCTTCGCCGACCGCAAGATGCACGACTTCTTCCTCGAGCGCGACTACCCCGCCATCACCGACCTCACCCGCGTCGCTGCCCTTCTCTCCGACGACTACCAGATGCCCGACCTCCTCCGTCAGCGCCTCAAGATGGACGCCGAGACCTTCGACAAAGCCGTCGAGAAACTCATCGCCCAGGGCGCAGCCAACATCGACATGGCCGGCAACGTCCGCGCCGCCGAAGACACGCCCCGCAGTGCCGCCTGGCGCAAAGGCTACGACGACCAGATCAACTTCCGCCGCTCCCAGATCGACCGCATGGTCCAGTTCGCCGAGTCCGCCCAGTGCCGCATGGCCGCCCTCATCCAACACTTCGGCGACACCGACGACGGCCTCCGCCCCTGCGGCCACTGCGACTTCTGCTCCCCGCAGAGCGCAACAGCACAAATCTTCCGCCAACCCACCACAGAAGAAGAGCGTCAACTTCGCGCCATCCTCCGCGCACTCGACGGCACCACCCGCGCCACCGGAAAACTCCACACCGAACTCTCCACCGGCCCCCTGCGCAACACCCCCGCCGCCGACCGAAAGATCTTCGACACCCTCCTCGACGCCCTAACCCGCTCCGGTCTCATCACACTCAACACCGACCAGTGGACCAACCCCGAAGGCAACGTCATCACCTACAAAAAGGCCTCCCTCACCCACGAAGGCCGCACCCTCACCGGCCCCCTGCCACCCGACCTCCTCCTCAAAGACACCACCACCTCCACCACCTCCTCGTCCCGCACCCGCTCGCGCAGCGGCAAGAGCAACGTCCCCAACACCGGCCCCCGCCCCAGCAAGGCCTCCCTCAAAGCCGAACGAGAACAAACCACCGCAACCTATACTCCCGCGCAAAAGATCCTCGAATCCAACCTCCGCGACTGGCGCAAAGCCGAAGCCGCCAAGACCGGCAAACCCGCCTTCATCGTCTTCAGCGACAGCGTCCTCCACAACCTCGTCCTCGCAACTCCAAAGACCATCTCCGAACTCCTAACCGTCTCCGGCATAGGCCCCGAAAAAGCCGACCGCTACGGAGCCGACGTCATCGCTCTCTGTCGCGCCGAAGCTTCCGTCTCTCCACCGATCACGACCAGAAGAGAATCGTCATCTCGACCGGAACGCAGGGAACAAGAACTTTCTGGCCAATCCAATGAATCGTCATCTCGACCGAAGCGTAGCGGAGTGGAGAGACCCCCGCAGTTTGTTTTGAGCGGCACAACCTCTACAGCTACCGAAACCTTCCACCGCCAATGCACCACCACCGAACCCACCGACTCCCTAACCCCCCAGCAACAAGCCCTCGACGAGCGCCTCCGCGAATGGCGCAAATCCGAGTCCGAGCGCCTCGGACTCCCTCTCTTTTTCGTCTTAGCCTCCACCACCCTCCGCAACATAGTCCTCGCGCACCCGCAAAACCTCACGCAGCTAAAATCCGTCCACGGTCTCGGCCTCGACAAGATCGAAAAGTTCGGTCCCGGAATCATCCAGGTCTGCACTACCTAAACAAAACTGAATCACTATTCATTCCACGCTTCTCTGTGCTAACGTCCAAGCACAGGTCGATCTATGAGCAAAGACACAACCCTCCCCGACAACGCCCGCCACACCCCCATCTCCATGGACGGCAACCCCACCATCGACGAGCGCGCCAATCACTGCTTCGGCTGCGGCCCCGCCAACCCCCAGGGCCTCCATCTCCACTTCACCACCGACACCTCAAACCCTCAGGCCATCACCGCCACCTGCCACTTCCAGCTCGACCGCATGCACGAAGGCCCCCCGGGCCACATCCACGGAGGCATCGTCGCCGCACTCCTCGACGAGGCAATGAGCAAGCTCAACCGTCCCCTCAACGTCCTCGCCATGACCCGTCACATGGAGATCGACTACCTCCGGCCGGTGCCGCTCTACAAGCCGTTAGTCCTCATAGGCCGCCATCTCAGCCGTCCAGCAAAGGCCGACGGCACGCCAGGCAGAAAGTTCTTCCACCAGGGCGAGATCCAGCTCCCAGACGGCACAGTCCTGGCCCGCAGCAAGGGCCTCTTCATAGCAATCGACGAGAAGCTACTAGCCGCAGGCCTAGCCCAAACTGAAACCTAGCCGTCTAAAGTCGGCCAACGGCCGAACCAAAGCCCTTCCCTCACCAAGACCGGTACACACGCCACGAAGTGGCCGCGCCACGCGAAGTGGGCCCGTCCGGCAGGACAAGCAGCTAACTACCCAGCCTCACCCCAGTACCCCTGATCCTCCAGAAAGTACTCCTCATCCCACGTATGCACCATCGTCTTGAAGAACATCCAAACCATCCGCCAGTGCCCCAGCTTCTGAAACCGCCGGTTCGTCGTCAGCACGCGCCCACGCACAATCCGAAACCGCTGCCGCGCCACACCCTTCGACAGCAGATAGTCCTCCGCAAACAGAGCCCGCTCATTGAACCCACCCAGCGCCCAAAAAACCTCGCGGTCAAACAGCATAAACATCCCCGTAGCGAACGGCTTGGTAAACGACCCCACCCTCTGCATCAAATTATTTCCCGCATACAGCAGATCGTCGAATAAACTCCCCTGCCGGCAGGCAATATTCGTCGTTGCCAGGTGCAATCCCCGCCGTTCCATCCGCCACAACGCCCGCCGCAACAGCGTAGGCTCAGGCATCTCCACATCCGCATCCAGAAACAGCACATACTTCGTACTCGCCAGCTTAGCCCCAGCATTGCGCCCAACCGAAGGCAGCCCACCCTTCACCACCTCTACTGCCAGCCGGCCGCGAAAGCCCAGTGCCATCTCCACCGTCCCGTCAGTCGAACCCGCATCCGCCACCAGCACCCGCGTCTGCGCCATCCCCGTATAGTCCTGCCTGCAAAGAGATTCCAGCAGTCTAGGCAGCATCGCCACTTCGTTCTTCGCCGGAATCACAATCGTCAGTTCACCAACCATACAGAGGCCTCCGTCGAGGCCCGCACACCGCCCCGCAAGCGCAGCTTGAAGCTGCAACCCCATTGCCCTGATAAATTGCAGTTGAATTTTCAGCCAAATTCACCCTTGCTGTCCCAAATTCGCCAACACCGCCGGCGAGCTAAAGGCAAGCTAAGATCGATCACATGCCAGCCTCCCCAGCCCTCCATCTGAACCTATGGAAGCAGCAACTCGGAGAGGTGCCCGACTCCGTATGGCAACAAACCGAGATCGAAACGCTGGTTCTAGCCGACAACGGACTCACCCAGGTCTCCGAAGAGATAAGCCGTCTTACGAAGCTTCGCATGCTGGATCTAGGCCACAACCAACTCAGCCAAGTGCCCCCCGAGATCGGCGACCTTCCCAGCCTCACCGACTTTCTCTACCTTCACGACAATCGCCTAAGTTCGCTGCCCGACTCCTATGCCAAGCTGACCCACCTGCGCTACCTCAATCTCAGCGAAAACGCATTTCACGTCCTGCCAGAGTGCGTCACCGGAATGTCTCGTCTGCAGGAGCTTCGCATCTCCGACAACTCACTGGAGTCCCTGCCCGTCTCCATCGAACGCCTCTCCCATCTCCGCGAGCTCCACCTCAGAAACAACAAGGTGAGCACGCTGCCAGACTCCATCAGCCTGATGCAGGAGCTCCGCCAGATCGATCTCCGCGGCAACCCGCTCACCGAGCTACCGCCCGCCATTGCGAGCCTCCCTCGACTAGAAAAACTAGATCTACGCTGGGTCACGACGCTGAAAGAGTGCGAATGGATAGCAGACCTCGAAGCACGAGGCTGCGCTGTATATCGTTAGCTATTCTTTTGTCCTGCCGGACGAGCCCGCTACGCGCGGGGCGGTCACTTCGTGACTTGTATACCCCTTCGGCTGGTCCTCCCGTTGGTCGGAGGAAAGTTGATTTCGACCAACGGGAGAACCGTCGAGGTTCATCCTGCCGCGACAAGGTATACGCGTCACGAAGTGACCGCCCTCCGCGCAGGAGGCCCGTCCGGCAGGACTCCAAAGCTGCTAAACTTAAAATCCTCGCGGACAATCCCGCAGCATCGTGCGCCCACCGCCGCGCACCGCCACAAGAAACCGCGCATCGCCACAAGAAACAAGGAGACACCATGGCAGACCACACCACCAACGGCAACTTCAGCTCCCCGTCTCTCCGCCTCAAGCTCGGCCTCGCCGAGATGCTCAAAGGCGGCGTCATCATGGATGTCATGAACGTCGAGCAGGCCCGCATCGCCGAAGAGGCCGGTGCCATCTCCGTCATGGCCCTCGAGCGCGTCCCCGCCATGATCCGCGCCGAAGGCGGCGTCGCCCGCATGGCCAGCCCCAAACTCATCAAGCAGATCATCGCCGCCGTCTCCATCCCCGTCATGGCCAAGGCCCGCATCGGCCACTTCGCCGAAGCCCAGGTACTCCAGCACCTCGGCGTAGACTTCATCGACGAGTCCGAAGTCCTCACCCCCGCCGACGAGACCTACCACATCGACAAGCACGCCTTCACCACGCCCTTCGTCTGCGGCGCCCGCAACCTCGGCGAAGCCCTTCGCCGCATCGCCGAAGGCGCAGCCATGATCCGCACCAAAGGCGAGCCCGGCACCGGCGACGTCGTCCACGCCGTGCAGCACATGCGCCAGATCGTCCGTGAGATCAAGGCCCTCACCGTCCTCGGTGACGAAGAGCTCTACAACGCCGCCAAGGTCCACGGCGCCCCATACGAGCTAGTAAGAATGGTCGCCAAAGCCGGCAAGCTCCCCGTCCCCAACTTCTCCGCCGGCGGCATCGCTACCCCAGCCGACGCAGCCCTCATGATGCAGTTGGGCGCCGAGACCGTCTTCGTAGGTTCAGGAATCTTCATGAAGGAGCGCGCCACTCCGCTCGACGTCGAGAACGACCCAAAGGAGCGCGAAGAGGCCGTCAGCCGTGCCCGCGCCATCGTCATCGCGACCACTCACTTCAACGACCCCAAGATCGTAGCTGAAGCCAGCGAATCAGTCATAGGCTCCATGAAGGGGCTAGCCGCAGCAGCCATCGAAGAGCAAGACCTAATGCAAACCCGAGGCTGGTAAAAAGTCCCCCCCGACCAACGGGAGGACCCATACCCCTGACCAACAAAGACCGGTACACACGCCACGAAGTGGCCGCCCGAATCGGGGTCCCCACGAACAGGTCTTCGTTCGTGGGGTGGCAAGCGTAGTGGGCCCGTCCGGCAGGACAAGCCTCTCCCTGCTCTTTACTGAAAGTTCTTAAGCGGCTCCCAGGGCAAAACCACGATCGTCTTCCCCTGCCAGTACCCCATCACCCCACGCGACAGAATCCTGCCACTGGTCTCCATCTCGACAGCAAAGCGATGTTCCGACATGAACTGACTCGCCCCCGCCGCAGTCGGAAACACCACGAACTCCTCAGGATGCTCCGCAACATCTCGCCGCAGACTAGCCTGCAGCGCGGCCGCATCTCCCACCGGCGGCGCAGCCACGATCCGTCTCTCGGCAACAGCGTCAGGTCGAACCAGCGGCGCAACCGACGCCCCAGCCGACAGACCCATCAGCAAAAACACGACGCACGAACTAACCATGGCCCGATGAACTCGCACCCCCTATCTATAGCGAAACAGCCTCCCCGAAGCCATCCCCCAAACGGTGCATCCCGCGCCAGATCTTCACTTGGCCAATCCGCCCGCACTAAAACGCCCAACGCTGTCCTGCCGGACGAGCCTCCTGCGCGGAGGGCGGGCGTTCGTACGCCTTTTTAGAGCTTCGCCCGGTCCTCACGTTGGTCGGAGGGAACATGATTCCGACCAACGGGAGGACCGATGCAGATCGTTCCGCCAAGACCGGTATACACGCCACGAAGTGGCCGCCCGAATCGGGGTCCCCACGAACAGGTCTTCGTTCGTGGGGTGGCAAGCGTAGTGGGCCCGTCCGGCAGGACACAGTCTTTCAGCGAATATTGAAGTCCTGAACGATCTCGCGCATCATCCATCCCGTGGAGAATGCGGGCAAAACCGGTTGTCAAGCCCGAAATTCCCATAAGCCCTTCAATAAACTACAGTTACGAGTGGCGTATTGGGGTGATCCAATCCTTTATACTTAGGTTAGGCAAGTCTTTACCTGCAAGAACCGACAGAAAGGACGAAAGCCTCCATCAACCGGAGCTAATGCCTTCCGCAAGAACACTTTACAAGTAAGTCCTTGCTTTGGAAGACTTTGCAGTGTTAGGTAACCTACAAGCTGTTCATAACAGATACTTTACGCGTGAGACCCAGGGGGAGGGGATATGACACGGCAACCAGCTCCGAAACATCACGCGCCCACCCTCGGCATCCTGGCTCTCCAGGGCGCCTACGAGGCCCACGCAAAGACCCTGGCCACCCTTGGCATTGCCACAAGACTCATCCGAACCCCCGACCAGCTCTTCACCCCCGACGGCCACTCCAGCATCGACGGCCTCATCATCCCCGGTGGCGAGTCCACCACCATGCTCAAATTCCTCGAGCGCAACGGCTTCCTCGACTCCCTCACCACCCTCGTCCGCACCATCCCCACCTTCGGAACCTGCGCCGGAGCCATCCTCCTCGCCAACGACGTCCAAAATCCCGCCCAAATCTCCCTCGCTGCCCTCGACATCACCATCGAGCGCAACGCCTACGGCCGCCAGTTGGACTCCACCATCCTCACCGCCCCCACCAAACTCCCCGGCGGCCCCCTCGAGATGGTCTTCATCCGCGCCCCCCGCATCACCGGCACCGGCCCTCAGGTCGAAATCCTGGCCACCCGCGACGACTTCCCCGTCCTCGTCCGCCAGGGTCACCTCCTCGCCGCAACCTTCCACCCCGAGCTGGGCCACGACCCCCGCGTCCACCAGCTCTTCCTCGACATCGTCTCCTCGACCTCGTCCAAAGCCATCTTAGCGTCGGCTCCTTGAAAACACAGACTCCTGAAAACACAAGTTCCTGAAACCAAACCCCAAAGCCGCTAATGGATCCCGCATCTAGGCCAAATCTTTATGACTTCTTTACGCCGTCGTAACTAGCATTTGTGTATATGAGTTCCAGCCTCGGCCAGACGGATGTCCTCAAGAACGGAAGATCCGAAGGTCAGTTCCTTCTCTTCACCGGCAAAAAAACGCAGCTCGACAGCATAGCCAATGCAGTCGACATTGACAGGCTCGCTCCTCTTCTGGTCGGAATGGCTGCAGCCATCATCATCGTCATCCTCTACGCATTCCTCCTCGGCAAGCTAGGCTGAAGCGCTAAGCAAGGCTGAAGGCTCTCCTCTCACCTCGCGGACAAGATATCCTGCACAGGTGATCTGCTCCCGCCTTACGAGCGCCTGTCTCCCCAGCCTCTGTCTCCGCAGTCTCTGGCTCGATCACGCCGCAATCCGCAGCCCATGGCTGTTACCCAGAGACGCCAGCGCCCACGGCCTCGCCCTCGATCACCACCTCCTCCTCAACCTCTGGATTGCCCTCGCTCTCCTCGCCCTCGCCCACCTCATCCTCCTCATCGGCCTCCTCGCCCGGCGCCACTCCGAACCAACCCAGCTCTGGCGCATCGAGTACCTTCCGCTCGCCGCCCTCGCCCTCCTCTTCGCCGCCCTCACCCTCAAGGCCGAGCGCCTCTGGGCCTCCTCCCGCTACACCGGAGCCTCCCCCACAGCCCTCCAGGTCGAGGTCACCGGAGTCCAGTTCGCCTGGTACTTCCGCTATCCCGGTCCCGACGCCACCTTCGGCCTCACCAACCCCAGCCTCGTAGCCCCCGGAGAAGGCAATCCCCTCGGCCTCAGCTCAACCGACCCGCACTCCGCCGACGACTTCGTCTCCTCCCAACTCGTCCTCCCCGCCAACCGTGAGGTCGACCTCCGCCTCCGCGCCCAGGACGTCATCCACGGCTTCTCCATCCCCGAAATGCGCCTCAAGCAGAACGCCGTCCCCGGCCAGACCATCCACCTCCACTTCACCCCTACGACCCCCGGCACCTACGCCATCCTCTGCACCCAGCTCTGCGGCCTCGGCCACTACCGCATGAACGCCACGCTCCTCATCCTGCCCCCCGACCAATTCGCAACCTGGCTAGCCGCAAAACAAAAGGCGGCCCCATGACTCCCCCCTTCAACACCCCACCAGCGCAACCGCACCCCGCAAGCTCCACAAGTCCAAGGCTCCGCGCCGCCCTCTTCTCCACCGATCACCGAGTCATCGGCATCCAGTACCTGGTCCTCGCACTCATCGCGGTAGTCATCGGCACCCTCCTCTCCCTCCTGATGCGCATCCACCTCGTCTGGCCCGACTGGCCTCTCCCCCTCCACGGCCCAATCCTCCCCGAAGACTACCTGGCGCTCGTCACCATCCACGGCACGATCATGCTCTTCTTCGTCCTCACCACCGCGCCCCAGGCCGGCTTCGGCAACCTCATCCTCCCCGCGCAGATCGGTGCTCGCAGCATGGCCTTCCCTGCCCTCAACGCCGCCAGCTTCTGGCTCACCGCCGCCGCCCTCCTCATTCTCCTAAGCTCCACCTTCGTCCCCGGCGGAGCCGCCATCTCCGGCTGGACCGCCTACCCACCCCTAAGCGCAGTCGCAAGCTCTGGCCCCGGCCAGGCCCTCGGCATGGACCTCTGGCTCACCAGCATCGCCCTCTTCGCCATTGCCTCCACGGCGAGCTCCATCAACACCCTCACCACCATCCTCCGCAACCGCTGCCACGGCATGACCTGGGAGCGCCTCCCTCTCACCGTCTGGGGATGGTTCACCGCCGCTCTGCTCAGCATCATCGCCTTCTCGGTCCTGCTCGCCGCCATCCTGCTCCTCTTCTGCGACCGCCATGCCGGCACCAGCTTCTTCCTCCCCACCGGCGACCTGGTCAACGGCATCCTGCACCAGGGCGGCAACGGCAGCCCCCTCCTCTGGCTCCATCTCTTCTGGTTCTTCGGACACCCCGAGGTCTACATCGCCATCCTCCCCGGCATGGGCCTCACCTCCATGCTGCTCGCGAACTTCAGCCACCGCCGAGTCTTCGCCTATCGCACCATGATCACCACTACCCTCCTCATCGGCCTCCTCGGCATCCTTCTCTGGGGACACCACATGTTCGTAGCCGGCCTCAACCCCTTCGCCAGCTCCGCCTTCTCCATCTCCACCATGGCCATCGCGCTCCCGGCTGCTGCCAAAGTCCTAAGCTGGCTCGCCACCATCTGGCGCTCCAGGCCCAGCTACAAAACCCCCATGCTCTTCGCCCTCGGCTTCGTCAGCCTCTTCCTCACCGGAGGCCTCACCGGCCCCATCCTCGCCCAGCCCATCCTCGATGAGTACCTCCACAACACCTTCTTCGTCGTCGCCCACTTCCACCTCATCATGGCGATGGCCGGCATCTTCGGCCTCTATGCCGCCACCTACTACTGGTTTCCCCTCCTCACCGCAACCAGCCAACACCCCGGCCGCCTCCTCTCCGAACCCCTCGGCCACCTCCACTTCTGGTGCACCCTCCTCGGAGCCTACGCCGTCTTCCTTCCCATGCACCTCACCGGCCTCGCCGGCGAACCCCGCCACTACGGGCAGCTCACCGGAATCCCCGGCCCAGGCGGCTCCCTCAGTCCCGCCGGAGCACTCCTCTCCCACACCCTCCCCCTCAACCGCTTCATCACCTACGCCGCCATCTTCCTCGCCACCGCGCAGCTCATCTTTCTCTTCAATCTCGCCCGCAGCCTGCGCAAAGGAAAGATTGCATCGTCTAACCCCTGGCAAGCCACGACGCTCGAATGGCACCCCTCCATGAATCCTTTCCCCCCACTACCCGCATCCGATACACCAGAGATCTCCGTACACCGTGCTCCATGTCACTATCAACCATGTCACTATCAATCCAACAAGGTTGAAGTTTCGTTCCTGCCACAATGGGCGCCCATCCCATTCGAGCAAGATGAAATCGAAGACGTCACAGACACAAAACCGGAGTAAGCTGTCCAATACGCGTGCACTCAGAGGGCAACTTCATGCCGGCAACCATCACTCCCAATAAAACCGAGCAGGAACGAAAACGCCGCGTTGAAGACCACGACAACGGCTCAGGCCGACGCCCGCCAACCGACAAACGAACCGGCGGCGGCGGAGACAACGACAACTGGAACGATCGCCCCAACGGTCGACGCGGCCCCTATGAGCGCCTCCATCGCTACCGCATGGGCCTCTTCTTCGCCCTGGCCAGCGATCTCATGTTCTTCGTCGCCATCGTCAGCACCTTCTTCGTCAACCAGTCCACCGGCCACTTCGACGCCTACAACCACTACGTCAACGAGTGGCTCCCCACCACCATCCCCCCCATCCTCTGGCTCAACACCGCCGTCCTTCTCCTCAGCTCCGCCGCCATTGAGTTCGCCCGCCGCAACATGTTCCGCGAGACCGACGTCATGGACGAGTGGCTGGGCCTGGGAAAGCCGATCACCCGCCGAGCCCGGCCCTGGATCTCCGCAACCATTGCGCTCGGCTTTCTCTTCCTCACCGGTCAGTGGATCGCCTGGCGTCAGCTCGCCCTCCAGCACATCTTCTTCAAGACCAACCAGAGCAGCCACTTCTTCTACCTCATCACCGGCGTCCACGCGATCCATCTCTTCCTTGGCATCACCGCCCTCATCACCGCCTTCACCGGCCTCTACGTCTCCCGCCAGCTAGAAACCCGCCAGATCCTGGTCGACGGCGCAGCCTGGTACTGGCACGCCATGGGCCTCCTCTGGCTCTTCCTCTTCACCCTCCTCGTCTTCTTCCAATGAACTGCATCTCGCGAAGAACTCTCATCGCATGCATTCTCTTCGCGGCGTCACTCACAAGCCCCGCGCCAACCCACGCCCAGGGTTGCACGCAATGCCAGGACAACACCGCCGCAACCCCACCAAAAACCCAGGCCGCCTACCGCCACGCCATCATTCTGTTAACCGCAACGGCCAGCAGTGTCTTCCTCGGTTCCCTCTTCCTCTTCAAACGCCACCGCTAGCTCGACCTTCAGATCTCTTCCCCTAGGAGAACTCCAAAGATGACACGCGACCAAAAATACAAAGCGTTTCAAGCGCTTCATCAGCGCCCGGGAGCCTTCGTGATTCCCAACCCATGGAACGCCGGTACCGCAAAGATCCTCGCTGCACTCGGCTTCGAAGCCCTCGCCACCACCAGCGCTGGCTTTGCCTTCTCCGTCGGATATCAGGACTCCGCACCAGAGCTCACTCGTGAGCACCTTCTCGAAAACGCACGCGAGATCGCAGACGCCACCACACTCCCCGTCTCAGCAGACCTCCAGAACGGATTCGGCCACTCCCCTGATAGCTGTGCGGAGACCATCCGATTTGCCGCTGCTACCGGACTCGTCGGCGCATCGATCGAAGACGCCACCGGCGATCCATCCAATCCAATCTACGAACTGCAGGCGGCCAAGGATCGGATTGTGGCAGCGTCCGAAGCTGCCCATCGCCATCAACTCCTCCTCACCGCGCGAGCCGAAAACTTTCTTCACGGCAAACCTGATCTTGACGACACCATCCGTCGCCTCCAGGCCTTCGACGACGCGGGCGCCGACGTTCTCTACGCACCCGGACTCCCCACCCTTGAAGCGATCCGAACGGTCTGTGCCTCCGTCTCCAAACCGGTCAACGTCCTGATGGGTCTCAAAGGAGCAACCTTCTCCGTCGAGGAGCTTGCCGCCGTCGGTGTCAAGAGAATCAGCGTAGGTGGAGCATTCGCCCGCGCCGCATTTGGCGCATTCTTACGAGCAGCCCGCGAAGTGAAAGACCAGGGCACCTTCAGCTTCGCAGCGGACGCCATTCCGAGCGCAGAGATGGCCCATTACATGACCGAACACAAGCGCTAACTCTTGCGTTCCACGCCTCTGCCGTCATCCTGACCCTAAGCTTGTCGAAGGGAAAGGAATCCGAAGGTCACCAAGCCTCTGCTGTCATCCTGAGCGCAGCGAAAGATCCCGAGGGTCTCTCCACCCTTCACAACCTTCCGAACCTTTCTACCCAAACGTTCCGCATAAATACTCGCCGGTATCCAGACGGAGCAAGAGACCGTTAGCGGCGTTTCTTGGGAGCGGCCTTCACTGCCTTCTTCGCAGGAGCATGATGCTTCGCAGGAGCATGCTTCGCCGCCGCCTTCTTCGCAGGAGCAGCCTTTGCCGCGACCTTCTTCACAGGCGCATGCTTCTTTGCCGGAGCATGCTTCTTTACAGGAGCCTTGGCCGCAGCCTTCCCTGGAGCTTTCTTTGCGACAGCCTTCACCGGAGCCTTCTTCGCAGCCTTGACGGCCTTCTTCGCCGGCGCCTTCGTTGCTACCTTCTTCGCAGCGGTCTTTGCCACCACCTTCTTGGCCGCGACCTTCACCGGAGCCTTGGCAACCGCCTTACCCTTCACCGGAGCAACAGCCTTAGGGACTGGTGCAGCCTTCTTCGCAACAAGCTTCAGCGGCGCAGCAACCTTCACTGGCGCAGTAGTCTTCATTGGCACAGCAGCCTTCGCCACGCCACTCTTCGCAGGCGCTGGAGAACCCGCCTGAACTTCGTTCGTCTCCGCAGCCGCAACAGCCTCAGCATCTCCATTCGCATCCACCGCAGCAGCCTTCTTGCGGCTCTTGGCAGGCTTGGCATCCTTCTTCGCCACGCGCGGCCTGCGCAGATGAACCGGCGGAGGAGGAGCTGGCGGCGAGTAAGGCTCAAGATAAGCCTTCATCTCCTCAACCGTTCCCAGCTTGCCATCCATCAGCTCAAAGAAAAGTTTGTCCAGCAGCTCGCCATACCCAGGCAGTTCAGGAACGATCCGCATCTCCTGCATCAACGTATAAGGCAGCCTCTGCTTCGCGTGAGCCCACTCGGTAAAGAATCCCTTGAACTTGTTCTGAATTCCAGCGTTCTTCGACGTATGCGCCACCCACAAGATCGACTCCGGCTTCGCCGAGTGCAGCAGCTTCCACGCCTGCGAAGGCGACGCCGCGCCCTTGCCCGAGAACTCCGTCGCAAACGCCTTCGCCTCGTCCTCCAGCGTCTCGATCTCGTGCACGAACCCCTGCCGCGCAAAGCTCTTCTTCAGCGCAGCCACTTCCTTCGGAGCCATCTTCGCCGTCAGGTAAGGAAAATTAGCAACCGCCGCCTCAGGATGAATCCCCTGCATCTGCAACTGCGACTGCACATCCCGCAGCTTCTCCAGCTCCGTCACATTCGCCTTGGCCGACGACAGCGCCGGGAACAGATCCTTCATCCACCCCTCGGCCTCCAGCTTGCGCAGCACCCGCAGCGGATCCTCCTCGTGGAAGATCTCCTCGGTCTCATACCCCCGATGAAACTCTCCCATCGCCGAGATGTACCCCTCCTGCTTGCCCGTCTCATACCGCGCCTGAGTCTTCTCATCCATCTGCCAGCCCAGCCGGGCCATCAGCCGCGCAGCACGAATCATCCTCACCGGATCTTCGATGAACCCATAGTTGCTCACCAGCCGCAGCTCGCGATTCTCAATGTCCGCCACCCCGTTCAGCGGATCCATCAGCAAGCCATACGAGCCGTCATTCAGCGAGAGCGCCATCGCGTTCGCCGTGAAGTCCCGCCGCCGCAGATCGTCCAGGATCGTTGCAGCCTTGACCACCGGCTTACCCGGCTTCGGATAAGTCACCGTCAAAGTGCTGCCAATCTCCATCCTCACACCACCGGGAAACCGCACAAACAGCGCCTGTCCGGCCTCGTTCTCCCCGGTGATCACGGCATGAGCTTTCTCTAAATCTTTCTTCAGCTTGAGAGCGTTTCCTTGAACCACTACATCCAGATCCCGCACTGGCGATCCGCTGGTCATGTCCCGCACCGCGCCCCCCACCAGAAACACGGTAAGTCCTTTGGCGCGAGCCACTTCGCGTACTGCCAGCAGCGAGTCACGCTGCGCTTGAGAGAGGCGATTTTCGAGCAGGTAGATGTAGTCGGCCATAACTGGTACTTTTACTCCAAGCCGGTTCAAACCGGACCGCCGCAACCCATCGAAGCCCCCTCCAACTCCAGGCTAAGCTCCGACGAATCAAGCGTTTATAATGGTGAGCACAGGTAAACGCAAAAGGCCAATGTAACACAGCATTAGCGAATTGACTACTCCGATTGCACCTTTTTCGTTGCTCTAACCCCTGGTATGCGACAATCCGCGAGTCCTTATGTCCTCCGCGCACAAGAAGGTCATCGTCCGCCGCTTCACCGGAGACACCCTCCCCGGCTACCTGCCGCTCGCCGGCTTCACGCGCAACCGCATCGTCGACCTCCTCGACCTCGAAGGGCGTGTCATCTCCCTTTCCATCAACGACATAAAGCACATCTGCTACGTCCGCGACTACAACCTCCACGACACCGCCAACCCCGAACGCCTCACCCGCCGCACCTTCCTCGCCAAGCCCCGCACCGAAGGCCTCTGGCTCCGCCTCACCTTCCGCTCCGGCGACCTCCTCGAAGGCCTCGCCCCCATCGACATCACCCTCGCCGACGACCTCATCAACGACACCGGCCTCCAGCTCACCCCACCTGACGTCCGCTCCAACACCCAGCGCATCTTCGTCCCGCGCACCTCCATCACTGACCTCCAACTTCTCGCCGTCATCACCACCCCCTCGCGCCGCAAACCCCTTCCCGCCTCATCGGTCCCCAGCCTCCAGGAGGACCTCTTCACCAACCTCATCCCACCCAACACCCGCCCCAACTGAATCCAGACTCTGTCCTGCCGGACGGGCCTCCTGCGCGGAGAGCGGGCGTTCGCACGCCCGTTTAGAGCTTCGCGTGGTCCTCCCGTTGGTCGGAATCATCTCCCTTCGCGACCAACGGGAGCGCCAACCAAAGGGGTATACCCGCCACGAAGTGGCCGCCCCGCGCGCAGTGGGCCCGTCCGGCAGGACAGCACGCTCCACCAGCCCGTTCCATTACAATCCACCCCATGCCATCCAGTCCGAAATCGGTAACTCTAGCCGAACTGGCCGACCACCTCGGCGCCACCCTGCACGGCGATCCCGCCGCCAAAATCACCCAGGTAGCCGGCATCGAAGCCGCCACAGCCGGAGCCCTGGCCTTCGTCGCCAATCCAAAGTACGCCTCCCTCGCCCACACCACCCAGGCCACCGCCGTCCTCGTCGAACCCGACTTCCCCCAGATCCCCGCCCACACCCTCCGCCTCAAAAATCCCTACCTCGCCTTCGCCCGCGCCATCGAGCTCTTCTATCAGCCTCCCACCTACGCCCCCGGCATCCACCCCACCGCAGCCATCGCTCCCACCGCGCGAATAGGCGCCAACGCCCACATCGGCGCCTACGCCGTCATCGGCGATCACGTCACCATCGGCGACAACGCCGTCATTCTCCCCCACGTCGTCATCTACCCCCACGCCGGCATCGGCGACAACCTCTTCGCCCACGCCCACGCCATCGTCCGCGAACACTGCCAGCTAGGCGACAACGTCACCCTCCAGAACGGAGCCATCGTCGGCGCCGACGGCTTCGGCTTCGCCCGCCAATCCGACGGCACCTGGTACAAGATCCTTCAATCCGGCCCCGCCATCCTCGAAGACAACGTCGAGATCCAGGCCAACGCCTGCATCGACCGCGCCTCCATCGGCGAAACCCGCGTCCACGCCGGTGCCAAGATCGACAACCTCGTCCAGGTCGGCCACGGCTCCACTGTAGGCGAGAACACACTCCTCTGCGCCCAGGTCGGCCTCGCAGGCTCCACCATCATCGGCAAAAACGTCATCCTCGCAGGCCAGGTCGGCGTCGCCGGCCACTGCACCATCGGCGACGGAGCCATCGCCACCGCCCAAAGCGGAATTCCCAACGACGTAGCCCCCGGAAAAGTCGTCAGCGGCTATCCCGCCATCGACAACCGGCAGTGGCTTCGTTCCGTCGCGCTCTTCAATCGCCTTCCCGAACTACTACGCGACATTAAGTCGAAACTAAAATAACCATCCACCAGGTGACCCTCGTCGTATATAAATCAAAGAGGTACTTGGGGGTAGGACATGATGGAACCTCCCGAAAGTCTCCGCAACGGCACGAACGAGATGCAAAGCACCACCACCCAACCCGTTCGCGTCCTTCTGCTCGATGACGAACCCACCAATCTCCATCTCCGCTCCGCCATCCTGCGCCAGCACGGCTACGAGTGCGTTCCCGCCTCCACCATCGAAGAGGCAACCGACCTCTTCAACAACATCGACATAGCCGTCCTCGACTATCATCTCGGAGCAGGCCAGTTCGGCACCGAGGTCGCAGCTCTCCTCCGCCGCCGCCGGCCCCACGTCCCCATCATCATTCTCTCGGCCACTATCGATCGCTACTTCGGCGGCGTCGAAGACATGCATCTCCTCAAGGGCCACAGCTCCGTCGAAGATCTCCTCGACGCCCTCAGCTCCCTCGAAGCGAAACGCCGTGGCGCACCAGTCGTCGTCGATGCCCGCGACTTCTTCTACTCCCGCATCGCCATGGCTATCGGCACCGATGTCCTCGTCCAGATCTTCGACGAGAAAGGCATCTGGCAGTACTGCAACGACAGCGTCGCCGAATACCTCGGCCAACCTCGCGAGTGGTTCATCGGCCGCAGCGTCTTTCAGGAGATGCGTCCCTTCATGCGCGACTGGAGCGACGTCCTCCAGACCGTCTGCCTCACCCGCGAGACCTACATTGACCGCACCCATCGCGGCCTCCTCGCCCAACCCCGACCGCAGGAGCCACAACTCACCTGGAGCGTCCTCGCCTTCCCCATCACGTTACACGACAACCGCTCCGGAGCCGTCCTCACCGCCCGCATCCTCGACAAGCCCCCCAC
Source organism: Edaphobacter lichenicola (assembly GCF_014201315.1). NCBI lineage: Bacteria > Pseudomonadati > Acidobacteriota > Terriglobia > Terriglobales > Acidobacteriaceae > Tunturiibacter > Tunturiibacter empetritectus. The sequence goes on from NZ_JACHDY010000001.1 coordinate 622,925, forward strand.
CCGAACCTCCGAACTTCTACCCTTCCTCTAAAAAATCTTCATATTCCACCTCTGAGGCTGGTGTAAAGATCAAGAATTTCATTAGCGATCCGACTAGCGTCCTGGTCGCTTATTTTTCTTGTAGTGGCCTCAATCCTGCCTTCATTCCCTACAGCATGATTCTTGGTCAGATTTCGAATTATCGAACTAAGAGCCTCTTCATATTGCTTGGGCAGTTCGTTATTCGATGGAAGGCTACACAAACCCGTTGCAGCACTTACGAGGCGCTCCTGAAGCGTTCCCCCGCTCGTCGTGAGCGCACGGATAGCCAGCCATAGTTTTTCTCTCACGTTCCTCGAACTCATTAGTTCTCCTTCAAATGACCTGATAACGGACAACTGGCAGATATAAAAACTACCCTCAGGGCAAATTGGCAGATTCCCGCCCTACTTACTCGAACACGGCATGTTTGCTTTTAGCTCATCGAGCATGACCGCTACAGCCGGATCGCGACGAAGCCGGAAATTAGCTTGAAGTCTGTCGTTAAGCATTGTTGACACACTCAAAGGATTAATTAGGCGCTGATCGCCACACAAAACTGGTTTTCCTGTTTGTTCCGACACGAAAAGCACGGCGCTAAGAAACCCCGCCTGATACTGGGAACACGAACTAAACGCGATATCTCCGGCGTGGCACATATCTATGAGTTCCCCTGCGGATACATGGTTTTGAATGCGACTTTGACCTTTTCGCTTTGAACAGTTGTGATCCCTGATGAGCAGCGTAGCCAAAACGGTATGCGTTTCTTCAGTACGTGCTTTTGGATTTGTCTGGACCTCATGCGCAAATTCATAGATCAAGTCTGAGATGTCGCCACAAAGACCATCACCAGCGTCGCCTTTCGAATCAGTGGCAAAGATAAGGTCTAGCGTGTGGGCAAACCCAGCAAAATAGATCTTGCAGTCGGCCTGTTGCTCAGGATCTGAACAGACAAGCGCCTCCATGTTGGCTGGAATGTGATTGTATGTCGTCTGTGCATCAGCCTGCTTCGACTGAAGCCCTCCCGCTTGAGGAGCATTCGCAAGCGCGAACATTAGGCATAAAGAAAAGAGGACCGAGCGCATGTAAAACAATCTACGCTAAGGACCAGCATCTCGGGTCTCTGTAGTCCCACCCTGATAACCTTGAACCTTATGCGTTCTCTGCTCGCGCTCGCCCTTCTCACCAGCCTCGCCGCGACCGGCTGCCACTCCCCGTACGTTGAGACCACGGTCAGCAATCACACCGGCAAGCCCATCGAGCTCCTCGAAGTCGACTACCCCAGCGCCAGCTTCGGCACACAAAACCTCGCCACCGGCGCCGACTTCCACTATCGCTTCAAGGTCCTCGGCTCCGGCCCCACCAAGCTTCTCTACACCGACAGCGCCCACCAGGAACACAAATCCGACGGCCCCTTCCTCAAAGAAGGAGCAGAAGGTTCCCTGGCCATCGCCATTACTACCGCCAGTGTGACCTGGCAACCCGCGCCCACCGTCACCAGGTAGATCCCATCATCCGTTCGAGCCCGGCAGGCTCACTTCACTCCGTGCGTCTCACTCCCGGCTCTCAGCTGTCTGCCATGAAACTCGCGACCGTGAGACCGAACCATCAGCGTAATTACCAAACCCAATGCCAGAAGCACAAAGACCATTGCAAAAATCACGACCATCATCATACGTTAGGGCCCTCTGCTGCACTCGCTTTCCGCAGCGCGCAACATAATAATCCTTCTCGGGATCGACTGGCCAATACTTTCTCCCGAACTCTCCCCCATCACCATCTGGGATAAGCTGAAGACAATGCCGCGCGGATATTTCATCACCTTCGAAGGCCTCGACGGCTCCGGAAAGACCACTCAACTACGCCGCCTGGCCACCTCGCTCGAGTCCAAAGGCCGCACCGTCGTCACCCTCCGCCAGCCCGGCGGCACTGCCCTCGGCGACCGCATCCGCAGCATCCTGCTCGACTCCCGCTCCGAAGCCGCCCTCGGCCCCATCGCCCCCGCCGCCGAGATGTCCCTCATGTTCGCCGACCGTGCCCAGTCCATCGCCGAGGTCATTCTCCCCGCCCTCGCCGCCGGCTCCATCATCCTCTGCGACCGCTACACCGACTCCTCCGAGGCCTATCAAGGCGGAGGCCGCCAGCTAGGCAGCCAGCGCATCCTAGCCATGCACGCCGCCGCCTGCGACAACCTCCAGCCCGACCTCACCCTCCTCCTCCTCCCCTCGCTCGAGTCCTCCCTTCGCCGCGCCCGCCGCCGCAACCAGCGCCACGTCGAAAAGCAAGGCACCGACGAAAACCGCTTCGAGCGCGAGTCCGACGACTTCTATCGCCGCATCTACGAGAAGTACGAAGAGATCGCCGCCCGCGAGCCCCACCGCGTCGCCGTCATCCGCGACGACGCCTCCATCGACCACATCGAAGAGATCATCCGCGACATCGTCCTCTCCCGACTCGACGCCGCCGAAGCCTGATCCCGTTTCTTTCCACCTCGTCAACGCCGCCCACCGCGCCCACCAGAAGTATGTTCTCCTCGTCTAAGAAGCTGTCCTGCCGGACGGGCCTCCTGCGCGGAGGGCGGTCACTTCGTGACGTGTATACCGCTTCGCAAAAAGGCGTGCGAACGCCCGCTCTCCGCGCAGGAGGCCCGTCCGGCAGGACAGCGTCTGGACAGCTTCTAAGGCAGTTAACCAAGTCAAAGTCACCTGAGACGACGCAAATGACCACCCCTCCCCTCACCCTCGAAGCTCCCCCAGAACCGGTCAGCAGCAACACGGGACGCATGCCACCAGGCCTCAAGCGCTCCCTCCCCTTCTACGCCTTCAAGCCCTGGGTCAAACTAGGCAGCCCCATCCTCCTCTTCGAGCACCTCCTCAAAACCTACGGCAACATCGCCTGCTACCGCTTCCTCGGCACTCCCATCGTCTTTATCAACGACCCCGAGTACATCCGCGAGATCCTCGTCACCCAGGCCGCCAGCTTCGTCAAAGAGCGCACCGTCCGCCGCATGAAAGTCCTCCTCGGCGAAGGCCTCATCACCTCCGACGATCCCATCCACATGCGTCAGCGTAAGATCGCCGCGCCAGCCTTCCATCGCCAGCGCATCGCCGCCTATGGCGACCAGATCGTAGCCTGCGCCGCCCACCAGAGCGAAACCTGGCAGCAGGAATCTCCCTCCGGCCAGCCAATCGACATCTCAGCCGCCAGCATGAAGCTGTCCCTCGAAATCGTCGCCCGCACGCTCTTCAACACCGAGGTCACCGCCGACATTCGCAGCATCAACGACGAGGTCAACACCATCATGGACCTCTACAACTTCATCGTCGCCTTCCCCAAGATCGAATCCTTCCTCCACCTGCCCATTCCCGGCATCATAAAGTTTCGCCGCTCCAAAGGCCGCCTGGACGCAGTAGTAGACCGCCTCATCCGCGAGCATCGCGAAGCCGCCGCCCGCGGTGAACCAGATCGCGGAGATCTCCTCTCCATGCTCCTGGCCAGCAAGTACGAGTCCGACGACCCCACCCAGCAAACCGGCATGTCCGACGAGCAGGTCCGCGACGAAGTCCTCACCATCTTCCTCGCCGGCTACGAAACCGTAGCCAACGGCCTCGCCTGGACCTGGTATCTCCTCAGCCAGAATCCCGCCATCGAAGCCAGACTCCACGCCGAACTAGACGCAGTCCTAGGCACCGGCGCCACCCAACGCCTCCCCACACTCCCCGACTACCCCGCCCTCCGCTACACCGAACAAGTCTTCGCTGAATCCATGCGCCTCTACCCGCCCGCCTGGGCGATGGGCCGCATGTCCACCAAGCCCATCATCCTTGGCCCCTACACCATCCCCTCCGGCGCACACTTCTTCTTCAGCCAATACATCATGGGCCGCGACCCGCAGTACTTCCCCGACCCACTCCGCTTCGACCCCGACCGCTTCACCCCGGAGAATAAAGCCGCCCGCGCCAAATTCGCCTACTTCCCCTTCGGCGGAGGCAGCCGCCAGTGCATCGGCGAGAGCTTCGCCTGGATGGAGGGTGTCTTCAGCATCGCCACCATCGCCCAGCGCTGGCGCATGATCTACCTCGGCTCGACACCGCCAGAGGTCCAGGCCAAGATAACCCTCCGCCCCCGCGACCCGCTCGTGATGCAGCTAATCCCCCGCTAAAAAAGATCCCGACCAAAGGGAGGGCCCATGCACCAGACACAAGCAAGACCGATACACACGCCACGAAGTGGCCACCCCGCGCGCAGCGGGCCCGTCCGGCAGGACAAGCATCAATCCACAGCAACAATCACACTCGAAGCCTTGAACGCCGCACAAACCCTCTCGCCTATATGTAACTCCAACCGGTGCAAACTCCCATCAGTAATCACACCGGTCAGCAACTCCCCACCTGGCAGCTTGATCGAAACCTCATCATTCACGCTCCCCTCATGAATACTCTCCACCACACCACAAAGAATATTCCGCGTGCTGATCCTGCTCTTATCCAACTCCTTCCCCAGGATGATCCAACTCGCCTTCACCAGCGCATAGGCCTTCATCCCATCCTTCAAACCCATGGCATCCACGCTGCCATTGGTAATGATCGCGGCAACCTCATCCCCACCCGCAGTCCTCAACAGCACCTCGGAGTTCACAGCACCCTTCGTAATCTTGCTGATCGTTCCCGCCAACATATTCCGCGCGCTCGTCTTCATGTACAGTCTCCTCATCCCTATCGTATCTATCGTACCCAAGAGCAAAAAAGCCGCCACTCGGCAACCTTCCCCATCACCAAGGGTTCCAACAGACAAATGCAAAAAGCAAGCCAAGCACGAAGCCTCGCCCTCCTCGCACTAACCCTCGCAGCCCCACTCGCCGTCGCCCAAACCGCTCCCTCCCGGGCCGAGCAAACCATCCTCCAGCTCACCAATCAAACCCGAGCCGCCCACAACCTCCCGCCCATCCACTGGGACAGCGACCTCGCCCGCGCCGCCAGAGTCCACGCCCAGCGAGTCCTGCGCGAACCAGGCGAGTTAGAGCACCAATACCCAGGCGAGCCCGACATGACCACCCGCGGCGCCCAGGCCGGAGCCCACTTCACCACCATCGCCGAAAACCTCGGCCGCGCTCCTGACCCCATCACCCTCCATCAAACCTGGATGAGCTCCCCGACCCATCGCGCCAACATCCTCGATCCCAATCTCGACGCCCTAGGCATCGCCGTCATCCCAGGCCCGGGCGGCCTCCTCATCGCCGTCGAGGACTTCTCCCACAGCGCTCCCGTCCAGTCCTTCGACGGCCTCGAAAGTCGCGTAACCCAGAACCTCCAATCCCACGGCATCGCCCCCGCTCCCTCTAACGCCGACGCGCACCAGACCTGCACCATGCCACGCGGCACAGCAGGCTCGCCAAGACTAGTCGTCCAGTGGGACGGCCCCGACCCCACCATCCTTCCCGACGCTCTCCTCCACGCCATCTCCACCGGCCAGTACACCACCGCCGAAGTAGCCGTCTGCCCCAGCAAACAACCCAACCCTCAATTCACCACCTACAACGTTGCGGTGCTCCTCTACTAAGGTAGGCGGAAAATATCCAATCGCGACCAACGGGAGCGCCAACCAAAGGGGTATACAAGTCACGAAGTGACCGCCGCCCGCGCAGGGCGCACTTCAGGTTTAAAAAATAATCCGCATCCGAGCATTCAGCAGCACACTCGTGTAAGCCTTCGCCGCGTACATCGGGTTAATCGACACCTGCACATCAGGGCCAACCTCCATGCTCTTGGTCAACCTGATCCGATAGAACGTCTCGAAGATACTCTCATGCCGCTTCCCCGTATGATTCGGCTGAATGTAGTTGAACGCCGCGCCGAACATATCGCCCCGCCGGCCAAACGGACGAACGTTCGTCAGTCCCAGCGTATCGGTCTGCCGGATCGCCGTTCCCGTCTCCGTCGCAAAACCATATCGGCCAAACGGCGCCCAGCCATTCGAAAACTCATGATCTAAGCCAATGCCTACCCCGTGCCCGCTGCCCAGATTCTTCGTATCGTCACGCCACACGCCGACGCGAATGTTTAGATATCGACTCCCAGGCGCACCATCAAACCATCCGAACTCCACCCCCTCCAGATATTTCTTATCCGCCAGCGTTTTAATGTTGGTCTGTTGCGCACCCACCGTATCGATCGCCAGAGCGTGCAGATAAAAATGGTGCGTCATCTGAAAGTCAACCGCTCCACCACCCGCATACGTCCCATCCGAAGCAATCGCCAGATTGCCGTCGTTCTCCCCATTCAGAAACTGCGTTCTCTCATCGTTGTTGTAAAAACTAAGGCTGACGTACTGATTCGGGTGCAGCTTGCCCACATAAAACGACAGCCTCTTGTGCATAAAATCCTGCCGCCAATAAAGGATGTTCACCGTAATCGGCCGCTGCGCCCCACCCCCCTGCAGGCAGTTCAAAAAGATTCCCGAGCCCATCTGATCGCTCAGGTTCCACTGTTGACTCATCCCGATATTCGTACCCGAACGTACCAGCAGCCCAATCGAACCAGCCGTACTCTCGTGGTCATAGACCGACCAGTTCCCCGTAAAGTCCAGCCGCCCGCTCAACTGGTCATGTCGCCGCGCCGTATCGGGAACCACCGTCGCATACTGATTCAGAAACGTATACGTCGCTCCAAATCTCAGGCGCGAAGAGAGCTCCAGCCACCGTCCCCCCATATCCGCCGCTCGCGTAACAAACCCAAGCGGATCGCTCTCCAGGAGCGGATCCGCCGGCACCTTGCCCAACGCCGCTGAAGCGGAATCGAGCATCTGCGCGAACTGCGGCAGCGGTCTCTCAAGCGGAGGTTCGGCCTGTGGCTGATACTGGCTGGTCTCATCGGTTGCTCCAGCCCTGACTTGGTTCGTACTTTGCCCAACGAGAGCAGTGGCAGCTCCCAGCAGGACCAACAAGACGACCTTCCGCACGTACTTCCTGGCGCCCACACAACTCCTTAGCGAAGTACTTTTACCCTGTAACAAAACTGATGCACCGACAACAACATTAGCGTCACGAATCTTCCTGGAACTCCACACGCCAACATGCGTGTCCTAGGAGAGTTTGTGGGTGTGGGTTCGGTCGTGGATGCGTCATCTCGACCGAAGCAACGAACAGCTTCATCGTTCGTTCCGCAGTGGAGAGACCCCCGTATTTTTCCCCATCTGCCACGATCCCTCGCTTCGCCCCCCTCTCCCTGGGTGCCGAAACGCGTTTCACCTTGTCAAGCCCCCAAATCCTCTGACCCATCACAAAACCCGCTAAAGACGCACCTTTCCGCGCATCCCCAACTTGGCGCATTACCCCCCGCCAAACGGGTATCATAGAACGAGAGAGATAAAGTCTGGGAAAGCAGAGAGATAAACCAGAGGGATAAATCCCGGAAGCAGACCATCCCCGGCGCGAAGTAGCACACCCGAAGTCCAGACCTAACCTTCCTCGATGGAAGACTTTAGCACTAAACCAGTACACCCGGGGGAGTACCCCGAGAGCCGCATCGAAGACCCAAGCCGAAGAGGAGTCCGCAAGTCGTGACCGCACAAACCGCTCTCCCCGCCACCTTCAACGACTTCCTCGGCAACAGCACCGCCATCGAGCACCTCCGCACCGCCATCGCCGCCGGCCGCCTCCCCCACTCCCTCATCCTCGCCGGCCCCAACGGAGCAGGAAAGTACACCCTCGCCCTCATGCTCGCCATGGCCGTCGAGTGCGAACGCCAGCCGCGCGATCTCTGGTCCAACGGCCAATCCCTCGCCAGCTTCTGCGGCGTCTGTCACAACTGCACCCGCATCGCGTCCGTCGCCAACCTCGAAGACGAGGTCGAAAAAGCCGTAGCCATCCGCGAAGAGCTCAAGACCGAAGCCGACAGGAAAGACACCCGCGTCCTCGTGCAGCCGCACCCCGACGTCCTCATCGTTCCACCCGATCCGCCCCAGCTCCTCATCAAGCTCGGCCAGATCCGCACCGTCATCCAGCGCTCCCACTACCTCCCCAACGAAGCCCCGCGCAAGATCTTCATCCTCACTGCCGCGAACATGATGAAGGAGGCCGCCAACTCCCTGCTCAAGGTCCTCGAAGAACCACCCGCGACGGTCCACATCATCATCCTCGCCGAGAACCCCGGCGAACTCCTCCCCACCATTCGCTCCCGCTGCGCCACCGTCCGCTTAGGTGCACTGCCCGTCGAAGAGATCGAGATGCTCCTCACCGACCGCCGCCCCGACATACCGCCAAAGCAGCGCACCCTCATCGCACGCCTCGCCCAGGGAGCCGCCGGCAAGGCCCTCAGCTTCGACCTCGAAGCCTATACCGCCTCCCGCGCCGACGCACTCGTCTTCCTGCGCAACGCCGCCGCCGCCAACTCCGGCTCCGCAGAGCCTGATCACACCGCCCTCTTCAAGACGACCGAGACCTACCGCGCCGGAGCCGAAGGCCAACAAAAAACCTCAGCCCTCCTCCGCAGCCTCTCCCTCCTCCTCGAAGATCTCCTCCTCCTCGGCGCAGGCACTCCCGAGCTCGTCCGCAACACCGACCTGCGCCCCGAACTCGACCGCCTCAGCAGCACCCTCAGCTTCGCTTGGATCGAATCCGCCTCCCGCGCTCTCGACCAGGTACAGAGCGGATTGCGCCGCAACCTCCTTCGCAGCCTCTCCCTCGACGCCTTCGCCGGCCAGCTCACAGCCGGGCAGCTCACAGCAAGATGACCCAACCCATCCCGATGAGCCAGCCAATCCCACAACGAACCCCACAGCGAACCCCAGAACGAACCACCGCCCGCCTCACCTCCAGCCCACAGGACATCGCCCGCGCCGCCGAGATCCTGCGCCTCGGAGGCACCGTAGCCTTCCCCACCGAGACCGTCTACGGCCTCGGTGCCAACGCACTCGACGCCTCTGCAGTCGAGCGCATCTTCCAGGCAAAAGACCGCCCCCACTGGGACCCCCTCATCGTCCACGTCAGCAACCGCGCCATGCTCGACGAAGTCGCCACCGTCTCCGCAAAAGCAGAGCGCCTCCTCGAAGCCTTCTGGCCCGGCCCCCTCACCCTCCTCCTGCCGCGCACCAAAAAAATCTCAGACGCCGTCACCGCGGGCCGTCCCCTCGTAGGCGTCCGCATGCCCGCCCATCCCCTCGCCCACGCGCTCCTAGAAGCCGCAGGCGTCCCCCTCGCCGCCCCCAGCGCCAACCGCTTCGGCCGCATCAGCCCCACCACCGCAGCCCACGTACTCGAGGATCTCAACCACCGCATCGACGCCATCCTCGACGGCGGCGCAACCACAGTAGGCGTCGAATCCACCGTCCTCGATCCCAACCAGACGCCGATGATCCTCTACCGCCCCGGCGCCATCACCGCAGCGATGCTCCAACCCATTGCGGGCCCAGTCACTCTCTATCAACCCCCGCAGCAGACACCCTCCGAACCCCAAAGCCTCCCATCCCCCGGCGTCGGCATCCGCCACTACGCCCCCCGCGCCCAGCTCATCCTGGTCGACAGCGAATCCGACCTGCAGTCCCAGCTAGTGGCCACTCAAGCAACAGCAAATAATCTCATCGGCGTAATGCTCCCCCAGGGATGGGCCATCCCCAACACCTCGTTAGAAGTCTTTCCCTGGAATTCCATCGAAGATCCCACAGCCCTCGCCCAGACACTCTTCGCCGGCCTGCGCGACCTCGACGCCCGCGGCGTAGCCATCATCCTCTGCCCCATGCCCAAACCCGAAGGCCTCGGCCTCGCCATCCGCGACCGCCTGAAAAAAGCCGCAAAATCAAAGTAGCGGCCTCGTTTTGCACCACACGCCCGCCGTATACTCCATTCATGCAGAACTCTGAGATCGAACTCAAGTTCCCCGTCCCCGATCCAGAAGCTCTCCAGGCCCGCCTCTCGCAGCTAAGCTTCCACCTCGTCACTCCCCGCACCTTCGAGCACAACACCCTCTACGACACCCCCAACCGCGACCTCCGCGCCCTCAAACAGATCCTCCGCCTCCGCCAGTACGGAAGCCTCTGCACCCTCACCCACAAGCGCCTCCCCGACCAGCAGGACCCCGTCGACACCACCCGCTACAAGATCCGCGTCGAGACCGAGACCACCGTGGCCGAACCCGAAGCCATGGCCGAGATCTTCAAGCAGCTGGGCTACCTCCCAGCCTTTGTCTACGAGAAGTACCGCACCGAGTGGTCCCACTCTGCAGGCCCCGACGAGATCACCGCTCACCTCGTCCTCGACGAGACCCCCATCGGCACCTACGCCGAGCTCGAAGGCCCCACCGCCTGGATCGACGAAACCCTCGCCGCACTCAACATCGACCCGGCCACCTGCCTCACCGACAGCTACGGCAAGCTCTTTCTCGACTGGAAGCAGCGCACCTCGAGCCCCGCGGAAAATCTCACCTTCGCCGAAGTAACCTCCCCCGTCCTGTCTCTCCGCTAAAGCCATTTCCCTGTGGGTGTGCAGGTGAGTCAACGCATTCATGGCCGTCTTCTCTCAAGGAAAACGGCGCTGCGGTAAATCCTCCGTTCTACGGAACAGGGAAATTGCGCTAAAGCCTCCCGCCCCTCCGCCGATACAACCTCTGTACCCGGAGGTTTTCCTTGGCAATCCCACTTCGCTCTTCGCGCCCCCTTCTTCTTGCCGGAAGCGTCGCCCTCTGCGTTGGCACTGCCTTCGCAGGCAACGTTCATCGCGCAATCGTCTCCCGCACCAACCCCTCCTACCCCGAACTGGCGAAACGCATGCACGTAGGCGGCAAGGTCATCCTCCTCGTCACCATTCAGGCGGACGGAACCGTATCGGCCACCAAGGTAGAGTCCGGCCACGCTCTCCTCGCTCCCGCCGCCCAGGACGCGGTCACCCACTGGCGCTTCGCTCCGAACTCCGATGCCACCGAGTCTGAGATCGAGGTCAACTTCAACCTCGAGCAGTAGCCCAAAAGAATCCGTAGCACCAGACATCGTAGCCCTAAGCATCATCGCGACAGAGGCCCCGTCGGGATCATCCGGCGGTGTCTCTTAAACCCTGAAATCAATCGCCCCTCAACTCTGCTCCGAGGTCCTCATGCAACTGCAGTCGAAGATGTTTCTGATGACTGGCGCCATTGTCGCCACTACCGTTCTCAGCGCATGTATCGCCCACCGGTACATCGGGGAGGCCAACGCTCTCTCGAACATGGTCACGGAGAATCGCATCCCCGTCATCATGTCCAGTCGCGACATCCGCTCCCACTTCACAGACACCGTTCGCCTGCTTGAGTCCTACATGCTCTTCGGCATCGACGCGACCGCTTCGGCTAACTACCGCAACGCCCGGCGCACACAGTTCGAGCAGGCCGAAGCCTCTCTGGCCCAGCTCCACCAGCAGACCTCGCACTTCGATCTGGGCTCCGATGCCCCGCGACTGATCGCCCTCGACAACGACCTCGCAGCGCTCAAGGTCCTCGAAGAGAAGGTCGAAAGCCTTAACGAATCGAAGACCCCGCAGGGCTCCGCCGCAGCCTACGACACCCTGCAGAACCAGATCATCCCTCTCGAAAACACCCTCTTCTCCAACATCACCGAGATCACGCAGTCCCAGACTCGCCTCGCCAACGAAGAGCAGGCGCAGCTCCGCGAGGCCAACCACTTCACCCTCATCGTCCTCTGGCTCGGTACCATCATCGCCTCCCTCATCGGCATCTCGGTATCGATCTATCTGGCTCGCAAGATCACCTACGCCCTGAACATGGTCATGCACCGCGCCGACGCCATCGCCTCTGGCGACCTCAGCGGCCAGCCTCTGGCTCTCGACGCCACGGACCAGACCGGAGCCCTCGCCAACTCCGTCCAGAAGATGCAGTCCAACCTCGCCGGCATCATCGGCACCCTGGCTCAAACCGTCTCCACCATCACCGGCAGCGCCGCCACTATGGGTACCGCCAGCGATCAGATCCATCGCCGCATGGACCAGCAGAGTCAGCAGACCCAGCAGGCCGCCACTGCCATGCAGGAGATGTCCGCCTCCATCGCCGAGGTCTCCCGCCACACGCAGTCCGCTGCTGAAACCGCCCGCAGCGCCGCCGAGACCGCCCGCGAAGGCGGCACCATCGTCAAGCAGGTCCTCGGTAGCATGCACTCCATCGCCACCGCCGTCAGCGACACCTCCGCCACGGTCGGCCTCCTCGGCGACGACTCGCGCCGCATCTCACAGATCGTCACCGTCATCGACGAGATCGCCCGCAAGACCAACCTGCTCGCCCTCAACGCCGCCATCGAGGCCGCCCGTGCAGGCGACCAGGGCCGCGGATTCGCCGTAGTCGCCGGAGAGGTCCGCCGCCTCGCCGAATCCACCGCGCAGGCCACCGGCGAGATCGCCAGCATGATTCAGGGCATTCAGGACCGCACCCTCACCGCCATCGCCAGCATGGAGAGCGGCACCGGAACGGTTCAGCAGGGAGTCATCACCACCACTCAGGCCGGCGAGGCCCTCGAGCGCATCATCGGCATGGCCGAACGCGTCGACCGCATGATCGCCCAAATCGCCATCGCCGCCTCCCAGCAGACCGCCGCAGCCGACCAGTCCAGCGCCAGCCTGCACTCGATCCACTCCCTCAGCCACGAAAATCTTACCGAGATGGCCACCACCGCAGCCGGAATCGAATCGCTCCGCACCACCGCCGTCACGCTCGAGCAGCAGGTCGAGCGCTTCAGCCTCAGCTCGGCCCCCGACTCAAGGCTGGTTCGCGTCGGAAACTCCCCCGAGCGTCACGTCACCTTCCAACACGCATAACCAAACCATCAAGAAAGAAAAAGGGCCCTCAAATGAGGGCCCTTTTTCTGCACTGAGCTTCGTACCTGTTCCCTATTCCCTACTCCCTGTCACTAGAAGATCTGGAAGTTAACCTCAACGTTCAACTCAACCAAAACAGGCCTACCGTTCTCCATCGCCGGCTTGAACTTGTACTGCCTCACAGCTTCCATCGCCTTCTCATCCAGACCCATACCAACCCCGCGAATCACATGGACGTGGCTGGGATTTCCATTCGTATCGACCCATAGGTTAACCAGAACATTTCCAGCAACCTTAGCCTTCCGAGCCTCTTCAGAGAACTCCGGTTCCACCGAAAAGATCAGCACCGGAGCCGAAACCCCACCGCCAATCCGCTTCGGCCCACCACCGGTATTGCCGCCCGACCCAGGCCCGATACCCGATCCACTTCCAGATCCAAGTCCTGTTCCGCTGCCATTTCCTAACGACATGCCCACCAGCGGCGAGTTCGCCACGCCAATCTGCGGAATACTGGTCGCCATCTTGATATCTTTCTGCATCTCGACCGTCGGATCGATCTTGATCTTCGGCTCGACCAGCGGAGGCTTGCTCGGCGGCACAATCTGCGTGTCTGCAGCCTTCGGAGGTGTTCCCTTCGTCACCGGCGTCGGCCCACGCTGTCCACCGCCTCCACCCATCGCCTGAGCTCTCGGCGGAGCCTGCGGCGGCACCGAAAGGTCCGTCACCTGAACCATCCTCACGGGAGCGGCAAACTGAACCTTCTTCGCCAACAAAAACGCGATCAGCAGAATAATCAATCCATAGATCACGACAGCGGAGGTCGTCGCAATCGGATTCTGCTTCGTCTTCATCCGATCGACAACCGCAATCGGCTGCGACTCCAGCACCAGCGGCGGCAGCTTCACCGGGAAGAACACATCCCGCACGCTGTTCAACAAGGAAGCAAAGACTCCCTCTTCCTCAATAATAAAATCGTTGTCAGCGGGCCTTGACTCAAGGTGCAGCGGAGTTTCGTCCGACCTGCTGAAAGCATCCCGCAAGTTCGCGAAGAACGAGGACCACATAGACCCATCGGTCTCCTCGTTCAAATTCGGCGCGTTCGCCGGGCGTAATGTCGGGCCCTGCTTCTCCGGATCAATCTGCGGGGGTGGTGTCAATAAACTATTCGCCATAAGCTGCTTCGCCTCGGTGCAGTAAGCCGCAGCTCCCGCACACCACTTCCAAAAAATCTCACCGCCTCGAATCCTGCTTCTCTTCTTACGCACCACGTGCCAGGTCGGTTCTCTTCCCGGCTCTGGCCAACCTCGCCTGGTCATTAAACATTCTACAAACATTCACCAACCGGCGCTTGTACCCTTGGACGCACGCCACTACAGGAATGTCTCCTTGCCATCCTATGTACCACCCCTCCGCGCCGTCTACAATAGAGGTTTGCCACAAACTGGATCTTTGTCACAACGAACCAAGAGGACCGAATGTCGGAAGCAACCCAGGCAAAACCCGAACTCAAAGCGCTGAAGTCCACGCTGAATCTGCCCATTGGCGGGAAAGACAACGCATCAGATCCAGCGCCTAAAGCGCTGAAGTCCACGCTGAATCTGCCCCAGACGACCTTTCCCATGAAGGCCAATCTGCCCCAGAACGAACCAGCCCGCCTCCAAGCGTGGCAGCAAGGTGACTTATACGGCCAGATCCGCACCGCCCGCGCCGGCCAGCCCAAGTACATCCTCCACGACGGCCCTCCCTACGCCAACGGAGCCATCCACCTCGGCCACGCCCTCAACAAGTGCATCAAGGACTTCGTCGTCAAAACCAAGACCATGGCTGGCTTCGACGCCCCCTACGTCCCCGGCTGGGACTGCCACGGCCTCCCCATCGAGATCAAAGTCGACGAGCAGCTAGGCCGCAAAAAACTCGAGATGGACCCCATCGCCGTCCGCCGCGCCTGCCGCGAGTACGCGCAGAAGTACGTCGACCTCCAGCGCTCCCAGTTCGAGCGCATCGGCGTCTTCGGCCGCTGGAACGATCCCTACCTCACCATGAGCTTCGGCTACGAGGCCAGCATCGTCGAGACCTTCTACGACTTCTTCGAAAAAAAGTTCGTCTACAAGGGCCTCAAGCCCGTCTACTGGTGCATCCACGACCGCACCGCGCTCGCCGAAGCCGAGGTCGAATACGACCAGCACACCTCGCCCAGCGTCTACGTCCGCTATAAACTCACAAGCGATCCAGCTGTTATCAACGCTGCTCTCGCCGGTAAAGATGTTTACACCATCATCTGGACCACCACCCCGTGGACCCTCCCCGCATCGCAGGCCGTAGCCTTCAACCCGCATCTCGAGTACGTCGCCCTCGCCTGCGAAGGCGGCACCTACCTCATCGCTCAGGCGCTCATGTCCTCGGTCATCGCTCATTGCCATCTCATGAGCGCAAAGAACGCCACTGAGCCCGCATCCCAGGCCGACATCCTCGCAGTCTTCACCGGCAATCATCTGGAGCACGCCACCTTCCAGCACCCGTTCCTCGATCGCAGCATCCTGGGCGTCACCGCGGACTACGTCACCGCCGAGCAAGGCACCGGAGCCGTCCACACCTCACCCGCCCACGGCGTCGACGACTTCTACACCGGCCAGCGCTACAAGCTCCCCGAGATCCAGTACGTCGACAACGCCGGCCGCCAGCGCCACACCGGCACCAACGGCGGAGGCGGAGTTGCCCAACCCTACGAAGACCTCACCGTCTTCAAATCCAATCCCGTCATCATCGAACTCCTCAAAGAAAAAGGCACACTCCTCAGCGACACCACCTTCGAGCACTCTTACCCGCACTGCTGGCGCTGCCACAACCCCGTCATCGTTCGCGCCACCGAGCAGTGGTTCATCGGCATGGAAACGCCAATGATCACCGACGAAGGCACCGTCACCACCTTCCGCCAGCGCGCCCTCGACGAGATCAAGCAGGTTGTCTGGGACCCCGCCTGGGGCGAAGAGCGCATCTCCAACATGATCGCCACCCGGCCCGACTGGTGCATCTCCCGTCAGCGCATCTGGGGCGTTCCCATCGCCGTCTTCCTCTGCGACAAGTGCGGCGAGCCCCTCAACGAACCCTCCATCAACAAGAGCATCGTCGACCTCTTCAAAAAAGAGGGTGCAGACGCCTGGTACAAACACGAACCCGCCGCCCTGCTCCCCGCAGGAACCGCCTGCGCAGGCTGCGGCCACAAAGAGTTTCGCAAAGAGATGGATATCCTCGATGTCTGGTTCGAATCCGGCTCCAGCTGGCACGCCGTCCTCGACCTCGAACCCGAGCTCCACTCCCCAGCCGATCTCTACACCGAAGGCGGCGACCAGCACCGCGGCTGGTTTCACTCTTCCCTCCTCACCTCGGTAGCCGTCCGCAACCACGCTCCCTACAAGATGGTCGCGACCTCTGGCTGGACCCTCGACGAACAAGGCCGTGCCTTTTCGAAGAGCCTGGGAAATGGAGTGGACCCTGTCGACATCGCCAAACGTCTAGGCGGCGAGATCATCCGTCTCTGGGTGGCCTCCGTCGACTTCCGCGAAGACGTAGCCGCCAGCGAAAACCTCATGCAGCGCGTCAGCGACAACTACCGCAAGCTGCGCAACACCCTGCGCTTCCTCCTCGGCAACATCCACGACTTCAATCCCGCGACCGATGCCATCGCCTTCGCCAACCTACAGCCGCTAGACCAATACATCCTAGCCCGCACCGCCGAGCTCGACGCCAAGATCCGCGCCGCCTACGACAGCTTCGAGTTCCACCGCGCCTACCACGCCCTCAACGAGTACGTGAACACCGACCTCAGCGCGCTCTACCTCGACGTCCTCAAAGATCGTCTCTACACCTTCGCGCCCAACCATCCCGGCCGCCGTAGCGCGCAGACCGCTCTCTGGCGCATCGCCGAAACCCTCACCCGCCTCATCGCCCCAATTCTCAGCTTCACAGCCGACGAGGTCTGGGCACTCCTGCCCAAGGTAGAAAACCGCGAATCAAGTGTCCACCTCGCCCACTTCCCCGCCATGTCCGAGATCATCCCTGTCACCACCCGCAAACTCGAAGAAGACTTCGACCACCTCCTCACCCTGCGCGACGAGGTCCTCAAGGTCCTCGAAGAGGAGCGCACCGCCAAGACCATCAGCAACAAACCCTCCGAGACCCAGATCGTCCTCGGCTGGCTCAACACCCTCGCCGAGCAGCCCAACCCCGTCTTCGAGCAGTACAAATCCATCCTGCCCGAGCTCTTCGGCGTAGCTCAGGTCGAGATCTCAAACGCCATCATCACCGAAGGCACCGTAGAAAAGGGAGCCTTCTACGTTCAGGCCAAACCCGCTGCAGGCTCGAAGTGCGAACGATGCTGGCGCTTCACCGAAGACGTAGGCCACGAAGCAAACTACCCAACCGTCTGCCTCCGCTGCGCCGAAGCCCTCGAAGCCATCCACTTCCCACCCTACGACGCACCACCCAGCAACACCACGGAGTCGCAAGCCTGATGTCCTCACTCAACAAGACGACCTACGAAACCACAGCTCCGGCCGTTGAGCCCGTCCATCGCGATCAACGCGGCCTCACGCTCGCCATCGCCGCCGCAGTCGTCCTCCTCGACCGCATCACCAAACACATCGTCGCCCGTCAACTCCCCAACGGCCAGGCCCACACCGTCATCCCCGGCATCTTCCGCATCACCGACGTGCACAACACCGGCGCCGCCTTCAGCATGTTCGCCGAATCCGCCTCGCCCACCACCGTGCGCAACATCCTCATCGCCTTCTCCGTCCTCGCAGTCATCGTCCTTCTCGGAATGCTCTGGCGAGCAGGGCGCGTCCTCTCGCTCAGCTCCATAGCCCTCGCGCTCATCCTCGGAGGAGCCTTCGGAAATCTCTACGACCGCGTCCGCTACAGCTACGTCGTCGACTTCCTCGAGGTCCACATCGGCAGCTACCACTGGCCCGACTTCAACGTAGCCGACAGCTGCATCGTCATCGGAGCCTGCCTCCTCCTCATCGAAATCTTTCGCCCCCAACCATCTGACTCATAAGCCCTGTTCCCTAAGCCCTACTTCCTTTCCTCTATGAATGACCAGATCACAATCCGCGGCGCCCGCACCCACAACCTCAAGGGCATCGACGTCGACATCCCGCACAACGCCCTCACCGTCGTCTCGGGCGTCAGCGGCTCCGGCAAATCCTCCCTCGCCTTCGATACCGTCTACGCCGAAGGCCAGCGCCGCTACGTCGAATCCCTCTCCGCCTACGCCCGTCAGTTCCTCGAGCGCATCGAAAAGCCCGACGTCGACTTCATGGACGGCCTCGCCCCCGCCATCGCCATCAAGCAGAAAAATCAAACCCGCAACCCCCGCTCCACCGTAGCCACCGCAACCGAGATCTACGACTACCTCCGCCTCCTCTACGCCCGCTGCGGCACCGTCACCTGCCTGCACTGCGGCGGCATCGTCAAGCACGACACCGTAGACGAGATCATCACCACCCTCTTCGCTCTGCCCGAAGGCACACGCACCTACGTCCTCTTCCCCATCCTCCGCGCCGAGATCAAACTCGAGCCCATGCAGATCGCAACCACCGCAGAGCCCGAAGCCGAAGCTCCAAAGCCAAAGAAGACCGCCGTAAAGAAATCTTCGAAAGCCGCAAAGTCAACAGCGCCCGAAACGCTCAACCTCACCGACAGCCTCAAAGAACGCCTCACCGAACTCCGACGCCGCGGCTACAACCGCCTCTACCAATCGGGAAAAATCGTAGAGTTCTCCACCCCCGAATCCCTCCTCGAACTCGACTTCACTCAACCCATCTTCGCCCTCATCGACCGCCTCTCCATCAGCCCCGAGAGCCGCGCCCGCATCGTCGACGCCATCGAAACCGGCTACCGCGAATCCGGCGAAGTCCAGTTCCATACCGTCCCACGCGACGGCGAAATCGAAGCGCAGAAGTACCGCTTCTCCGCAGCCTTCGAGTGCACCACCTGCCACCGCGCCTACCGCGAACCCGAACCACGCCTCTTCTCCTTCAACAACCCATACGGCGCATGCCCCCGCTGCCAGGGCTTCGGCAACACCATTGACTTCGACCCCAACCTCATCATCCCCGACAAGTCGAAGACCCTCGACGAGGGCGCCATCGCCCCCTGGACCACCACCAAATACCGCCCCCACCACGGCGAGATGAAGCGCGCCGCCAAAGCCGCAGGCATCCCCACCGACGTCCCCTGGTACGATCTCACTCCCACGCAACAAGCCTTCATCGAAGACGGCAACGGCACCTTCCCCGGTATCCGAGGCTTCTTCGCCGCCCTCGAACACAAAAAATACAAGCTCCACGTCCGCGTCTTCCTCTCCAAATACCGCGGCTACGCCCTCTGCCCCGACTGCCGTGGCCAGCGCCTCCGCGCCGAAGCCCGCGCCGTCCTCATCAACAATCAAAACATCTGCGAGACCTCCGCCCTCACCATCACCGGCGCCCAGCAGTTCTTCGATAATTTGCAACTCACACCAGCACAATTAGAAGTCGCCGGCAAAATCCTCGAAGAGGTCCGCCAGCGCGTCCACTTCCTCCACCAGGTAGGCCTCGACTACCTCACCCTCGACCGCCTCAGCTCCACCCTCTCCGGCGGCGAAGCCCAGCGCATCCAACTTGCAACCTCACTAGGCTCCCGTCTCGTCGGTGCCCTCTACGTCCTCGACGAGCCGAGCATCGGCCTCCACACCCGGGACACCGCCAAGCTCATCAGCATCATGAAAGACCTCCGCGACCTCGGCAACACCATCCTTGTCGTCGAGCACGACCCCGACGTCATCCGCGCCGCCGACCACCTCCTCGACCTCGGCCCGGGCGCAGGCGAACTAGGCGGCCAACTCCTCGCCGAAGGCACCGTCGCCGAGGTCACCGCCAACCCCAACTCCATCACCGGCAAATACCTCTCCGGCCGCGCCACCATCCCCATCCCCAAGCACCGCCGCGAACCTGGCCGCGAGCACCTCAAACTCACCGGAGCCCGCATTCACAACCTCCGCGGCGTCGACATCGACATCCCCCTCGGCCTTCTTTGCTGCGTCACCGGCGTCAGCGGCTCCGGCAAATCCACAATCGTCCACCAGGTCCTCTACCGTGCGCTCATGCAGGCTCTCGGCCAGACCGAAGGCGCAGACCCCGCGCACCTCTACCGCGAACTCACCGGCACCCACCACCTCAACGACGTCATCCTCGTCGACCAGTCCCCCATCGGCCGCACCCCGCGATCCAATCCAGTTACATATATCAAAGCCTTCGACGACATTCGCGCCCTCTTCGCCGCGCAGCCCGACGCCAAGCGCAAAGGCTTCGGCCCCGGACACTTCTCCTTCAACGTCCCCGGCGGCCGCTGCGACGTCTGCGAAGGCGACGGCACCGTCACCGTCGAGATGCAGTTCCTCGCCGATATCGAGCTCCCCTGCGAAGAATGTAACGGAACACGCTACAAATCCTCTATCCTCGACATCCGCTACAAGGGCAAGAACATCCACGACGTCCTCAACATGACCGTCAAGGAAGCTCTCGTCTACTTTGCCGGCCACCCCAAGATCGTCGACAAGCTCTACGTCCTCGACGAGGTCGGCCTCGGCTACGTCCGTCTCGGCCAATCCGCCACCACCCTCTCCGGCGGCGAAGCCCAGCGCGTCAAACTCGCATCGCACCTCGCCACCGCTCGCTCCATCACCAACCGCAGCGCCAACGACACCGCCGCCAAGGCCCGCAGCCGAACCCTCTACATCCTCGACGAGCCCACCACCGGTCTCCACTTCGACGACGTAGCCAAGCTCCTCGCAGCCTTCCGTAAGCTCATCGAAGGCGGCGGCTCCCTCCTCGTCATCGAGCACAATCTCGACGTCATCAAGTCCGCCGACTGGGTCATCGACATGGGCCCCGAAGGCGGCAGCGGCGGAGGCCAGATCGTAGCCACCGGCACCCCCGAAGAGATCGCCGCCAACCCCGCATCCCACACCGGCCACTGGCTCGCCCCCGTTCTCAACCTCGCCGCCCCGAAGGCCGAACCAGAACTCCAGGTCACCGCTTAGCCCGAACAGAAAGCATCGGCTCTGGTCGTCATCAACCTCTTTCATCCCCTGTTCGTAGCAATCAGACGGCTGTTATTGTAGAGGCGATGAGAAAAAAGAGAGCAGCTACCGCCAACGCAATTCAGCAGGCTGAACTGATTCTGAAACTGTATGAACTCCGGCGGGAGGCGGTCATGCGCGAAGCGCGCTCCTACGTAGGCGGCGATTTTCTACCCGCATCCGCCAGCGAACTTATCCAGATTGTCAGTGCAGGGGACAGGCACAGTAGTTTCGTTCTTCAAGTCTACGGATACTGGGAGATGGTCGCCGCCTTTGTAAGAAGCGGTGCCCTCGACGCAGAGTTGCTCTACAACACCTGTCCCGAGATGTACTTCCAATACGCCAAAATTCAGCCCCATCTGGCTCAGTTTCGCGAAGAGATGGACATGCCCGAGTTCCTGATCAGCATCGAACAGCTTATAGAAGGATCACATGCGGGCCGCAGGCGTCTCGAAGCCATGCAAAAGAATCTGGCCGCCATCGCCGAGGCACGAAGTCGCTCTGCCTCAAAGCCCCAAACAACGTCAAAGCCAACCTCAAAGCCAACGTCAAAGCCACGGAGAAAAAGATAGCTTCACTCCAGACCACCGCGTAGCCCGCAGCATCCTATCCCCGAACCATCCCCGAACCATCCCCAGACCCCGCCGTTCACGAAAGCACCGTTTGCCTTTTCGCGTTCAATCGGTCTAGTATCAAATCCTTCTCCTCCCCAGGCATTGCGGGCCAGCACCTCAGAAAACCCAGGAGGTACTATGGGTTCATCCTGTCCCAACCGACATCGTCCTAGCCTTCGATTAGCCACAGCAACCTTATTTGGCTTCTGCGCTCTCTCTGTCGCCGCCGCTCAGGCCAACGACCCGCTCCTCCCCGGCGTCACTTACGTCTGCAGCGGCGAGCGCATCTTCATCGAGAGCTGCAACATACGCGACACCTCCGACACCTCCACCTGCATGGTCGGCCACCCCGACCACATCCAGCCCAACGGCCTCATGCAATACACCAACGCCACCCGTGGCGCCCTGAAAAAACTCTTCCCCACCTGCACCCAACCCTCCGCCAAGCAGGTCGCCGCCGCAAAGGCCTTCCAGCAGAAGCAGCAGGACATCTACAACGCGAACGTCCAGAAATCCAACGACCAGCTCAACGCCGCCCAGCAACAAGCCCAGTCCGGCGCGGGCTACGGCCAACCCACTCCCCCCAAGAACGCGGAAGAGCGTGAGATGCGCCGCTGCGTCAGCTCCGGCAGGCTACCCTCCAGCTGCACCGGAAACCAACTCTTGGGCGCCTTCTCCCAGATGTTCACCCAGGTGACCTCTGCGCTTGCTCCCGGCATGGCCCCCAAAGAGGGATCCTCCTCCGGCCCGAATATGGCAGGAGTCTTCGAAGGCGCCGGCCACTGGCGTCTCGACTTCATCGACGGCGGCGTCCTCGTCAACTGCTCTTTCCTCTCGCCCAATCAAGAGGCCTACTCCCTCGACTTCAAAGAGGGCCGCGCTGTCCTGATCATCAACACCAGGCCCAAGCCTCTGGTCCTCACCCTCCACGGTACTGAAACCATCACCGGGCCGCCCGGCCCCGTCACCATCGACGGCGTCGTCGCCGGCGGCTACACGCCAGGTAGCTCCTCTCCCGGCCACACCGAAACGTCCCAAACCACCACCCACGAAATGGTCGATAAGAGCCAGACCGGCAACTACGGCCAATCGCAGCTCACCTACCAGGGCAACAACCAATACGACGCCGCCACCACTCACACCAACAGCACCTACGTCGCTGGCGCATCTACTCCTGGCTACACAAACTTCGTCCCCAAGCGCGCCACCTGCCCCGCCATCAACCTCTCCTCCAAAGGCGCCGGCACGGGCATCCAGACCATGCAAACCGATCTCCTGAAGACAGCATTCGGCGGAGACAAAGGGCCACCCACCCCTCCCGGCATCCGCATGCACGGCATCTTCGCCGCATCCACCGGCTTCAGTGTCGAGTTCTTCCCCGAGTCCGTCATCCTCGGCTGCGGTCCCGATGCCGCTCGAGCCTATCCCTACACCGTCGAGCCCGGCGCATCCGGCGTCGCCATCAAAATCGCCGCTCCCGATCACCCCCTCGCCCTCATCATCAAGCCCGACGGCTCACTCGACCCCGGCTCATCCGCCCCCTACCAGGTCCACGGACGCGTCGTCACCGGCCAGGACAACAACGACAACTTCACCTTCGCCCCGCTCGAACAGACCTGCAATCTCGCCACCCTCACCCCCAGCAAGACCATCCCCTCCTCCGGCGGCGCCACCACCATGCTCGCATCCGCTGGAAATCCGGCAGCAACCGCTGGAAATCCGACAGCAACCCCAGCCAACAATGGTGGCACCCTCTCCACCTCTGCCACGCCCCTCGGCAACGCCACTCTGTCCATCGTCTCCGGGCTCCCCCCACAACCCGGCGCACCCAACCCTCTCGCCGGACATCCCTACACCCTTCTCCGCAACAGCGTCGCCGACATACTGGCAAAGCAAGGCATCTCCGTTCCCCAGGGGTCGTCCCCTTATAAAGTCCTCGGCATCGCCTGCGGAAATCACACCCCGGACTGCCAAAAGATTCTGGATGCCGTCAAAGCAAATGCCGCCTCCGCCATCCGGGCCGACGCCAACGGCAGCGGAACCTTCCCCGGCGTCGCTCCCGGAACCTACTACCTGATGATCTCAGCCCGCTACAACAATCAGGCTCTCGTCTGGGACCACCCCATCCAACTAAAGCCCGGCCCAAACTCACTCTCCCTCGACCAGCGCAACGCAACGCCGATCAATTGAAACCAAACCACACGTCCGCGGGAGTGCCTGGAACGGAGCAGAGAGAGCTGCGCCGCTGCGTCGCCGGGACTTTCTACTTTGATCACCCAAAGCGGACCTGACGCTCCGGCGCAATCCGTCGGGCGAGTTGCGCGATTAGGCGGGAACGTACGTCAACCTAATCACGTCCTCGCCAATTCGATCGCTGGCAACAAGACGGAGCGGCGGCCGGGGACCGGAGAAGTATGGCTTGCCGCGACCAAGCACGACGGGGTGGAGGTAGAGTCGATACTCATCAATAAGACCAAGGTCAGTTAAGCTTCCTGCCAGGTCTGGTCCGGCAACTGCAATCTCCCCAACTGGCTGTGCCTTCAGCCCACGTATCACCGCCTCGACGTCATCCTCGACAAGTGTGGCGTTGGGTCCGACCGATTTTAACGTGCGCGACACAACCCACTTCGGACAGCTCCGCCACACCGCCGCGAACTCGTGTTCCTCCGCGTCCCAGTCCGGACGGTCTTCGTCCCAATAACGCATTATCTCGAACATGCGGCGACCGTATACCATGCCCGTCAGGTCGCGCGTATGCTCTATGAAGACACGAAAGACCGCCGGGCTTGGCCTAAATGCCTGATGGTCGACGTAGCCATCCAAGGACTGGTTCAATCCATACACGAGCCTTGCCATGTACAAAACCTCCACCGCTGTTTACGTCAGGAGCGCATGATTGAGGCCCGCGATAGCGCAATGCTGGCGACATAGCAGGCCAAAGAAATGATGATGCCTCTGAGAGGCGCGCTGAAAAAATAAACCTTGCAGAGCACAACAAAACCACCAAGCATTGCTAACCCGACAACGAGCAGGAACGGAGAATGAAAGAGAAGTTGGCCATGAGCCAATGCAAGAAAACCAAAGACCAAGCCGAACAAAATAAGCCCCATGCTGTGGCTGACATTGAAGCCCACCCAACACCGCCACATTGTTGTTTCCTTCGTAAGGACAGGTGCAATCTGGCTCATGCTGATTTGCAGTGCTGGGTCACGAGGCGTGAGCAATGGCCCCCAGAACGTATAAACGAGGTGGACGACTCCGAGCGTAAAGCTAATGCCAGCACTAAGAACCATGAGAATCTTTGCGGCCAAGATGCTCTCCCTATTTTGTCGACCTAACGCCTGGGTTAAGCCGCCGAGCAGCGCCCGAAGAGGTGGCTGGTCGGCTTGAACCCTGTGTTAGCGCCGCATCGCTGATCCCTTTCAGCTTTGCAACGATTTCTCTATTTGCTCGCGATTGTATGCCGCATCGTTCTTTTGACGAAATACAAAGCGCAGCACACGCCAGGAACTCTCCGTTCACCGTTTTGACGGATAGTTGGCGATAAATTCTCGTAGCACTCACAACCCGGGAATCGGTATGCCATCGGGAGGATTGTCGGCAACTCGGAGGTTACACCAGCGATGAGATGCGTCTGCCCGTAAAGTTTCGTGGCAGTATCCAGCAGCAACCCTCTTGACTCATCTGTTACTCTTGAATCAGAGAAAAGCTGTCGAAGCCCGGCCATCCAGGCCGGGCTTCCGCACTTAAGAAACCATAGGAAGTCCAGACCTAAAGTATCGCAATCGAATACTTTGCACACTTTAGGGTAGGAGGGGGAGTACCGGCAATGCACGACGCAGGAAACAGTAAACGAGAGCACAGAAGTTTGCTCTATCGAACTATCTCCGCTGTTCCGACATATTTATTTTGCGCCCTCGTGCTCGCCTCCGGGTCCATCAACGCACAGCTCCCGGCAGGCGCCATCGACACCACCGCCGCTCCCAAAACCGCACCGATCGACCCCGCCCGCGCCCAGGCCAACGAAGCCCTCGACAAGCAGGACTATCCCACCGCCCTCAAGCTCCTCACCAACCTCACTGAAAAATCCCCCACCGACGCCCACCTCCTCTACGACCTCGCCTTCACCCAGGACGCACTCGACCAGACCACCGCCGCCGAAGCCACCTACCGCCGCGCCATCGCCGCCGACCCCACCTACTTCGACCCCCATCTCGCCCTCGGCCTCCTCCTCGCCCGCGGCGGCCGCCTCACCGACGCCCACGCCGAACTCCTCAAAGCCACCACCCTCACCACCGACAACCCAGCCCTGAAAGCCCGCGCCTTCCGAGCCCTCGCCCGCATCGACCAGACCGCCAACCCCGCCGCCGCCAGCGACGAACTCCTCTCCGCCATCAAGATCACCCCCGAGACCCCCGATGACATCCTCCTCTCCGGCGAACTCGCCGAAGCCTCCGGCGACTACACAGCCGCCGAGCTCGCCTACCGCCGTCTCCTGGCAGTCGACCCCCAGAATCACGACGCCACCGCCGCCCTCACCCATCTCCTCCTGCGCCAACAGCGGCCCGACCAGGCCGAATCCCTCCTCACCGCCGCCCTCGCCAAAGACCCCGACAACCCTACCCTCAACGCCCAGCTCGCCAGCCTCTACGAGCAGCAGGGCAAGACCACCCAGGCCATCCCCCTCGCCGCCAAACTCCACGCCGCCCACCCAGAAGACGCCGCCATCACCCGTCTCCTCGCCCGTCTCTACAGCCGAAACCAGCAGTACGACCAGGCCGCCCCCCTCTACAACGGCCTCCTCACCAGATCCACGCAGGACCCGACCCTCCTCGACGACAGCGCCGACGTCCAGATCCACCTCAAAAACTTCGCCGAAGCCGAGGCCCTCCTCAAGCGCGCCCTCGCCCAGCCGAACGCCTTCCCCAGCAAAGACGACCTCGCCCAGGCCGCCAGCCATCTCGCCTTCGCAGCGTCCGCAAACAACGACCCCACAACAACCTTGCAAGCATTATCTATTCGTGATAAAGTGCTGCCACAGTCGCCGTCATCTCTGTTCCTCGCGGCAACTGCGCACGACAAACTGCACCACACCAAACAGGCGACCGACCTGTACAAACAGTTCCTCTCCGTGGCAAACGGCCAGTTTCCGGACGAGGAGTGGGAGGCCCGCCACCGTCTCCTCACCCTCGATCACCTGAAGTAGGCAAGCGCTCCCTTCGAGGTGCGTTATGAAATCGATCCGTCGGTTCGCTCTTCTTCTCTCCCTGCCGCTGCTTCTGTCCTCCCCCGCAACCGCTCGAGCCGCCTCCTTTGACGACAGCCTTCCCACTGCCCAGGCCCTGGCGCAGCTCGAACTTCGTGCCCAACAGGCCAATCCCCGCGATCAGTGTTTCCTCTACACTGAGCTCGTCCACGTCATGACCGAGATGGCCGGCAAACAGATGCTCAACGGCGACGTCGATCAGGCCACCGCTACCCTCAAGAAGGTCAACGCCTACGCGATGCTCATCCACATGGATATCGCCAGCAACTCCAAGCGCCTCAAGAACGCAGAAGAGCTGATGCATCACACCTCCTATCGCCTCGGCGAGTATCTCCATAAAGCCTCCAATGAAGATCGCGACACCCTGCAGGCAACCCTCAAGCAGCTCGACCAGGTCCACGACGAACTACTCGCTCAGGTCTTCAAACACTAAGAACCAGACACCAGCAATCAACCATCAGGAACCGATGCTCCGCAGACTCTCGCTCGTCCTTCTTCTGCTCTCGCTTGCTCCACACCTTCCCGCCCAGCGCACCGACGCCTCCCTCTCCGACGGCGAAGTCGAGCAGCTCCGAGAGGTCGCCTACTATCCCAACGATCGTGTTCTCCTCTTCATCAAGCTCCTCGACGCCCGCAACAAATCCATCCAGGATCTCTTCGCCAGTCCGCGTAAACCCGGCCGCGAGCAGGACACCCACGATCTCCTCGAGCAGTTCACCGCCATCGCCGACGAGCTCAACGACAACCTCGACGACTACGCCCCCCGCCACCGCGACATCCGCAAAGCTCTCCCCAAGCTAGTCGAAGCCACCGAGCGCTGGGCCTCCAACATCAAAGCCCCGCCCGACAACGAAACCTACAACGTCTCTCGCAGGCTCGCCCTCGAAGCCGTCCACGACCTCCACGATCAAGCCACCCAACTCATCGAAGAGCAGAAGGCCTGGTTCCTTGCCCACCCACCCCCCAAAGAAAACAAGAACGCCCCCATCGACCTTCCCCGATAGCCTCGAAGAAACTGTCCTGCCGGACGGGCCCACTGCGCGGGCAGCGGTCACTTCGTGACGCGTATACCCTGTCTTGGCAGATCATCGGCGCAGGTCCTCCCGTTGGTCGGAACCAACTTCTCTTCCGACCAACGGGAGGACCACGCGAAGCGGTATACAAGTCACGAAGTGACCGCCCCACGCGCAGTGGGCCCGTCCGGCAGGACATTAGTCTAAGCGAACCTACCAACGCACTCCTCCACAGCCTCCCCTCTTATAAAATCGTCCTGTAGCACCAAGACAAGGACGAAGCCCTGACCACCCCGAAGCATCCCGGCCCCTCCCCCCTGCGCCAATTCCTGCAGCTCTTTTCATCGCCCTCGCCCACTCTCTTCGACCACATCCCACCACCCGCAGCGCCGATCCGTCCTCACACACCACGCAAGCCCCGCGCCGCAAAATCCAAGTCCGCCGCCACCTCCCTCGTAGCCGTCTTCGAGGAGCAGTACCGCGAGCTCCGCCCCCGCGCCCCCATCCCTCCACTCGACATCCGCTTCCGCCGCTTCACCTCCCTCAACACCACCATCCGCCTGCGCGAAGGCCGTCTCCACGTCCGCCTCTCCGACCTCCTCGAGTCCGCACCCGACTCCATCCACCACGCCATCGCCCACATCCTCCTCGCCAAGCTCTACAAGAAGCCCATCGCCCCCGCCCACGCCGACCGCTACCGCCGCCACGTCTCCTCCGAGGCCATCTCCCGCCAGGCCGAGCACATCCGCCAAACTCGCGGCCGCAAGCGCCTCTCCACCCCCTCCGGCCATCACTACGACCTCAACGAAGTCTTCGAATCCCTCAACACCCGCTTCTTCCACGGACTCCTCGGCCGCCCCACCCTCACCTGGTCGGCCCATCACGCCCGCCGCATGCTCGGCCACTACGACGCCGCCCACAACACCATCGTCGTCAGCCGCGTCTTCGACCGTCCCGACACCCCCCGCTGTGCCATCGAGTACCTCCTCTACCACGAGATGCTCCACCTCAAGCATCCCGTCCGCGTCAAAGCCGGCCGCCGCTGCGTCCACTCCCGCGAGTTCCAGGCCGAAGAGCGCCTCTTCCCCGAGCTAGAAGCCGCCAAAGCCTACCTCAAGCGCCTCTAAACCCTTCCCCTGCAATCCGCGCAGCCCAAAATTTCACGCGCTGGCATAAGATCCCGTGCTACGATTCCGCAAAGCGAAGTCACCGTCGTCATTGCATCGGAAGCACGCGTAGGAATTAACAATCTCGAAGTCACCCGCCAGTCGCAACGGCTAATAGCAGAGTTACCTTCCGCAAGCAAAATCCAAATCACAAGAAAGAGCAGGTAGACCCCAATGGATCTCTCCAAACGAGCAGCAGCGGAGTTCTTCGGCACCTTCTGGCTTGTCTTCGGCGGCTGCGGCAGCGCCGTCCTCGCTGCGGCCTTCCCCAATCTGGGAATCGGCTTCGTCGGAGTAGCTCTGGCCTTCGGTCTCACCGTCCTCACCATGGCCTTCGCCATCGGCCACGTCTCCGGCTGCCACCTGAACCCCGCAGTCTCCATCGGCCTGGTCGTCGGCAAACGCTTCTCCCCCTCCGAGCTTCTGCCGTACATCGTCGCGCAGGTCCTCGGAGCCATCGCCGGCTCCGGCGTCCTCTACCTCATCGCCAGCGGCAAGCCCGGCTTCTCCCTCGCCGCCGGCTTCGCCTCCAACGGCTACGCCGACCACTCCCCCGGCGGCTACTCTCTCCTCGCCTGCTTCGTAGCCGAGGTCGTCCTCACCGCCTTCTTCTTGCTCGTCATCCTCGGTGCCACCGACGAGCGCGCCCCCAAAGGCTTCGCCCCCATCGCCATCGGCCTCTGCCTCACGCTGATCCACCTCATCAGCATCCCCGTCACCAACACCTCGGTCAACCCCGCCCGCAGCACCGGGCCAGCCATCTTCGTAGGAGGCTGGGCACTCAGCCAGCTATGGCTCTTCTGGGTAGCGCCAATCCTGGGAGCAATCCTCGGCGGCCTTGTCTCCACGGCCTTCTTCGCTGCCCCGCAGCCACCCCTCCGCGAAGAGATGGCCCGCGACAAACCCTAGATGCCCACTGCGCATGACGCGGGCGGGCGTTCACACGCCTTTTTAAAGCCTCGCGTGCCTCCCGTTGATCGGAATCAACTTCTCCTCCGACCAACGGGAGGACCAGGCAAAGCGGTATACAAGTCACGAAGTGACCGCCTCGCGCGCAGCGAGCCCGTCCGGCAGGACACAATCCCTAAGAACTAACCTCAACCACCGGCGCCACCACCACACTCCCCCGCCGAGTCACCACCAGCACAATCAACCCCACCACCACCGACCCCAGCGCCGCCACCTGCGCATTGCTCATCCCCCAGTAAAGCCGCGGATTCACCCGCACAAACTCCACCAGAAACCGCGCAATCCCACTCAGAAAAAGATAAAGCCCAGTCATCCATCCCAGCGGCCTCGCCCTCTTCCCTAACCGCCAAAGCAGCCACCCCAGCGCCATCGCAAACAGAAACTCATACACCGGCGTAGGCTGCACCAGAGCATCCGGCGGAGTCGGCAACACCAGCGCATCCTTCGCCATATGCACTCCCCACGGCAACGTCGTATTGATCCCGTAGTCCCCATCGCCCGAAGTCAAACACCCAATCCGCCCCACGCCATATCCAATCGCCGCCGCAGGAGCCGCCAGATCCAGCATCCGCACCGCAGCCTTCCCCCCACTCAATCCATCAGGCTTAGCAAGCCGACCCTGCCACATCAGCATCGCGATCCCAGCCAGCATCCCGCCGAACCACGCAAACCCCGCCTGGAACCAGTGCAGAAAGTCCATGGCCACCGCAAACGGCCGATGCCATCCCGGAGCGATAATCTGCCGAAACGCCGCATAAAGATCCGCCGGATTCTGCAACTCATGCCACGCCTTCGCGCCCAGCACTCCCGCGATCACCACAAACGCCACCACGTTCAGCGCATCAGCACCCACGCCGTTCCGAACAAAGTTCTTATGCAGCACCACCGTCGCCGCCACCGCCGCCAGCCACAACAACAACCCAAACGTACCCAGGTGAATCGGGCCAATATCGATATAGGGAAACATAATCCTCGCTCTATAAAAGTATAACGGCCTTTGCCTCAGCCCCCCACTCGCGTTAGCCTATCCCTTATGGCCACCAGCACGCCCGTCTTCCCCCCCGCCGCAGAGATGGAGATTCTCTTCTCCAAACAACAGATCGCCGACCGCACCCGCGAGATAGGAGCCCAGATCTCCGCCGACTACAAGGGTCAGTCCATCGTCCTCATCGGCGTCCTCAAAGGCGCAGCCATCTTCCTCGCCGACCTCGCCCGCGCCATTCAGGTCGACAACACCTTCGACTTCGTCGCCGTCTCCAGCTACGGCCGCGCCCGCGTCTCCTCCGGCGCCGTCAAACTCATCAAGGACATCGACAACCCCATCGAAGGCAAGCACGTCATCATCGTCGAAGACATTCTGGATACCGGCCTCACCCTCAGCTACCTCCGCGGCCTCATGCTGCAACACAAGCCCGCCTCGCTAAAGATCGCCAGCTGCCTCGACAAACCCGAGCGCCGCCTCGTCCCCATCGAAGCCGACTACGTAGCCTTCAGGA
This sequence comes from Edaphobacter lichenicola, assembly GCF_014201315.1. Classification (NCBI taxonomy): domain Bacteria; kingdom Pseudomonadati; phylum Acidobacteriota; class Terriglobia; order Terriglobales; family Acidobacteriaceae; genus Tunturiibacter; species Tunturiibacter empetritectus. The sequence continues at coordinate 654,376 of NZ_JACHDY010000001.1, forward strand.
TCCCCAACAAGTTCGTCATCGGCTACGGCATGGACTACGCCGAGCGCTACCGCGGCGTAGAAGACATCCGCATCTTCCCCTCCGACGTCGCCGGCCACTAGCCACAGCCACACATTTGCCTTGCTTTTTTTGTACAAACGTACACGTTGTACTGAGTGTACCGGGACAAAGTCGTCGTCATGTCTGGGCGTTCCACGGAGCAGATACGCGAGTTGCTCCGCTCAAACCTGATTACGTCATCACGGGCGGGAGCTAATCAGAACTTCGAAACCGAGGAGCATACATGTCAAAGGTTCGTGTCGCGGGATTTGGTATTTCGTTGGACGGTTTTAGCGCAGGGATAGAGCAGAGCCTGGACGATCCGCTGGGCAAGCGCGGTCCAGAGATCTTTCAGTGGTTCTTCCATACCAGGACATTCTGCGCCATGCTCGGCAAGGAAGGCGGATCTATCGATGTCGACGACGTGTTCGCACGGCGGGGGATGGAAAACTTTGGAGCCTTCATCCTTGGCCGCAACATGTTCGGTCCGGTGCGTGGCCCATGGCAGGACGACTCGTGGAAGGGATGGTGGGGGCCCAATCCGCCCTACCATGCGCCGACCTTCGTTCTGACGCACTACGAGCGCGAGCCGCTCGTGATGGAAGGCGGGACGACCTTCTACTTCGTCACCGGAGGAGTCGAAGAGGCGCTGAGGCTCGCGAAGCAGGCAGCGGGCGACAAGGACGTCAAGATCGGAGGCGGTGTCTCCACCGTGCGGCAGTATCTGCAGGCGGGGTTGATCGATTCCCTTCACTTTGCACTGGCACCGGTTGCCCTAGGTCAAGGGGAGGCACTGCTTACCGGTCTTGACCTGCCCGCGCTGGGATTCTCTGTGACGGAGCACGAGGCGACCGAGCACGCGACACACGTTGTGCTGGAGAAGCAGCGAATTTGAACGAAATGATGAAGGAGAGCGAGCAGCGGCGGCGAAGGACATCACGCGGTAAGGAGCAGACCATGCCAGTGCATAACAAAAGGTCAAGCGTTCTCTAGCTACTTACATCTCACGCGATTATCGTGCGAGGCGACGATCTGCCATGTACCGCCGCGCTTCAGCCACGTGTCAGTCCAAACCTGGCACACCTTTATGTTCGGTTGGGACTTGTCTTTGCCGACAGCATGTTCGCTGCCGTAGACAACGGCAAAACTGTCTCCGAAGAAACGCACTTTAGCCTCATCAAGTCCGCACTCATGAGCGGTGCGTGCGCCCTTCTCGTCCTTCAGTTCATCAGCTTTTGTGAAGCGCGCACCTATCGTTGAAGTGCCTTGGAAGTCGTCGGCAAGCAGACCAGCGACGACACCGTTATCAACACATACACCCTCAGCCCACTTGCGCTCCATCTCGATGATGTATTTCGCGGTTTTATCATCCGCCGAAGACCAGTGACTCTGCTGTGCGTATGCCTGAACAAGCAACAACGTCGTCGCGATTGCCACCGCGAAGATTCGTAAACGCGTTTCTCGCATGGCGGAATCCTACACTAGCTCCGATAGTGACGCACTATAACTGCACATTCGGTTATTTCGGTTGCGTGTCGGCAAACCGCACCTTACTCTCCTGAGCTCGAATCGGATATTGTCCTGATCGAACCGCAAACCGCGGCACCGCACGCCTTCGGAGTGGATGATACTTTGCACGCTAGATGGCAGCGTAACGCTGCACTGGGTGGCAGAATTGATTGTATTCAGCGCACCCACGCCTCGTCAGAAGCTACCCTTTCGCGGCCTACTCGGAATTCAGCGTCCAGATCGTCAACGTCGCAGTGTTGTCATCGACCGCCGCCAGGATCGCCTTGTCCTCCGTCGTCCGCACAGCTAAACCAAACGATCCGCCCTGGGCCGGATCCACCGGGATCTGCTTCACAAACCTTCCGTCCGTCGTAAACTCGACGATCTCGCTCGGCTGATTGGCATCGGGATTGATGCCATCGTTGTTGGTCACCAGCAGGTGGCCATTCGGAGCCATCGCCAGCCCCAGCGCCCCATGCAGATGAACATTGTCCTGATAAACAACCGTTCCCAGTCCACCATCCATCTGACGATCCGCCGCATCCCACACCGCGAAGACGGCATTGTCCCCCGTCGAAGCAACAAACAGCACGTCGCGCCGATCGTCGTACACCAGTCCCGTAGGAGCCACAAACAGCGTCACCGGATCGCCGCGGTGAATATACCCCGAAGCAATGGTCTTCGTACTCCGCAGCGTCAGGCCGCCTGAGCTTACCTTGAAGTCCATTCGGATAACCGTCCCGGTCAGTGCATTGGAGACAAACGCAATTGCCCTGTCTCCACCATCAACCAGCGCCATGTCCCACGGCCCCTGTATCGCCGCATTCGTGATGGTCTGTATCAGCTTGCCCTGATTGTTGATGACCAGCAGCGACCCTGGCCCTGCCGTTGCTGCGGTGCCGTCCACCGTCGGCGCGTTCCCGACAACCACAAACCCAACCTGCAGCGTTCCCAGCGCCGTAGAAAGCCCCAGCGGTTTTTTACCCTGGAAGAACACGGTCGGCGATCCGCTCTTCGGCACCCTGACGATGGTCGTTCCCGTACCCTGCTGATTCATGCTGTTGTTGAAGTTCGAGACCAGAATGTCTCCACGCTTCAACGGCCCTGATCCAGCCTGAAAATTATCCCCGACAAACGCAACCCCATACGGATTCACATCCCCATTACTCGGCACCGTCGAGACACTTCTCACCGGGCTCGGCAGAAAAGCATCGTCGCCGTCACGGTGTTGCGCGAGTCCCACTCCAGTCGCACAGACCAGCAGCCAGACCAGCAGCGTAACGGCTGTAAAGGTTTTGCTCCAACCAGACCTGCTTCCCTGGCGAAGCAGCGGCGCATCTATTCCACGGCGCGAGAAAGATTCGTAGATTCGCATTTCGTTGTACCTCGAAGCGAGACATTTCTGCCTCGAGTGAGATCACGGCGGCGGCACCCATCTCTCAGCAGCAAGCGAAACAATAGACCACTCACATCAACCATGTCCGTAGAAGGCGCAACGAATGACAAAACAATTACAACTAAATGACACAGTAACCATTGCCTCTGGTCACTCGGCCCACGCGAAGAAATGCGCTGTCTTAATCTCGAGGCGCAAACTTCATCTTCAATCACCCATGAATAATCGACTAACTTCGAAGATCAACCAGCCTCGCATCTCTCTCACCGGCGAATACGCCCAACCCAAACTCCGCCGCCAGCAACTCATAACTCCGCAGCCGCTTCGCCTGATCCCACACAATCGTATTCACGATCAGCTCCCCGATCCCCAACTCCTCCGCCATCGCCTCCATCTGCTCCCGCACCACCGCAGGAGTCCCCACAAAGTACCGCGGCCACTCCCCCTCCTCCTGCCGCATATCGCCCAACAGGTACAACTCACGCGCCGCATCCTCGGGCGATGCCACCGGCCGCCGATCCCCCTGCCGAATCCGCCGCTGCAGCAGCCGCACGCTCGAAAACAGAAACTCCGCCTCCTCCTGCGTCTCCGCGCAGATCACACCTACCGCCACCGTAGCCTCCGCCGCCTTCCGGTAAGCACTGGCAGTAAACCCACGCCGATAAGTCTCAATCGCCGCCCGCGTATTCACCGGGCTGAAGAAGTGCGCAAACGAATAAGGCAGCCCAAACTCCACCGCCGCCGCCGCGCTCCACATGCTCGACCCCAGCATCCACACATCCGGCCCACCCGGCATCTCCGGCGAAACCCGAATCCCCGCAAACGGATGCCCCTCCGGAAACCGATGTCCCAGAAACGCCAGCAGCTCGCTCACCTGGTCAGGAAAATCATCCAGCATCTTCGTCTTCCTGTCCCGCTTCAGCGCCAGCGCCTCAATCGGCCCACCGCCCGGCGCGCGCCCGATCCCCAGGTCCACCCTGTCCGGATACAGCGCATGCAGCATCCGAAAACACTCCGCCACCTTCAGCGGCGTGTAGTGCGGCAGCATAATCCCGCCCGACCCAATCCGTATCCGCTTCGTCTCCGCACCAATCCGCGCCAGCATCACCTCCGGAGCCGTACACGCCAGCGTATCCATCGCATGGTGCTCCGACATCCAGAACCGGCTATACCCCAGTCCATCCACCAGCCGCGCCAGTTCAATCGAGTTCGCCAAAGCCACCCCGGCAAAACTACCCGCAGGCACCGGCGACTGGTCCAGCACCGAAAGTCGCAATCCGTTCTTCAAGCCATTATTGGTCACACTCTTTTGATGTAAAAAAACCGAGATCGAACCACCCCGGCGCGCAAGTCATCACACCCGTTAAGCCAGCCCCACCCCCCGTATGATAGAAAGTAACCCGGCGCGATCACCTTCCCACGCCGAAGGAGCACTTTTTTGAACACGCTGTCCATCACCGATCCGCTCCCTCACGGCCCAGAGCACTTCGACGCCGCAGCCTTCGCCGCCCACACCCTCTCCTCGCCGCAAAACCTCGCCGCCGTCCTTGACCACACCCTCCTCAAGCCCGACGCCACCCGTACCCAGGTCCTCCAGCTCTGCAACGAAGCCGCCGAACACCGCTTCGCCTGCGCCATGATCAACCCCGCCTGGGTCCCGCTCGCCACCGCCGCCCTCCAGGGCACCGGCATCCCCGTCGGCGTCGTCATCGGCTTCCCCCTCGGCGCCACCCTCGCCATCTCCAAGCGCGAAGAGACCGCGCACATGCTCAAGCACGGCGCCCACGACATCGACATGGTCCTCAACGTCGGCCTCCTCAAGTCCGCCCAGTCCGCAGACTACGAAGCCATCCGCCAGGACATCCACGGCGTCGTAGAGATCGCCCACGCCGCCGGAGCCATCGTCAAAGTCATCCTCGAAACCTGCCTCCTCACCTTCGAAGAAAAGCTCCGCGCCTCCGAGCTGGCCCTCTCCGCCGGTGCCGACTTCCTCAAAACCAGCACCGGCTTCTCCACCGGCGGCGCCACCGCCGACGACATCGGCCTCCTCCGCGGCGTAGCCGGCACCCGAGCAGGCGTCAAAGCCTCCGGAGGAATCCGCTCCCTCGCCGACGCCACCACCATGCTCCGCGCCGGCGCCTCCCGCATAGGAGCCAGCGCCAGCGTCAAAATCGTCAACGAGCTCGCCGGACACGCCCCAGACCCAGCCGCCCCAGCCCCCACCTACTAACTCCAACGAAGGGGAAGTGGTGAATCCCCAGCATTTTGCCAGAACTACCACACATGCAGCCTCAGCAGTTGCCGTTGCTTCTAGGTACCCCAAGGCTTTAGCCTTGGGTCTCTCAGCCAGCGAAGAGAGTGGGGCTTTAGAGGCTGCTGAAAAAACCTGTATTGCTTAAGGGCACGGCTTCAGCGGTGCTATAAGTGTCCTGTTTGCAATGCGGCTTTAGCCGCTGAGGTACGCTTTTCTTCCTCCCGGGCACATTTTCAGCACCCCCTTTAGCCCCTGGGGTATGCCCTCCTCTCCCAGCCGAGTCCTCGACCGCCGCAAGCTCATCCCCTGCCAAATCCCCTGTCAAGCCCCCAAACAACCAATCCCCTTCAAAGTCAAAAACATAGCCATGGCGTATCAGTTCCACCCACTCCGCTATAATAACTACAGTGTTCATTCTTTTGACCCCGGTCACCGGGGTCGTCTCATTTAACCAGGCAGCTACACCCTTAAACCCTTTGGAATGAGGATTCTGCAGCTAAACCTTTTGCAATCTTATTTTTGCGAGGTACCACCCTCTGCAAATCAAACAAAAATAACCTACTTACACGACAATAATATGGGGGGGACCCCCGACTGACAGGAGCGAATGAATCAGGCGATCACAACCGGAGAGGAGCCGCAAGATAGAACACTCATCCCGGCTCCTACAGAGGAACCCGGCCCGCTCGTCCACAACGATCCGCAATCCCCATCAGGCACTCCCCAAACCCAACCTCACCCGGTAATATCAACGCAAAGCAGAATGCCTTCCCCCATCAAACCGAGCTCCACGCCGCCTCCCGCTCCCGAAGCACCTGTGCCCGAGCACCCCTACGAGGGGGACTACCGCCCCCCCACCCAGCAACTCTTCCACTCCCACGCCGCCGACCCCAAAATTCGCGTCGAGCCCCTCCAGGTCGAGTTCCTCCACAACCTCGCCGACGCCCTCAACACTACCCTCGACCTCAACACCCTCATGCACCGCGTCGCCGACCTCGTCCGCGCCGTCATCGACTACAAGATCTTCGCCATCCTCCTCGTCAACGAGCGCGCCGCCGACCTCCGCATGCGCTTCCAGATCGGACACTCCACCGAGGTCGAGCGCATGCGCATCAAACTCGGCCGCGGCGTCGCCGGTCAAGCCGCACTGCAACGCAAATCTCTCCTCGTCGAAGACGTCACCACGCAGGAGAACTACATCGACGCGAACCCCAACGTCCGCTCCGAGCTAGCCGTCCCGCTCGTGGTCAAGAACAAGGTCATCGGCGTCCTCGATCTGCAGTCCGAGACCATCGGCTACTTCACCATGGAGCACCAGCGCCTGCTCGAGCTGGTCGCCTCCCGCATGGCCATCGCCATCGAGAACGCCCGCCTCTACACCCGCGTCTCCCGCCAGGCCCAAACCCTCGCCGTGCTCAACGACATCTCCCGCGAGATCACCAGCATTCTCGATCCCGACGACCTCCTCGAGCGCATCGGCCAGCTCCTCAAGCGCGTCATCGACTTCCACATGTTCACCATCCTCCTGTGGAACGACCGCACCCAGCTCTTCGAGCACCGCTTCTCCTCCCGCTTCGGCGAACGCGTCACCCGCGAGCGCACCATCGCCCTCGGCGAAGGCCTCATCGGCACCGCCGCCCAGCTCCGCGAGCCCATCCTGGCGCCCGACGTCCGCAAGGACCCGCGCTACGTCGAAGCCAACCCCGAGGTCCGCTCCGAACTCGCCATTCCCCTCGTCTACAAGGGCGAGGTCATCGGCGTCCTCGACCTCGAACACACCCGCGTCAACTACTACAACGACGACCACCAGCGCACCCTCTCCACCCTCGCCTCACAGGTCGCCATCAGCATCGCCAACGCCAAGCTGTATCAGCGCATCCACGAGGAGGAGCAGCGCATGGAGCGCGACCTCGACATGGCCCGCCAGGTCCAGCTCCGCCTCATGCCCTCGCACCCGCCCAAGCTCGAGCGCGCCGAGATCGCCGCCCGCTTCGTCGCCGCCCGCTCCATCGGAGGCGATGTCTTCGACTACCTCGACTACGGCTCCGGCCGCATCGCCATCGCCGTAGGAGACGTCAGCGGCAAAGCAGCTCCCGCCGCGCTCTACGCCGCCCTGGTCAGCGGAATCCTCCGCTCCCTCGCCCCCCGGCATCTCTCTCCCGCAGCCATGCTCGTCGCCCTCAACGACCAGCTCCAGGAGCGCAAGCTCGACTCCCAGTACGTCACCATGCTCATGGCCGTCTGGGACGACAACAACCAGACCCTCCAGATCGCCAACGCCGGCTCCGTCCAACCCCTCTTCGTCGCCGTCAACTCCGACACCACCAAGCCGCCCAGCGTCCGCACCATCAAAGCCGAAGGCTTCCCCCTCGGCCTCTTCCCCAACGCCGAGTACGAAGAGTTCACCCTCTCCACCCGCCCCGGCGACCTCATCGTCTTCTTCTCCGACGGCATCGTCGACGCCGTCAACGCCACCGGCGATATGTTTGGCGACGAACGCCTCACCCAACTCCTCGAGTCCCAGCACCAACCCGCGGCCCAGTTCACGGTAGACGCCGTCCTCCAGGCCGTCACCGACTTCCAGGCCGGCACCGCTCACTTCGACGACGAGACGATCGTAGTCCTGCGCGCCACCGGCCAAAGCACCTGAAGCAGCCCGGAAAGGGTATACCCCACCTCTTAGAGCTGTAACGATTCTTTAAAAAAATCACCATCTACCTAAGAGTGAATATTTGCCCTCAGCAGGCCATAGTTTCCTGAGTCGCAAAAGGAGATAAATATGAGTGCATTTTGTCGTCAGCTTTATAAGTATTTGGGCAGTGCAGCTTCAGATTCATTGTCCAACACAGAATATTTTGCATTAGTCCACCACTATAACCAGCATTGCTAAAGAGGGCTATATGGAACGCCATGAAAACAATGAGATGTTCAATCCTTATGGCATAGCCGATATTACTGCTGAAGAGCAGAATAGAATTAGTTCAAGTCTTCAGCAATTTCGCACTAATGCCAAAACAATATTGAAAAAAGAAGATGCTAGATTAGACGATGGTATAAAACAGGTCAAAGAACTCAAAAATGCAACTGACAAAGAATTGAAGGCTCTCCTAGGTGAAGAGCGGTTTCATTCTTTTATGGCACATATAACAGGAACCGGATCTTAGAACCTGAGATAGTCCCGATAGTTTGTGGGCCCGTACGGAAGGACGTTTTACATCGCAACAACAGTAGAGGACAAAAGAGGCCTGCCTCCGCGCAGACCCCTTTCATTTACTAACCTCTATTCGGCATCAGGCAAAGTTACTATCGTCTCCGCCACCCGACGCATCATCCCCAAAATCCCCACTATCATCGAACGAAGCATCATCGCTAGAGCTATCCGAGTCGAAGCTGGCATCATCACCAGCACCCGTGTCTGCCCCATAAAGCGAGTCGCGATCGTTTGAGGACGTATCCGAGCCGCCACGCGATCCAACGTCCTTATCCTCTTGCTGCCCCAGCGACCTCTCATCCGCCGAGACATCGCGCCCTCCGCGATCATCGCCATAGTAGTTATTGACGATCTCCTCGGTCGGACGCTGACCACCCTCAAAGCCGCCCAAACCCTGGCCGCCGCCATACCCCGCCTCATGCCCAAACCCATGCATCAGCGACTCCACGCCCTCAAACGCCAGCGCTCCCGCCGCAACCCCAGCAGCCGTCTGCATAGCACCCCGCAGAAACCCACCGCCGCCCATCCCCCGCGGAGCACCATACTGAGGCGGAGCATACTGCACCGGAGCCCCATACTGAGGAGCAGCGCCATACCCACCACCCACCGGAGCATACGGCGGATAAGCCGGCCCCCCCTGTTGCGGATAGGCCTGCTGCGACGGAGGCGGCGGGGGTGGCGCAGGCTCCTCGTTGCGCCCCAGTAAACTCCCCAAAAAACTCGTCGCATGCTTCGGCTCTGGATGCTGTTGCATCTGCTCGATCTGCGCCTTCGCCTGCGTCAACTGTGCCTGCGCCTGCTCCAGCGCATACTTCTGCACCAGCACCGTCTGCGCCAGAATGTACAACGCATCCGGACTCCGTCCCAATCCCTGCTGCAGCATCTGTTCCGCGTCCGTATCTTTCTCTGCAAGCTGTGTCTTCTGGATGCGGTCGATCAGACCGCCAATCATGTCCTGTTCCTGAGGAGTCATCTTCAATCCCTTTCCGTTATCCTGCACCAACTACTCACAGCGCCCGCACAAAATCTGTGGCTCACTTCCAATGGACGTACACCACGCCGCAACGTCGACACCAACAATCACCGGCAGTACAAAATAACATCCCGTCTCAATGCTCATAGGATGCTCCGCGCCTCTCTCAAGACAACCTACGCAGGCCAGTCTACTTTCGTTCACTCCTCGAACCCACGCGTTTCGTCATCCATCCTGACCTCGTCTGAGCCCTTCTTCAGCTTTACTTAAGATTCACCAGTTCCTAACACAGCCGGCATAGAGTCCTCTCCGTAACTCAGCACAAAAATCAACACCACGGAGACACTAATGCAACCCCTCTTTCCGAAGTCAAAAGGTTCCTGGCAGACGCTCCTCAAAGGAGTCGCAGCGCTTTCCTTGGCCACTCTCGCCGGCATTCCCGCCAGCGCGCAGGATCGCGACCACGACGAACACATACACTTCTTCCCTGGCAATCTCGTCGTCAGCCGCAGTCTCTACAACAACAACGCCAACAACGTGAAGGTGGGAGCTTTACTCCCCCCGAACTGCGCCGACACCGTTGGTCCCTGCGTCGCTGCGGTCAACAACGGTACCTATCCCTTTGTCTTCAACAACGATACCGTCGACAGCAGCTTCGGCATCACCTCCAAGATCTACCTCGACCAGATCACCCCCTGGGGCTTCCTCCTCGACAGTCTTGAGGTGCCCAACAGCTCCCTGAGAGACATCAGTAGCGAGAGCAACCAGCTCGTGACCAGCTTCAGCTCAAAATCCGAGATCGCTCTCAACCTCTCCACCGATGGCAAACTCCTCACCTTCATGGGCTATGTCGCACCCATCGACGCCATCGATGCCTCCAACTCCAACACTCCCGGCGTCATCGATCCCTCCAACCCTGTAGGCGTCAGCTACTATCGCGCCGTCGCCACGGTCAACCGTTCCGGCAAGTTCACCTTCACCGAAACCAACGCCTATAGCGGCAACAACGGCCGCGCCGCCATCCTGAACAACACCAACGGCGCGAACTTCTTCTACACCGCCGGCAACGCAGGCAACGGCTCCAACCCTCAACCCAACGGCATCATCCTCGGCGCTGGTACGCAGATCATCGATCCCTCGAAGGCGCCTGAGAGCTTCCAGACCCCCACCGCTCCCACCCCTGTCGGCAGCTTCTCTGTCACCAAACTCGGCGACAAGGCCGACAAGATCGGCAAGGACGACAATTTTCGCGGCCTGACCATCTTCAACAACGTCGTCTACTTCACCAAGGGTAGCGGAAGCAATGGCGTCGACACGGTGTACTTTATCGACACCACAGGCACTGCATGCCCCAAAGGCGTGGGCGTTCCTGCCGTCGGAGCAACCCTGCCCATCTCTCCTCTTGCCTATGACGCAACAACTCTCCAGACCTCAGGCTTGCCGAGCAACATGTGCATTCTCGCCGGCTTCCCCACTGGGTTGGCAAAGACCGCCAACCCAGTCGCAGCTCCCTTCGGCCTCTGGTTTGCTAACGCAGAGACCCTCTACGTAGCTGATGAAGGTGACGGCTTCGCCGGCGATACCACCCTCTACACTCACGCTGCTGCACAGACCGCTGCTGGCATTCAGAAGTGGATCTTCAACTCCTCGACCCAGACCTGGAACTTCGCTTACACGTTGCAAAACGGTCTAGAGCTTGGCGTTCCCTACACGGTCAACAAATACCCCGCCGGCACCAACTCAGCCACCGGCCTTCCCTGGGCGCCTGCCACCGACGGCGTCCGCAACATCACCGGCTCCGTCGATGGCGGTAAAGTCACCATCTACGGCATCACCTCCACCGTCAGCGGCAGCGGAGATCAGGGCGCCGATCCAAATCGCCTCGTAGCCGTCACCGACGTTCTCTCCAACACCGACGCGACAAAGGCCGCCACGGAGAAGTTCACCATCGTCCGTAAGGCCGACTTCGCCGAGGTCCTCCGCGGCGTCTCTTTCACCCCTGGCACATCATCGAACCACGATCGCTGGTAGTCGGAGTTCACCCAAAACGCCTGTTCAACAACGCATCGCGGCGGAGCCCCTCTCCCGCCGCGATGCGTTTATTCCGTCCATCTACACAAAACTCCCAAGATCAACAGAAAGCCTCTAGCACATCTCCTCTTTGGAGGTATATGAAGTAAGAGCGTAAGCGATATCACACCCGCCTCCTCCCGCTACCTCGAGGCCCCTGGCCGTCTTCCGCGGCTCTCCCAATCACGCAAAAGGATTGTAAGCTAGAACCCAATGCCTTCCTCTTCCATCACGCAAACCATCCGTCCCGCGCGCAACTTCCAGGGCTCCCTCACCCTCCCAGGCGACAAATCCATCTCCCACCGCTACGCCATGCTGGCCGGCCTCGCCGAAGGCACCACCCGCCTCTCCAACTTCTCCACCGGTGCCGACCCCCACTCCTCCCTCGCCTGTATGGAGGCACTCGGCGCAACCGTCGTCCACAAAGAAGACAAGACCATCGAGATCACCGGCACCGCCGGCAAATTCCAGCAGCCCTCCGCACCCCTCGACTGCGGTAACTCCGGCTCGACCATGCGTATGCTCGCCGGCCTTATCGCCCCTCATCCTCACACCTTCACTCTCATCGGCGACCACTCCCTCACCCACCGGCCCATGGAGCGCATTCGCAAACCCCTCGGCCAGATGGGCGCAAAGATCGATCTCGTCGAAGGCCACGCCCCCATCACCGTCCACGGCGGACCGCTTCACGCCATCGACTTCGACACCCCCATCCCCAGCGCCCAGGTCAAAACTGCGGTCCTCTTCGCCGGCCTCCAGGCCAACGGAACCACCAGCCTCACCGAATCCATCCGCACCCGCAACCACTCCGAACACGCCCTCCAAGCCTTCGGCGCAACCCTCAACCGCACCAGCTCTCGAGGAGGAGAGGTAGCAAAGCTAAGCATCCCCGGTAACCAAACCCTGAAAGCAATCGACGCCACCATCCCCGGCGATATCTCCTCCGCTGCCTTCTTCCTCTGCGCCGCGCTCCTTTTTCGCGACTCTAACCTTATCCTCGACAGCGTCGGCATGAACCCAACCCGAGCCTCTCTGCTCGACGTCATCACCGCACTCGGCGGCAAGATCAAAGTCCTCAACGTCGAAGAGCACCATGGCGAACTCATCGGCACCATTCAAGTCAACGTCTCGCCCAACGGCCTCCGCGGCATGCACATCGGCGGAGCTCTCGCCGCCCAGATCATCGACGAACTCCCCGTCCTCGCCGCCATCGCCCCCTACACCCACGACGGCATCACCATCCGCGACGCCAAAGAGCTTCGCGTCAAAGAGTCCGATCGCATCGCTCTGGTCGCAAAAAACCTCCGCGCCATGGGAGCCGAACTCACCGAGCACGAGGACGGCTTGGTGATCCCCGGCAACCAGAGCCTTCACGGAGCACAGATCGACTCTGGCACCGATCACCGCATCGCCATGGCCTTCTCCATCGCCGCCCTGCGTGCCACCGGAAACACCGAGATCCACGGAGCCGAATCCGCCGCCATCAGCTTCCCCGAGTTCTTCACCCATCTCGACAATCTCTGCCAACGCTGAGCCGCCGCCTTCAACACCTGCAATTTGCTAAGCTGATTTCAATCTCCCAAGGTCCATGCAAACACCCGCGGGCGGCTCCCGCCCCATCCTCATCACCGAGATCGAGCAGTTCGGCGGCTCCGAGCGCAGCGTCCTCGCGCTCTCCCGCTGGCTCCATCAACGCAACCTGCCCAATCACGTCGTCACCTACTTCGACCGCTGCAACCTCGCTCAATACGCCACCCACCCCCTGCAGGTCGTCGAGCTCAATCCCGCACCAGGACCACGCAACAAGATCGCCTCCCTCCGCACCTACTTCAACCAGCAGTCTCCAAACTCACCCAAACCACTCGCCTCCGGCTATCAACCTGCCCTTCACGCAACCCTCGCCGGACAACGCGGATTCCACACCCTCATGCACGACACGCCCTCTCTCTTCGGAGATCAGGAGACCCGCAGCCTCTCCACAAGCCTGCGCATCGCCGTCTCAAATCGCATCATCGGCTACGGCCTGCGCTCCGGCGGCAACACCATCGTCACCAGCGAGTATCTCCGCAGCGAATGCCGCAAGGACTTCAACATCGACGCAAAGATCGCCCGCATGGGCGGCCTCGTCACCAGCACCTCAGCCCCTCTCGTTCACCCGGTAAACGACCGGCTCCGAATGTTCTCTGTCTGCCGCATCGAGCCCAACAAGCGCATCGACTGGATCATCCGCGCCCTCGCCGAACTGGAGCGCGGCAACAAACCACTCTCCTCCGTCATCGACTGGAGACTCGACCTCGCCGGCAAAGGCTCCCTCATCCCAAGCCTTACCCAGATGGCACAAACCCTCGGCATCGGCGACCGCATCCACTTCCACGGCTTCGTTCCCGATGACGATCTCGAGCGGCTCTTCTCACAGACCCACCTCTTCCTCATGCCCGCCGTTCAAGGCTACGGAATCCCCGCCATCGAATCGCTCCACCGCGGCATTCCTGTCCTGCTCCATCGCGAATCCGGCGTCAGCGACATTCTGCTCGACACCCCCTGGGCAACCGTCTTCACCGGAGGGGAAGAAAACATGACCCCAGCCCTCCAATCTGCGATCGAAGGCATCCTCCAGGGCAAGCATCACGCCGTCCCACAGCCTCATCTCCCCACCGAAGACGAATGGGCCGAACGGGTCGCAACCCTTTGCAATTGGTTGTAACCAAAACCGTTACATTTTGTAGCGGCCCATGTCATCGTCATTCAGGTTCTCAAGCCACCGCCGCATCTCCTCAGCATTCACATTCGGTGTGCCGCTGGCAGCCTGCTTCGAGCTTTCAAGTACCGTTCGATTGACATAGATAGGGCAGTCCCACCGCAGCGCCAGCGCAATCGCATCCGACGGCCGCGCATCCATCGTCACCGTCTCGCCCGCATGATCCATCCAGATCACCGCAAAAAACGTATCATCCCGCAGCTCCGATACCACCACCTTGCGCACCTCGGCATTCAGCCCACGAGCCATGTTCTGCAGCAGGTCGTGTGTCATCGGACGCGGCGTAGCCGTCTTCTCCAACTCCAGCGCAATCGCATTCGCCTCAAAAATCCCCACCCAGATCGGCAGCACCAGATCGCTCCCAACATCCTTCAGCACAATGATGGGCATGTTCGTGACCGGGTCCATCATGAGCCCGCGGATCTGCATCTCCACTTCATCAGGAGCCTGCACGACGGGTTGAACCGAAGAGGGATTCATCAGTTAAGCACCACAAAATCCGCAGCGCGTTGCACCGCCACAAAAGGCAAAGGGTCCGCCTCGGCGATCGCCTCACCCACCAGGCAGTTCGGCAGAGTCTGCGTAATCCGCACCGGCAGATAACTCCCAATCGGAGGCTGAGCCTGCACAATCTGCGCACCAATTCTTGAGACAGCAAAGTTCACCGTCTTATTCTGCGAGCTCCGGCCGACCACCTGGTTGCGCGAAGGATTGTAGCTCTCCACCATCACCTCCTGCACCTCGCCCAAATGCCGTCCATAGTGCTCCCGCTGAATCTCTCGCTGCCGGTCCATCAAAATCCGCAACCGCTCCGACTTCACCTCATCCGGAATACTGTCCGCCATCGTCACCGCAGGCGTGTTCGGTCGCGGCGAAAACTTGAACGCAAATACCGCGTCATACTTCACCTCGCCCACCAGCGTAATGGTCTCCTCAAAGTCCGCGTCCGTCTCGCCCGGAAAACCCACGATCATGTCGCTGGTAATGCTGATGTCGCGCTTCGCCGCCTTGATCCAGCTCATTCGCTCCAGATACCACTCCCGCGTATACTCCCGCGACATAGCCTTCAGCACGGCGGTCGACCCTGACTGCACCGGCAGATGAATATGGTCGCAGAGCGTCGCCGTATCGTCGATCGCCTGCACAATGTCCCGCGAAAAGTCTCGCGGATGCGAAGTCGTAAACCGCACACGCCGAATCCCTGGCAGCTCCCCAACCGCAACCAGCAGCTCCGCAAACGACATCCGCCCCGAAGGATCACGGTACGAGTTCACATTCTGACCGAGAAACTGAATCTCCGTGAACCCAAGGTCCACCATCTTCTTCGCCTCAACCAGCACCGAAGCCGCAGTCCGGCTGCGCTCCTTGCCCCGCGTATAAGGCACCACGCAGTAAGCGCAAAACTTGTCGCAACCCTCAATAATTGTGATGTACCCACGATGCGGATTCGACCGCGCCGTAAACTCCGTCTCAAACGTCAAGTCCGTCAGCCGGTCATCGAGCCCCGTAATCCGCTCTTCCCCAGCCTCCAGCCGCCGCAGCATCTCCGGCAGATTCCGATACGAAGCCGACCCCGCCACCATCGACACATACGGAGCCTTCTCGAAGATCTTCTCGCCCTCCTGCTGAGCGACGCAGCCCAGCACGGCGAACTTCTTCCCCTCACCCTGCAGCTTCTTGTACTCATTCAGTCGGTGAAACACCTTCTGCTCCGCCTTATCGCGAATCGAACAGGTGTTATACAAGATCAACCCGGCAGCGTCTTCATCCTGCACACGGGCATACCCCTGCTGCTCCAGCGTCCCGATGACCTTCTCCGAGTCATGGGCGTTCATCTGGCAGCCAAACGTCTCAATATAAAAAGTCTTACTCACACCTACAGTATAGCCGTTCGCTAACTCTCGATTGACAGGGGGTTGGCAGCGCCAAGGGTTCACAGGGATTAGTTTTGAAGAGTTTGATTTTGGCTATCTTTCTTTTATAAGCACCGCTATAAAACCGACGCCCAAACAGATGAATCCGCAGATGGAAAGATAGGCCATGCCCGAGAGAAAGAACGTTATGGCATCCTGCGATTGACCCAAGCGGTTGTCCTCGTGGATGGAGCAGCCAAGGCAGAAGAGTAATGCGCTCGCTAACGAGGCTAAACAGTACAGGCCGATCCGTAAAGACAATCTCATGCCAACCATGCTCTCAGGTAGTCGGCAAAAGCGGGAAGCTAATTTCAGAGACCGCCGTTCGCTAAGTCTTACCTGACACCGGCTTGGTGGTGTGCGGAGCGCCAGGCCTTTCAAAATTGCTTGTCACCGGAAGGCTTGCCACCGCGAGATTTGAGGTTGTGTGAACAGCTTGCTACTTAAGCGTCAATGGGCACACTCGCCCTGTGCCCATCTCGCTTCTAGGAATCGACCCTATGGAATCAGCCCTCATTGCACTTCTGACAACTGTCGCCATGCTGCACCATAGCGTTATAGGTCCATAAAAGTTCTGCACGGCTGCCGCTCGTCCTGCGCTTACCTAAAGTGTTCACGCACTCACGGGCGGCCTTCAGAAAACTCCGTGCAAGCTCCATACCCTCATCGCACGCCGGTCTCTTCTCAAGGTTTGGCCAGGAGGAGAGAAGTTGACTTTGGTTCATTACCATCAGCTATAACCTACCCTTTCAATTTTGCATTGCCATTCTGTCGTTAGCGGAGCCGCCACGACGGCCCTCTCCCTATGGTGATTGCGGCTTGAAGAACGTTTCCTCTGTCTCTTCTTTAGACGCAGACGCTCCTCCAAATTCCCCAATTTTTTGGAGCCGATCATCTTGACTTTCACGTTAGATTCACACACCGACGAAGCGCATCTTCGGCTCCGCTCGACACACCTGCGCAACCCCGACCAGTGCTGGCGATGCGGGAATAAACGACTGTTCTCTGTCTAAGTTGTTGAAGATTGGTAGCGCCAACGGGGATCGAACCCGTACTCTCAGCCTTGAAAGGGCCGCGTGTTAACCAGTTACACCATGGCGCCAAAACACTAATTGCAGAAGGAAAGGATTGGTAGCGTCAACGGGGATCGAACCCGTACTCTCCGCCTTGAGAGGGCGGCGTGTTAACCAGTTACACCATGACGCCAGAAACCAGACAGGAGAGGAACTTCTCCACTGCGATAAACAAATTATATCAGCTAACGACGCTGCTGAGCGACCCGCGCCCCTCTGAAAAAGAAGCCTTTACAGCCCCAGCTTCTTCACCTCGTCGTTGTAGTACTTGCGGTACAGGATGTCCCACTCCTGCGACCCTTCCACGATGATCTTTCGCTGCGAAGCAATCTTCTGCCGCGCCGCCGCGTCGATCTTCGTCTCTTCCATCAGCAGCTTCTCCAGAGCCTTCCTAGCCTCCTGACGAATCGTGTTCCGATCCTCCAGAAAGTCGACCTCCGGAATCTCCGCCAGGGTATCGGCCACCGTATGGGCCAGCTTGTTCAGCTTGTCGCGAGAGATTCTCACAGCACCGCCTTGTACTTGCGGGCCAACTCGTTCTTCACCTTTTTGAACATCTCCGGATAGCTCGCGCCGGTCTTGCGCATGTCATCCTGAAACGCCTCAAGGATCACGCGAACCTCATCGTTGATCCGGTCTTCCAGCGCCAGCTCATCCACCATTCCCGCAGTGACGCGTTCGTTGACAACAGCCGGTTTGTCGGTGTGGATCATCTTCTCGGCGACTAAATGCTTAACCGTCTGGCGCGCCAGGTATCCAACGTAATCTTTTGAAAAAATCATTTGACTTTCCTTCGAATATACCACGCGACACAGCGCATCTCGCCTCTATCCATCACATACGTTTCAGCATCGGCTTATGCGGACAACTCTCTGTATTCAGACACGTATCCGCCAGCCGCAGCCGCTCGACAGGACGTCCATGCAGCAGATGTTCGTTCACAATCTCCTCCACATCTTTCGCAGAAACAGCCCCATACCAAACCGCATCCGGATAGACCACCACCACCGGCCCATGCTCGCACTGGTCAAGACAGCCAAGCTCATTCGCCCGAACCTGCCCCTTCAAACCCGCCTCCTTCACCGCATCCTTGAAGGCCGATTTCAGCCTCCCGCTACCATCGCCGCTGCAACTGGGCCGCGATGCGCTCTCGTCCCGTTCATTGATGCAAATAAAAACATGGTGCTTGAACTTTGCCAATCCAGAATCCCTTCCACAAGCCGTTGGCCCGGCACGCAACGAAGTCTTTCCCGTGCGATGCACCGGCGTTTCTGAGACAATACTTATCGAATGCAACCTGACAATCTTATCTCGCTCAAAGACGACATGGTGGCCTTCATCGCCGGCCACGGCATGCGTCGCCTCAACGCCTACGTTACAGAAGACGTCCCGACCGTCATCTTCGAAGAAGAAAACCCCGACGGATGGAAGGACTTCGTCGAGCACGCCAAGGCTGCCGGCTCCCCTTTCGTCACCATGAGCGAAGTCATCCTCGAAAAATCAGACGTCGCCATCCTGCTCGAACAGCTTCGCGACCAGACCTTCCCCGACGACAACTCCGAAGAGCTCGACGACGCCGAGTATCTCGTCAACCACGTCGGCAAAGTCGGCTACCTCCAGCTTGGCTTCGCCCACCAGGGCGTAATGTTCATCTTCGAGGTCGCGACCGACTGGTACGACAGCTTCCAGAACCTCATGGAGACCGTCACCGATCTCGGCGGCATCGTAGTCGACGACAGCGACGAGTAAACAAAGCCAATGTCCACCGCCCCCGTTGGCAATCCAGCTGGGCTGCCAGCCTGGACCACCCGCCCCGCAGACGAGACCGCCGTTCAGAATCTCACTGACGCCCTCGGCTGCCCGCAGGCGATCGCTCAAATACTCGTCTCACGCACCATCTCCGACGCCGCAGCCGCCAAAACCTTCTTCACCCCAACCCTCGACGACCTCATCGACCCCATGCTCATGCTCGGCATGGACACCGCCGTCGCCCGCATCCAGCACGCCGTCCGCTCCAGCCAACCCATCCTCATCTACGGCGACTACGACGTCGACGGCACCACCGCCACCGTCCTGCTCAAAACCGCCATCGAACGCATCGCCCCCAAAGAGACCCCTGCCACCGTCACCTATCACGTCCCCCACCGCATTCGGGAGGGCTACGGCATGCAGAACGGCGTTCTCGGCCAGGCTGCAGCCTCAGGCGTACGCCTGGTCATCAGCGTCGACACCGGCATCCGCGCCTTCGCTGCAGCCGAAGAAGCAAAGGCTCTCGGCATGGACCTCATCGTCACCGACCACCACCTCCCCGACGGCGTCATCGGCATCCCTGCGGCGGTCGCAGTCCTCAATCCCGCCCAGCAGAACTGCCCCTACCCCTTCAAACACCTCTGCGGCGCCGCGGTAGCCTTCAAACTCGCCCATGCTCTCCTCCTGGCCACAACCGAGACCGAAGAGCAGCGCGCTAAGCTGAAACGCGGCCTGATTCCCTCCTTTCTCAAGCTCGTCGCCATCGCCACCATCGCCGACTCGGTCCCCCTCGAAGGAGAAAACCGGGTCATAGCGGCCCTAGGCCTCAAAGATCTCCGCAACCCTGTCCAGCCCGGACTGCGCGCCCTCATGCAGGTAGCGCAGATACCCATCAACCGCCCACCTACTGCCACCGAAGTCGGCTTCCGACTCGCCCCCCGCATCAACGCCGCAGGCCGCATGGACATCGCCGGCGACGTCGTCGAGCTCTTCCTCACCAAAGACCCCGCCCGCGCCTCCGCCCTCGCAGACAAGCTCAACCGCCTCAACGACGAACGCCGCGCCACCGAAGCCAAAGCCCTCGAAGCCATCGAAGCCCAACTCGCCGCCCTGCGCGACAGCCTCGGGGACTACCTCGCAGAGTGCATCATCCTCGATGACCCCGAGTGGCATCGCGGCGTCCTCGGCATCCTCGCCTCCCGCGTCGTCGACCGCACCGGCAGACCCGCCATCGTCATGACCCACGAAGACGGCCACGCCCACGGATCCGGCCGCTCCATCGACGGCTTCCACCTGCTCGACGCCATAAGCGCGGTCCACGAACCCCTCACCCCCTCAGACGCTCCGCTCTTCTCCAGATTCGGCGGCCACGCCCACGCCGTCGGCTTCTCCATGCCCTCCGACCGCATGCCCCTCCTCCGCGAACGCATGCAGCGCTACGGCGCCCCCAGACTCACCGGAGAGATCACAGCGCCTCCGCTCGAGTGCGACGCCGAACTTCTCCTCAGCGACCTCACGCAGAGTTTTTATGACTGGCTCACCCGCTGCGAACCCTTCGGCATCGGCAACCGCGAGCCCGTCTTCCTCACCCGCGGCCTCATCCTCTCCGCGCCCGTTCGATTCATCAAAGAAAAACACATCTGCCTTCCGCTTCAGAGCCCCGGCCTTCAGAGCTCCGGCACAACCAACCGCATCAGCGCTCTAGGCTGGAGCCGCACCACCGACTGGCCCGCCCGATGCGCTGAAATAGGCCTCAATACAGGCTCGCAGCTCGATGTCGCTTACAGATTGAAGGCCAAAACCAACCCACAGTTCCCTGGTCTGGAGCTGGAATTAGTCGCTCTCCGCCCCGCCTGACCCGCTGCATCGCATCGGTTAACTACCTTATCCTCAAAAGTTTCTGGTCCGATCGAACCGCCTACAGCGTCTTATATACTGAACCTTCGACTGATGCCCACCACTGAGACAAGACGGCTGAATCCTGTAATGCTGTGGGGCATCTTCCTCGCCATTATCGCCATCGGCTTCATCATCGTGCGCTCGTCCACCCGCGACCTGGTTGGCGTTCGCATCGCAATCGTCGACCACCAGAACATCGTCAGCTCCGTCTCGACCAACGGCAAGGTCGAGCCCATCGAAGAGTTTCCTGCCGTCGCAACCGCTCCCGGCGTCGTCGAAAAGGTTTACGTCGATGTTGGCCAGAAGGTCAAAGCAGGCCAGCTCCTGGTCAAGATGGATGACGCCGACGCTGTCGCCAAGATCGCAGCCGCAAACGCCGCAGTTCACACCGCTCAAGCGACTCTCCACGACATCGGTCAGGGAGGCTCGCAGGACGAGCGCATCGGACTCTCCGGTGATCTCAACCGCGCCGAGCAGCAGCAGCAGCAGGCCGCAAAAGATCTCGCAGCACTCAAGGCCCTCCAGCAGAAGGGAGCCGCCTCCGCCAGCGAGGTAGCCTCTGCCGAACAGCGTCTCCTCACCGCCGAAGGCTCCGTCAAAGGCCTCCAGACACGCAGCACCCAGCGCTACGGCGCCACGGACCGGTCCCGCGCCGAAGCCCAGCTCGCCGATGCGCAGGCCTCCCTCGCCGCCGCCAAGGCCGCCTACGCCAACGCCAACATCCGCGCCCCCTTCGCCGGAACCGTCTACTCCATCCCCGTCTCAAACTACGACTTCGTCCCCGCTGGCGAAAACCTCCTCGATGAAGCCGACCTTAACCGAATCCAGGTCCGCGCCTACTTCGACGAGCCCGAGATTGGAAAACTCGCCGTAGGCCAGGCCGTCAAGATCGTCTGGGATGCAAAGCCCACGCAGGCCTGGCACGGCCACATCAGCCGCGCCCCCTCCACCGTCATCACCTACGGCACACGCAACGTCGGCGAATGCATCATCACTGTCGACGACGCCCGCGGCGATCTCCTCCCCAACACCAACGTCGTCGTCACCGTCACCACCTCGCAGCGCTTCAACGTCCTCAGCGTCCCCCGCGAGGCCCTCCACACCGAAGGCGGTGACTTCGTCTTTCGCGTCGTCAACAACAGGCTCGTCCGCACCCCCGTTCAGGTTGGAGTAGGAGTCAACCTCACCCGCCTCGAGATCGTCAGCGGCCTCTCTGAAAAAGACACGGTCGCCCTCAGCGCCGTCAACAACCGTGAACTCACCAATGGGCTCCCCGTCAAAATAGTCGAGTAGCTATGTCCCTTTCGACACGCCCGTTTCGTCTTCCCCACGCGTTCCTGCTCGCTCTCCTCTTCACGACTTCCTTTCTCGCAGCCGACGAAACCCAGGCCAACGCGCTCCTCCAACAGGGTCGCGTCGACGAAGCCGCAGCCATGCTCCAGGATCTCCTCGCCTCCCAACCAAACAACGCGCTTGCCCATCAGCTCTTCTGCCGCGTCTACTACGCCCAGGAGAAAGCCGACCCCGCCATCCACGAGTGCGAACTAGCCGTAGCCAACGCACCCGACAGCAGCGAAGATCACATGTGGCTCGCCCGCGCCTATGGATACAAGGCCGCCCATGCCAGCCCGTTCTCCGCGCTAAGCCTCGCCGTCAAAGTCCACAACGCGTTCGAGCGCGCCGTCCAACTCGACCCCGAAAACTTCCAGGCCATGAGCGACCTCGGCGAATACTACGTCGCGGCCCCCTCCATGATCGGCGGCGGCACCGACAAAGCCCAGGCTCTCGCCGCCAGAATGCAGCCCAGTTTCCCTGCCCAATCCCACCGCCTCCTCGCCCTCATCGCAGAGAAAAAAAAAGACAGCGCAGCCGCGGAGGCCGAGTACCAGGCCGCCGTCGCCGCAGGCAAAACACCCGAGGCCTACATCGACCTCGGTGACTTCTACAAACGGCACAATCAGACCGACAAGATGCTCGAAGCCCTTAGATCGGCCGTAGCCGCCGATCACCGCAAAGGCCCTCCCCTGGTCGACGCCGCCACCACCCTCTCGGACGCTCACAGTTCACCCCAACTCGCCATCAGTCTCCTTCGCACCTACCTCGCAGCCTCAGGAAAGACCGACGGAGCCCCCGCCTTCAAGGTTCATCTCCAGTTAGGTGGCCTTCTCGCCCAAAGCGGAGACACCGACGGAGCCCACAACGAATACCTCGCAGCTCTCTCCCTCGCATCGAACTATGTACCCGCACGCAAAGCATTACAGGGATCGTAGACAAAAGGCGATACCATGATCTCTAACCGTTCCTAAGGAATCTCCCAGCAAGTATGATTCGTCTTCTTCGCCAATTGATCGCGTGCTCTGCTCTGGCTTGTGCCGTGACGCCTGCCATCGCGCAGATATCGTTTACCAGTGCGGTAGGTCTGGCCCTGAAGAACAGCCCCAAAGTTCTCACCGCCCAGGCCGACGTCAACAAGGCGCAGGCCGCCCTCGATCAACTCATAGACGCCTTCGTCCCAAATGTTGTCGGCGCATCCTCCATCGGCCCTCCCTCCTACGGATTCCCGCTGGGCCAGCCTTCCATCTACAACCTCACCGCGCAGTCTCTTGTCTTCAGCTATCCGCAGCGCGACTACATCCGCGGCGCCAAGGCCTCCCTCGAAGCGGCCCGCCTCGCACTCAAGGACGTTCGCGAGGCCGTCGCCGAAGACACCGCCATCACCTACCTGGCGCTCCATCGCGACCTTCAGCGGCAGACCGTCCTCCAGCAGCAGCAAGGCTTCGCCGGCCATCTCGTCTCCATCGTCGAGGATCGTCTCGCCTCCGGTCAGGACACCCCCATCGATCTCACCACCGCCCGCCTCACCGCCGCGCAGATCCATCTCGCCCGTCTTCGCGTGGACGACGAGGCGGCTACAGACCAGGCTCATCTGGCGCGCCTCCTTGGCCTGCCCCCGCAAGGGATCAGCACCTCCGCCAGCAGCATCCCCGCCCTCACCGGCGACCTGCCCGACGGCAAGTCCGCCGACATCAATGCAACGCTAATCGGCTTCAGCCCCGCCGTCGAGTCTGCCTACGCCAACGCGCGTTCCAAGCGTGAGATCGCCTTCGGAGAGAGCCGCTACCTCTGGCGACCGCAGATCGTTCTCCAAGCCCAGTACAGCCGCTTCGCAAAGTTCAACAACCTGCAGGACTACTACTTCCGCTTCCAGCAGAACAACGCCGCCATCGGCGTCCAGATCACCATTCCCTTCTTCGACGTCGCCCACAAAGCCAAAGCCCGCGAGGCAGACGCTGATGCCGCCCACGCCGAGCACGAAGCCGACTCGATCCGCGATCAGTTCTTCGACTCCAGGCTCAGAATCCAGCACGCCGTAGCAGAGCTCGCCGTCCGCTCCGAGATCGCCACCCTCGATCAGCAGCTCGCCCAGCAGAACCTCGACGTCCTCATCGTTCAACTCAACACCGGCAACGGAAACATGGCGGGCACCCAGATGACCCCCAAAGATGAGCAGACCTCCCGCATCGCCGAGCGGGAAAAGTTCCTCGCCGTCCTCAACGCCAACTTCGAGCTGCAACAGGCTCAGATCAATCTCATGCGAGAGAGCGGCGACCTCGAGAGCTGGATCGCCGCAGCCCTGCAGGCACAGCCCGCCGCTCCCGCGAAACTCTGACCCAAATTCACGAATATCCGTTTTGAAATGAATCGTCTGGCGCACTCAGGCATCGCTGCAGATACCTGCTGCAAACGTCAGAAAAGCCCCTCAAGCCCTTAACGAAATGGTAAAATCGAGTTATTATTATGCCTCTCAAGACACTGTTTCTGAATCCGCCCTCCTTCGAGAAGTTTGACGGTGGCGCCAGCTCCCGCTGGCCCGCAACCCGCGAGATCGAGTCCTACTGGTATCCGGTCTGGCTCACCTACCCGGCAGGCATGCTGGAAGGCTCCCGTCTCCTCGATGCTCCGCCCCACCACATCAAGTGGCAGGAGGTCGTCGAAATTCTCAAGGACTACGAGTTCCTCGTGCTCTTCACCAGTACCATGGGCTGGGACGGCGACCAGAAGATGGCCGAGGTCATCAAGCAGACCTACCCCAGCATCAAGATCTCCTTCGTTGGCCCCCCGGTGACCACCTCCCCAGACAAGGCCCTGAACGAGTGCCCAGCCATCGACTTCATCTGCCGCCGCGAGTTCGACTTCTCCGTCGTCGAATACGCCAACGGCAAGCCCCTCAACGAGATCCTCGGCATCAGCTACAAGGACAAGGCCACCGGTAAGATCCTCCACAACCCAGACCGCCCTCAGGTCACCCCAGAGGAGCTCGACGAGATGCCCTGGGCCACGGAGATCTATCACCGCGATCTCGACGTCACCAAGTACAACGTCCCCTTCCTACTCCACCCTTACGTAGCGCTCTACTCCACCCGCGGCTGCCCCGCCCAGTGCACCTTCTGCCTCTGGCCCCAGACCCTCTCCGGCCACGCCTGGCGCAAGCGGTCTACCGATGATGTGGCGGCCGAGATGAAGCAGGCCAAAGAACTCTTTCCCCACGTCAAAGAGTTCTTCTTCGACGATGACACCTTCAACATCCAGAAGGTCCGTACCATCGAGCTCTGCGAAAAGCTCAAGCCCCTCGGCCTCACCTGGTCCTGCACCTCGCGCGTCACCACCGACTACGACACCCTCAAAGCCATGAAGGAAGCCGGCTGCCGGCTCCTCATCGTCGGCTACGAGTCCGGCGACCCTCAGATCCTCAAGAACATCAAGAAGGGCGCCACCGTCCAGCGCGCGCTCGACTTCCAGCGCGACTGCCACAAGCTAGGCCTCGTCGTCCACGGCGACTTCATCCTCGGCCTCCCCGGCGAGACCCGCGAATCCATCCGCAACACCATCGACTTCGCCAAGCAGCTCGACTGCGAGACCATCCAGGTCTCCATCGCCCACGCGTTCCCTGGAACCGAGTTCTTCGACTACGCCAAGGACAACGGCTTCATCACCAACGAAGCCATGAGCGACGACGGCGGCCACCAGATGGCGCACATCGAGTACCCCGGCCTCCCCGTCGAGTACGTCATGGAGATGGTGCACAAGTTCTACGACGAGTACTACTTCCGCCCCAAGGCTGCCTTCCGCGTAGTCTGGCAGGCCATCGTCAACCGCGACGTGCCCCGCCTCTACACCGAAGCCAAGTCCTTCATGGAGCTTCGTTCCAAGCGCAACAAAGCCGTCCGCGCCGTCAAGGAAGCTAACGCCGCCAAGGCGCAGGAATCCGTCAGCATGAACGCGTAACTAACCTGTCTGCAAATCATCTAACGAGCGGTCAGCATTCAAGATGCTGGCCGCTTTCTCTTAGTTTTCAGCACCAGAACGGATCGATCAAGAGATGCAACACACCCTCACTCCCCGCCGCTGGATCGTCCTCATCGCCGTCATGCTGGGCGCCTCCATCGGCGACGCACTCCTGGGCATAGGCATGAAGCAGCTCGGCCCCGTCTCCCTCCATCATCTCAGCGCACTCTTCTTCGCTCTCAAAAGCCCCTGGATCATCTCCGGCATCCTCGTCCTGCTCGGCTTCATGGCCTGCTACATGACCGCCCTCAGCTGGGCCGACATCACCTTCGTCCTCCCCGCCACCGCCTTCGGCAACGTCATCGTCACCGTCCTCTCGCGCTTCTGGCTTCATGAACACGTCTCCCGCTCCCGCTGGCTCGGCGTAGCCCTCATCGTCATCGGCGTAGGCTTCGTCGCCAACGGCCCCTCACGCACCGAGCACGTCCCAGTAGAAGTCGAGGCCCTCCCATGAACCCCACCCTCCACACCTGGGCCACCATCGCCGCCGTCGTCCTCACCGCCACCGCGGGCGACATCCTTATCGCCGGCGGCATGCGCAAGCTCGGCGACCTCGACGACATCCGCGCCAAATCCGGTCTCCTCGGCGCCATCAAAGCCGTCCTCTCCAGCGGCATGTTCCTCCTCGGAATCACCTGCATGTCCCTCAGCTTCTTCTCGCTCCTCTTCGCCCTCTCAGGCGCAGACCTCAGCCTCATCGCACCCGCGACCGCCTCCCTCACCTTCATCACCACCGCCGCCGCCGCAAAGTTCTTCCTCAAAGAAAACGTAGACGGCCGCCGCTGGATCGCCGCCCTCTTCGTCTGCGCCGGCGTAGCCCTCCTGGCAAAGTAATATGCCCCGTCCGACCAACGGGAGGCCCTCTAACTCCCCCCAGCCGAGAAAGGGTATACAAGTCACGAAGTGACCGCCCCACGCGAAGTGGGCCCGTCCGGCAGGAATCCTAGCCGGGTAGAGAAAATCAGCTCAGTCCCGGCTAAACCACCGCATCAGCCCACCAGCCGGAGTCTCCGCCGCCATAAATCGCCTAGCATCTCCCACCACCGCCCCCGCCGCCAGCCGCCCACTCCGGACCCCACCCTCCATCGTCGAAGGCCACTCCGTCGCCGTCCAATCCCCCGCAAGAAAAAGCCCCGGCCACTCCGTCTCCTGCTTCGGACGAAACTGATCCAGCCCTGTCGTCACCGAGAACGTAGCCCGAGCCTCCTTCAACACCCCACTCTTCACCAGCTTCGCCTGCTTCACATCAGGAAAGAACATCTCCAGCTCCCGCAAGCCCGACGAAAGAATCTCCTCCCGCGTCATGCCCAACTGCGCCTTCGACCCCGCAATCACCAGCTCAACGTAGCTTCCCCGCCCCTTCGCATACCGCCGAATCCGCGACTTGTGAAAGAACCACTCAATCGTCGTATCCAAAAGCCACGCATGATCAAGATCCGTAATCTCACGGTCATACCAAAGCAGAATCGACGTAAACGAAGAGTGCATCTGCCGCGCCATCTTCAACTCCAGATCGTCCTTGGTCTCCTCAAACCGTCCCGCGTACTCCTCGTTCACTCGAACCGCCGGCAGCAACTTCTGCGTCTGTTCAAATGGGAGCGCCAGAATCACCGAGTCCGCCGTATACCCCGCGTCAGCCGTATAAACACGCCACCGTCCATCCCCCTCCTGCACCAACCCCTCTACGCTAGCCCGAAGCCGCACCTTCCCCCCGCAAGCCTCGATCATCCGCGCCTCCGCCGCATAAAACTCGCTCAGCGGAACCGTAGGTATCCCCAGCCGCCCACCCGTAGACGACTTCACAAACAGCTCATGAAACACCTTCCCCGCATATCTGGTCGAGCAGTGCGCCGGACGATCATTCAACGTCGCCATCACAATCGGGCTCCAGAAGTGCCGAATCGAAAGCTCCGTCTGCTTCGTTCGTTTCAGCCAGTGTTCGACGCTCTCCGTATCTTCCGCTGGATATCCACGAAAGAACTCCATCAACCCACGCGCCACCCCAACCTTGTCCTTCCACCCCAACATCGACATGCCCGCAAAGCTGGGCGCGAAGTGAAACGGCGCCGGCAGATCGCTCGTCACAATCGTGCTTGCATTTCCATTCGGCTCGAGAAAAGTTTGCTCGTCATACCACCGAATCTTCCCCGCAGTCCCCGCCTGCTCGCAAAGTTCAATCAGGTTCGTGCAGCATCCCAGCAGCACATGCTGCGAGTCCACCACCTCCCCCAGCGCAGGATGCTCATACGAATAAGCTCTCCCACCCACATAAGGCTTACGTTCAAGAACAGTTACAGACTTCCCCGCCCTCACCAGCGCACTCGCCGCAGCCAGTCCCGCCGCACCAGCTCCAACAACAATCACATCGCTATGTTCCGCGCCGCTCACAAGACCATCCGGTTGCGCACAGCCATCCCCATCCCCTGCGCCAGGATCAGCAGCTTCCGCGAGGTCGGCACACTCACGCGCTCTGAAAACACATCGTAGTTCTTCGCCATAATCCGCTCCAGCAGCCCGCGATAGATCGTCACCAGCACCCACAACGCCGCGCGACTATCCTTGTCGATCAGCGGCAGCAGCTCCTCCGCCGCAGCGTAATAAACCAGTGCCCGCGCCGCCTCCTGCGCCAACAGGCTCCGCACCACCTTCGTCTCAGCCTCTCGGCGAACCACCTGCAGCAGCTGCTTCACTTCAACCCTGCCCGCAGTCAGATCCTCCATCGGAAGATAGATCCGTCCACGCTCCGCATCCTCACTCACGTCCCGCAAAATATTGGTCAACTGGAACGCAACGCCAGTCTTCTCCGCCAGCATCTCAGCCCGTGGATCGCTATACCCAAAGATGCGAATGCAAACCAGCCCCACCACCGAAGCAACCAGATAGCAGTAGCGATACAGCCCCTCAAAATCCTCGTACACCTGCAGCGTCTGCGTTTTATCTGCAACCGTATCGGTTACAAGCACCACATCGGCCTGCGACTCTTCGAGGTCCATCGTCGTACCCCGCACCAGATCCTCCAGCAGCGCATCCGGAATCGCAAACCTCTTCTGCGTATCGTTCAACGCCACAAAGACCGGATCCTCCGACACCCCGCTCCGCCGCGCCTCACGCCACGCACCCAGCCACGCCGACATCACCACGCGCCGCTCCACCACCGGCATCGTCTCTTCATCGGAGATATCGTCTGCCCGCCGCATAAACGCATACACCGCGCACATTGCATCTCGCTTATGATCCGGCAGCACGCGAAACGAGTAGTAAAAGTTCTTCGCCTCCCGCTGCGCAATCTCCGTGCACACGGCATAAGCCTCAACAATCGTCACGAGGCCATCCCCGCGCTCAGCTTGCCCACAAGCGCCTCGATCAGCAGACCCGCCTTCCGCGTCTTCGATACCACCGGTCTTCCGCGCAGCACATCAAAATCCTGCCTCGTAATGCCGTTCAGAATCGCCTCTCCGCCCTTACGAAACAGATCAAGCACTACCTTCAACTCTTTATCCACATGCTGGCTGATCTCCCCACCCTCCAGCAGCATCGCCCGCGTCCGCACCACCAGCTCCTGCATCATCCCGCGAAACTCCGGTGTAAACACCCGCCCCTCGATCTGCCCCTCGTCCACCCCGAACCGCACCATCGACTCCGCAGGAAGATACCGTCGCCCCCGTTCCTTATCCTCCACCACATCCTGCCAGAAGTTCGCCAGCTGCAGCGCCGTACAAACCTTGTCCGACATCAACGCCCGTGCCTCATCCGTATACCCGCACACCCAAAGCACCAGCCGTCCCACCGGATTCGCCGAGTAGTGCGAGTACTCCAGCAACTCCGCCCAGCTCTCATACTCCGTCTTGTACTGATCCATCCGAAACGCATGCAGCAGATCCAGAAAGAGCTGTCGCGGCGGATCGCACTCGCGAATCGTCTCCCGCAGCGCCACAAACACCGGATGCATCGACCGCTCCGGCGCGTCGTAGCACTCCTCCAGCATCGCGCCCCAGGTGTTCAGCAGACGAGTCGCCACCTCGCGATCCTCCACCTCATCCCCCAGATCATCGGCCACCCGGCAGTACGCGTAGATGCTCTCGAAGTGCGGCCTCACCTTCGCCGGAAGAAAAAAGGTCGCCACATGAAAGTTCTCATAGTGTGACGTCGCCAGCTCCCTGCACCAGGCCCGCGCCTCGGCGAGAGTCGGCCGCTCCAACGGTGTCAGGTACTCGAGCGGAGCCCCCAGCAGCGCATGCTGCATCGCAGTCGTGTCGTTCACCTCGGCCCCCCAGCGGGAAAGACTGCCGTCTTGATATCCCGCGCACTTCCATTCCGATGCATCATCCCCGCAAAGATCGCCGGCACCTCGTCCAGTCCCGCCCGCCCCGTAATGTACTCCGCGCATTTGAACCGCCCGCTCGTCACCAGCTCGAATGCCGTCCTGCAGGTCGCCGGCGTATGGTGAAAGCTCGCCTTCAACGTGATATCTCCGTAGTGCAGCCGGTTAGTATCCAGCTTTACCTTCGTCCCGCTCGGCGGACCCCCAAAGAAGTTCACCACCCCACCCTTCCGCACCATATCCACTCCCCACTCCCACGTCGCCGGGGCGGCCACAGCTTCGATCACAATATCCGCGCCTCTTCCCGCAGGAGTCAGAGCACGCGTGGCCGCCACCACATCCGGCACCGCTCCAATATGAACCACCTCACGCGCGCCAAACAACTTCGCCGCACCTATCTGGTCCTCGCGCTTCACCACCGCAATCACCTCTACCCCTGCGATCTCCGCGGCATGCATAAACATCAACCCGATCGGCCCTGCTCCGATCACCACCATCGTGTCCCCGGCCCGCGTTCCACTCTCCTCCAGCCCGCGCACCACGCAAGCCAGCGGCTCGGTCAGCGCCGCAAACTCCAGCGGAACCCCCTCCGGCACAATTAACGTATTCTTCTCGACGATCCGCGCCGGAATCCGAATAAACTCCGCATACGCCCCATTGTTGAACAAAAGGTCTTCACACAGATTCTGCTGCCCATGCCTGCAAAAAAAACAGACATCGCAAGGAGCCGAGTTCAAAGCCACCACCCGGTCTCCGACTTTGAACGCCGTCACCCCGGCACCCACCTCCTCCACCACCCCCGCCAGCTCATGTCCGAACGGCATCGGAGGCTTCAGCATCTTGGCATGGTAGCCTCGCCGATAGACCTTCAAATCCGTCCCACAGGTCAGCGCCGCGCCCACCCGCACCACCAGCTCTCCGGCGCCGGCCTGCGGTATCGCCACGCGTTCCAGCCGCAGATCTTCCTTGCCGTACAACACCGCCGCCGTCATCTCAGCTTTCACTCTTCTATCTTCTCATTCCCGACCGGATTGGTGCACATTTCGCCATCCCTCAAATCCTTCAAGAACATGCAATCCTCGCCGCCGCCCCAGCATCTGATAGTCTGAGCCACATAAACATGCCCTTTGTCTCCCCAGAGATCTTCGCCAAGGAAAGGCTCGCCGCGATCCAGGACTACTCCATCCTGTCCTGGCGGGCCGTCGTCAACCTCTTCAGCAAGCCGCGCTATCTGGCCGACATCTACACCCAGATGGACTACATCGGCGTCGGCTCCATGCCCATCGTCGTCCTCACCGGCTTCTTCACCGGCTGCGTCCTTGCCCTCCAGTCCGCCACCTCGCTCGAGGCCTTCGGCTCCGTCAGCCTCACCGGCAACCTCGTCGCCCTCTCCATGGTCAAAGAGCTCGGCCCCGTCCTCACCGGCCTCATGGTCTCCGGCCGCAACGCCTCCGGCATGGCCTCCGAGATCGGCTCCATGAAGGTCACCGAGCAGATCGACGCCATGCGCGCCCTCGGCACCGACCCCCTCCGCAAGCTCGTCACCCCCCGCCTCTACGCCACCATCTTCATGCTCTTCTTCCTCACCATCATGTCCGACGCCTGCGGAATCGCCGGCGGCGCGCTCGTCAGCGTAGCCCTCCTCGGACTCAACGCCTCCTCCTACTTCCACAACTCCTACCGCGCCCTCGCGTACGGAGACGTCGTCCAGGGCCTCACCAAGCCCCTCTTCTCCGGCTTCATCATCGCCACCGTCGGCTGCTACTTCGGCATGAACACCAAAGGCGGCACCCAAGGCGTCGGCAAAGCCACCACCCAGGCCGTCGTCGTCTCCTCGGTCTTCATCATCATCGTCGACCTACTCGTCACCCGCGCCATGATCGGCGTCTTCGGCAGGTAAAGGCAGCAATCACACTCCAATGGCAGACCTCGCCCAATCCGGCTCCGCAACCCTCGAGCAGCAGCCCGACTCGCAGGAGCCCATCGTAGTCGTCGACGACGTCTCCATCATCTTCGACGTAAAGCCCGTCCTCCAGAACGTCTCCTTCACCGTCCAGCGTGGCGAAACCCGCATCATCCTCGGCCCCGCCGGCGGCGGAAAATCCGTCCTCCTCAAACTCATCAACGGCCTCCTCAAGCCCGACACCGGCTCCATCCACGTCTTCGGCCACAACGTCTCCACCATGCGCGAGACCGAGCTCTTCAAGCTCCGCAGCCGCATCGGCATGGTCTTTCAGGAGTCAGCCCTCTTCGACTCCATCTCCGTCGGCGACAACGTCTCCTACCGCCTCCACGAAGACCACATCCCCGAAGAAGAAGCGCACGCCCGCGTCATCGAAGCCCTCCGCTTCGTCGAGCTCGAAAACACCATAGAAAAATTCCCCTCCGAGCTCTCCGGTGGAATGCGTCGCCGCGTCTCCATCGCCCGCGCCATCATCACCAACCCCGACCTCATCCTCTACGACTCCCCCACCGGCGGCCTCGACCCCATCACCTCCACCACCATCATCGACCTCGTCATCAAGCAGCGCGACGTCACCCACACCACCTCGCTCGTCATCACCCACCGCATCCAGGACGCCTACCTCCTCGCCCGCAGCCGCTTCAACACCCAGACCGGCAAAGTCGAACAGATCCCCAACAACGGCATCGACGACAGCACAAAGTTCCTCGTCCTCAACGAGGGCAAAGTCGTCTTCGACGGCACCACCGAAGAGCTAGTCCACTCCACCGACCCCTGGCTCAGAGAGTACCTCTCCTGACCAGCCTCGATCTTTTGCACAAGACCGAAGCGATAAGCAGCGCGCCGCTCAACTGTTGTGAGCCGCCGCCGGAATCAGCATCTTATTCTCCGCAAACACCGCATCATGTGCGACCGAGCACGCAATCGCCGCGCGAAACCCACACTGCACATCGGCAAAGATCGAATGCTCCCCACGCACCGCTTCCACAAACGAGCGAGCCGCCGCCAGCGTCGGGTCCTCCGAACTAGCCACCACAACCTTCTCGCCCGGCCCGCGATACGGCATCTCGCCCGCAGTCGAATACGACGCCCCCGTCACCACGCCACGCTCGACGACGGTCTTGCCCTCTGCCTGATCGGCCGTCGGTTTATTCGAACGATTCTTCTCGAAGTACATCGTCGCGTCTTCGATCGTGATCTGCACGCTCCCCGCCGTGCCATAGATCCATAACTCACACCCAACCTTCGCATTATCCGTAATCGAAGAGAAGACCAGCCGCCGCCCTTGAGAGTAGTTAAAAACCGACTGCACATTGTCCCCAACCGTACGTCCATCGTGATATCGGCAGATGCTGTTAGTCCCAATCACGCTCTCAGGCTGTTCGCCAAAGACCCAGTTCGCCATATCGATATGATGCGAGCCCAGCTCCGTGCCCAGCCCGCCCGAGCTCTCGCGATACAAACGCCAGTTGATCAGGCGCTCCAGCTTTCCGTCCGGATCAGGCGAAGGAACACTCCGCCGCCAATCGCCGTTGCGATGCCAGTAGGCGTAAACGTGGGTCGGCGTTCCAATCTCGCCGGCATGCACACGGCGTATCGCCTCCCGCACCCATGAGGCATAGCGGTACTCATGGCCGATCTGGAAGAGAACCTTGTTGCGAGTCACCGCGTCGAGAATGTTCTGATTGTCGTCCACCGTGAAGCCCAGCGCCTTCTCTCCATAGATCGCTCGACCCGTCTTCGCAGCGGCAATCACATGGTCCGCGTGACACGCCACCGGCGAGGCAATCATCACGGCGTCGATATCGTTGCGCGCCAGCAACTCGTTGTAGTCAGCTGTATGTTGCACCTCTTTGCCCACCAGGCGATTCACCTGCTCGTAGCGCGGAGGATAGATATCGCAGATGGCCTCGACCGAAACTCCGGGCACACGCAGGAATTGGCGAAGGTTCTCCTGTCCTCTGCTGCCCGCGCCGATAACACCCAGTCGAACAGGTTTCACCGCCGGCACCGCGGCACGGGCGATTGTGGTTGAGGCAAGAGCAGCAGCGGAGGCGGATTGTAGAAAGTCACGACGGTTCATAGTTGGCCTTGGAATCTAAAGCAGTTTAAGAAAGCACAGTTCAGAGAGCACAATGTGTTGAGTCGACCGAGCTGGTCCATTGAAAGGTGGTACAGCGTGCAGCCTCCGCATCGTTCGCATCATAGGAGACGATCAAAGCGTGAGCGTCAGGCGCAAAGGCCTTAAGCGTGGCAACACTCTGCTCCGGTGTTTCAACAAAGACAACGTTCGAGAGCGCGTCGCTAGCGGTCGCCGAAGGCGCGACAACGCTCACCTGTATTCTGCCCTCCACCGGACGCATCGTACGCGGGTCCATGATGTGGCAGTAACGATGACCAGCCACCGTGAAGTTCTTCTGACTGCAATCTGCGCTCGAGAGCGAGGTATCCCGCAGCGTAATCACCGAAAGCGTCTTCTGCGAAGGCAACGGCCCCGGAACGACCACACGCCATCCAGTCTTGTGCGGCGGAGCGCCCAGCGCGTACACGGTGCTGCTTCCCGCCGAAAGCATCGCCGCCCTGATGTGATCGGCACGTAGAATGCGAACCGCCGCATCCACAGCAAAACCCTTGCCGATACCGCCCGGATCGAGCTCAATGCCCGGCGAGGTGAACTGCACCGTGCGTGCCGCCGGATCAAGCTTCACCTTCTCCCAACCCGTTACCGCACGAAGATCTTCAAGCTCTGCGTCCATCGGAATACGTCCATCGTAACGGAAAAACCCCCAGGCCTTCATCAGGCGGCCCACCGTAATATCGAAGGCCCCGTTGCTGGCCCGGCTCCAGTGCTCGGACTGCTCTAAAAAATCCATCATCTCCGGATCAGTCGTCACAGCGCCAGCGCCGGCGTTCTGGGCGTTCTGATTGATCCGTGACAGCTCGCTCGACTCGCGATAGTTCGAGAGCAGCTGCTCAATACGGTCGACCTCGTCGAAGACCTCCTCGGACGCAGCCGCCGCAGCCGCAGGGCTTGCGCTGTAGAGATACAACGTAAACTCTGTGCCCATCGCAGGATGCGTCGTAGTAAACAGCCTGAGCGGCGACGGCGCAGCCCCGACCGCCAGTGGTGTCACGCTCAGAGTGATCGCAAGCCAGCCAACTGCCAGCCAGCGCTTCATCTCTTCCCTTTCTTCCACTCCTCATAAGGAATCCGCGGAATATTCAAAAACGAATCCCGCGTCTTCACATAAGCCCCCAGCCCATTCATCCTGCCAATCGCATGCAACTCCTCCGACAGCACATATGGCCCCGCCGGATCGACAAACTTGTCCTCAATGTAAACCGACACCACGCGCCCCAGTACGATCCGCGACCGCCCAATCTCCATCGTCGTAAACTCTTTGCACTCGAGCGCCGCATGAGCCTGCGCAATCCTCGGCACCTTCACTACTTGCGACGGCGCAGTAGTAAACCCGGCCATCTCCAACTCATCAAACTCCGCAGGAAAATCCGTAGCGCAGATGTTCATCTGCTGCGCGATATCCTCGGTCACCACGTTCACCACAAACTCCCCCGTCCGCCGGATATTCCGCGCCGTATCCTTCGGCACAAAATGCTCCGACGGACGATTCATCACGCCCATTCCGATAATCGGCGGGTCGGTACAAAGGTAGTTGTACGAGCTAAAAGGCGCAGCATTCATCCTGCCCTCTTCGTTCATGCTGGTCACCAGCGCAATCGGCCGAGGCGCAACCAAACCGATCAGCAGGTTATAGGTCTCACGCGCCTTTATCTTCTCAACATCAAAAATCATCTTTACTCCTGGTACCCTTCAGCAGCCTAGCACCGAATCCCAAGCGATGAGTCACTCCCCTCGAGCCGTCTCCCTGAGCGTCAAAGCTGCTCATCAAGGGTGTCGTCATCCTGAGCCCTCCACCGTCGTCATCCTGAGCGAAGTTGCTCACAGCACTTTGTGAGCAACGCAGTCGAAGGATTCCCGTATTCGTCTTTGCCGTTGCTGTTGTTTTTAGTCCATAAGCCCGTAAAGAACCACCGGGCAGGCCGCCCCGCCGATCCTCACAAAACCTGTCAAGCCCCAAAAACACGAAACCCCGCGCCAGACAAGGAGAATCGCGTGGCGTATGAGTTCCACTCCAACAGCTATACTGATAACAAGATCCAAACACACAGCCCCGGAGACCCTCCGGGGCTAACTTATTGACAATAAGGAATCTGTACGCAACCCATTTGTTATGAATGTTTTACAGCCATAATTCACCTGTACACTATTGAATACAAGCATCTTACGCCCCGGTAATATGGGGGGGAGGGGCAGAGCTGGCCCAGGGACTTTGGCCGCCAGCAAAAGATAACCACGAAAACACCACAGCAGCCACGCTTCACACCACAGACTCACCACAAGTTGCGGCAGTGTCCGCTCGCACCCACACGAAAAAGCCCGCAAACCAGCCGAAGCCGCTTCACGGGCGTATCAAAATCTGCGTTGAAAAAAGATGGAGAGAGCCAGAAACCAGGCTCTCTCCCAACGACAACTTAGTAAGGCCGGTAGTAACCAGGGCCGTAGTAGTAGCCAGGAGGTGGAGGAGGAGGATAGCGGCGACGGAACTGTGGATCCGCGCCCACCGGAACGCCTGCACCCAGCCGGTTCAACTCCGCCTGAGACACAGTCGTAATATCCGCCGGCTGCGTCAGGTGGAAGACCAGGATCGCCTCGGGAGGCAGCGACGCCTCGCCCCGGCCCGAAGCCGCCGACACGCCAAGACCGGCCACACCGCCAACTCCGGCACCAACAGCCGCCCCAACGCCACCGCCGGCAACCGCACCGATCAACGCGCCAACCGCGCCCAGCCCCACCGTATTCCCGACCGTGTTCCCCGTCTTATCCACCCCCTGGTGCCACCAGAAATCGGTAGCAATCGGGTAGACCCTGCCGCCCAGCGAAACAGAGTTGAGCTGCAACTTCAACTCGCCCTTGCCCTTCAACTCGCCCGCAGTATGCACCGCAACCACAGTTCCCTGGATAGAAGCACCACGCGGAATCGCAATCGAACCACCAGCCGCCACGTCGTTCAGAATCACGCCGTCAAACGTAGTCCCGACCGTGGTGCTCTTGCTGTTCATCCCCTGATTGATCCGAACCCGAAGATTGGTTCCAATCGGCACCACCACAGCGTCCCCGCCCTTCTGAGCCACATAAGGCCGCGGCGGAGGATACTGCGAAGGGTAAGGCTGCCCATAAGCCGGATACTGCCCCGGCTGCTGCTGTCCTGGATAAGGCGGTGGATATTGCCCCCCCTGCTGCGGCGCACCATAAGCCGGAGGGTACTGACCAGACTGCTGCCCCTGATAAGGAGGCGGATACTGACCACCCTGTTGCCCCGGGTAGGGGGGGGGATACGGACTACCCTGCTGCGAACCCTGCGGCGCAGAAGGTGCACTCGGACTGTTTGGAACCGGAGGACTTTGCGCTTGCGGAGGAGCGATCGAGCCATCAGACTGGAGATTCGGATTCGTTCCTTGAGATGTGTCCTGCTGTTGCTGCGAGGAGTTGTTGTCAACAACCGCAGGAACCGTACCAACAATCAACTGGTCCACAACCTTTTGAACCCCGGCCGTATTCGAAACCAAATGGTCCGCCAGATCACGCGAGGGCTCATCCCGGACGGTGCCACTCAACGTCACTACTCCGTAAACGGTACTCGAGGTGATCGCCTGATCGGCCAACTCCGGGGCACCCGCTAAAGCCTTCAAGACACTTGCCTCAATCTGGGCATCGGGCACGGGCGCTGGCTTGGCCTGCGCTAACCCCACACTACCCTTCGACGCCAGACTGGCCATCAAAAATGCCATCATCGCGAACTTTGAAAACTTGCGCTGAAACCCGTCGTACATAAGCCCCTCCGCTCCCTCGGCGCAGCACTCTATCGCCACGCTAACATCCTATTGATGCAGACTCGGTTTTCAGAAAAAAGTTCCGCTCAATCCCTCTCGACACAGACAAGAAAGCCGTACTTAGCTCCACTTCGGGCTGATTGACCTTAGCTGGAAGTAACGGTATATTCAAAGAGCGGGGTGGAGCAGCCCGGTAGCTCGTTGGGCTCATAACCCAAAGGTCGTAGGTTCAAATCCTACCCCCGCAACCACTTAGCGAAACCGCCAACCCGGAATAACCCGGTGTAAGAGCAGCAACATTTGCTCCGCCGGGTTTTCGCACGTTTTGCTGCTCGCTTTCATTGGGCTATGCGCTCCTCAAAATTCTGCTAACGACTGCTGCGTTTGCCTCGCGCTTTGCTTCCATCGTGCAGCGGAAGGCGCTTCCCGTTCGGAACGGGAAAGTCGGTCTTGCACCACTCACCCGCGACGGCCCCACAGTTCGGGCAATCCACGAGACAGCAACCGGCAGGGCGGATGTAGTCCTGTCCGATTGGCGACGCGTGGAAATGCCGCCCCGTCATGGGGCTGACGAATAGCAGCTCCGACTCGATGAGTCCGACGCCCTCATCTCCCAAATTGGCGAGCGCCTCCCTCTCGGCTTCGCGAATGAAGTCGAGCAAGATGGCAGCGAGGTCCGGGTCAAGGGGCAGTTCGTCCTCCGAGTATTCCGTCTTGACCAGCTTCACCCGACCATGAACGACTGCTCGAACGATCTGCATACTGAGTTTCTCGAAGTGGATGTCCGGCTTTTCGATAGCCAAGACTTCCTCAACGCGAAGACCCGAGCATTGCGCGAGTAGCGCCATCATGCGGTAAGGCTGCGGAATCAGCGGAAGGATCAAAAAGAACTGCTCGACAGTGAGGATCACCGGTCGTTTCCGGCGTTTGCTAATGCCCTTGATCTCGACGAACTCCATCGGATTCCGTTGCCACTCGACCATCTCCCACAGCATGGCTTTCTCATACAGGCGATGTATGACAGCCTTGATGTGACCTTTGGTTTTGGGCGCGGCTTCCAGGTTTCGTAACCATTCCTGGACATTCATCGGCTTCAGACGAGTGATACGAGTGGTTCCCCACTTCGCACGCACCCGCTTGATGACGCTGAGGTAGGAACTGGCTGTCGAAAAGCTCAACTCGCCTACGTTGTCGCAGGATTCACCGGGTCGAACCTTCTTGATTTCAAGCAGGCTTCGGAATGAAGGTGGAGGAGTTTGCGGACATCGCCTTCGCCGCCAAATCCATGCCGTCCTTTGGCTACGGATGCGCCGTCTTCATGCAGTCGGATATCGTCAACTTCCAACGTCAAGGTTGGCGATCGGAAGAGATTCTCGCCGGACTCGCTGATGTACTGCCGAAGAACGTTTTCCTCTATGTTGCCAGTATTCCGAATCTGGCCGCCCTCGGCACACGCTTCGTCTTGCAGGGTGGAACGCAGAACAACCTTGCCGTGGTCAAGGCAGAAGTGGACTTCATCAAATCCAGCTTCCGCGCGAACGGAAAAGAGCCGGAAATTATCGTTCATGAACACTGTGGCGAGTCCGGAGCAATCGGCGCCGCACAGGAGGCACTCCGTCTCTGGCGTAATGGCCGGGAGACCACGGTTATCGGCCTTGAAGCTGTTGCGAACATCCGCTATCACACGACGCGAAATGAAGACACACGCTGCTATTTCTGCAAAAACAACTGTCTGCGTACCTTCATCGATGTCGATGTAACTGGAGGGCAAAGCCCGGAGCACAATCACACCCTTGACGCAGCAGACCGTGTTGCAACGGAAGAGGAGATAGCCGAGGTTGTATCCAACTTACCTTCCCTTGAACAGATCCACGCGAACCTTCCACCACTTGAATCGCAGGGTTCCTGCAGCACAGGTGTAGGACACAGTTCTCCCTCTATATTCAAAGCAAAAGTAGAACCGCTAGTTCAGATTCAACTGGCTCCAGGATCAAATAAAGTTGTCGAGCTACCAAAACCCGCCGAATTTCAAGCGCGCAAGACCAAGGTCCCACTGCGAATGGGCGAACAGCGGCTCATCATCGCCACCTGCGAAAAGGGCACAGTGGAAGATCTCGATGAGATGAAAGACATTAAAGCCGATATTGACAAAGTCAAAGTCGTAAATCCCAACTACGTTGATATCGCTGCACGCGATGTCTTCCGTCACCATGACGTCGAGGTCGTCTCCGACGCCATTCCAGCCACCCGTGGCTTGTTCATTTCAAAGGCAACCAAAGAACGCGCTTCACAGATGGAGCGGCGTAGAGACTTCCGCGTAGGGATTCCGCGTCTTTTGAACACCTATACTTATGCACCGTTCTTCAATGGATACTTCGCCAGCCTTGGACTAAAGTCCGAAAATATCATCTACTCCGATTACACGACTCCGGAACTTTACCGTGCAGGCGCAAGTCGCGGCGCTATCGACCCATGCTATCCCTCAAAGATAGGCATCGCGCATGTCTACAATCTACTCGCGACCAAACACGTGAAGAAGCCGCTTCACGCGATCTGGTTCCCGATGTATGACGTCTTGCATTCGCATCTCGTGAACCTGACAGGATCGAACGCCTGCCCAACCGTAACGGCAACACCAGAGACAGTTAAAGCCGCGTTCACCAAGGAGAGCGATATCTTTTCCGAAAACAACATCCTGTACATGGATCCGATCTTAAATCTTCAGGACGAAAAGATTTGTGCCGACCAGATGTTCAAAGCCTGGGGACCGGTACTCGGAGTTACCCGCGAAGAGAACGAGCGCGCCATCGCCGTCGGATTCAAATCGTTGCACGAGTGCGAAGCCGAGATTCGCCGGCAGGCGCGAGAGACGCTAGATCAACTCGAACGAGAGGACCGCATCGGTATTGTGATGCTGGGCCGCGTATATCATCATGACCCAGGCCTGAACC
Source organism: Edaphobacter lichenicola (assembly GCF_014201315.1). Classification (NCBI taxonomy): domain Bacteria; kingdom Pseudomonadati; phylum Acidobacteriota; class Terriglobia; order Terriglobales; family Acidobacteriaceae; genus Tunturiibacter; species Tunturiibacter empetritectus. Next base: position 695,714 of record NZ_JACHDY010000001.1, read on the forward strand.
ACGAGATTATGGAGGAGTTTCAGAAGTTAGGATATCCGGTCTTCTCGCAAAGCACATTGCCGCTGGACGAAGACTTGCTTGACCGCCTCTTCGGAGAAGAGGTTCGCGCCGGGTTGATTACCCATCCGCTCGACATCAGTGACGTCTGGAAGAATCGTTACTCCACCAGCACTAATCACAAAGTCTGGGCCGCAAAGTTTACGGCGCGCCACCCCAACCTGGTTGCGCTCGAGGTCTCCAGCTTCAAGTGCGGCCACGACGCTCCCATCTACGGGGTCATCGAAGGCATCATCGAGCAATCAGGTACACCCTACTTCTCATTCAAAGACCTCGACGAAAACAAGCCCACCGGGTCTATCCGCATTCGTGTCGAGACAATCGACTACTTCCTGCAACGCTATCGTGAAGACATCATCAAACGCCGCCACATCGAAAGCAATATCGAAACGCAATTGGCTGTGTTCGAGCAAACGCTTCGCAGCCAACCACGAGAGCGATACGAGATGGCAGTGGCAGGGTATTGAAATTCGAGGTAGCACCTGAAACCTGCCGCATAGCGTCAGCGGGTCGCTGATCCAGGAGTGTCGATCCGTTCTATGGATGCATCGTGGAGTCCCATAAATCGGTTCGCAGAGAACTACTGTCAAGGTCGGCGTGCAGATGGATTCCGAAGTAGATAGGTGTCCATCACCCAACCGTTTTTCTCCCTAGCCGAGCTTCGAGCCATCTCGATGCTCTCCCTCGTTTCGGTAAGTCTTCCAGACAAGAGAACCTCTTTATCACTACCCACGTATGCTCCCCAATAGATCTCCACCTCTTTGTCTAGCACCTCTTTGAAGGAACACTTTCCGTCGAGCATCACAATAACGTTCTCGGTGTTGGAGATTAGGCCAGGCGATAGTTGACGACCCGTTGTGATACAAATCGACTCCCCTATACCATTCAGAGTTATCTTGTGGCGCGCTGCGAGGGCTTGAATGCTGGTAATTCCAGGGATGACTTCGTAGTCGAAATGAATTAGACCCCGGCTAATAACCTGATCAATCACTCTAAGAGTGCTGTCGTAAAGTGACGGATCTCCCCAGATAAGAAATGCACCACACTCATCCTCTTGCAACTCATTCTTGATCAGTTCTTCGTAGATTAGCGCCCGCTGCTGGTGCCACGCCTCGACTCGAGAGGCGTAAGAATCTATGGTCGGATCGCGCCCCGAATCGACGATCTCGACAGTTCTGTACGATGGCTCGTCGATGTATCGTTCACATATCTCTTTTCGAAACTGAGTGAGATCGTTCTTCGCCTCTCCTTTGCTCGTAACAAAGAACACATCAACCTGGTTTATAGCCTTAATCGCTTGAATTGTAACTTGTTCTGGATTACCCGGACCGATTCCAATGATGTATAGCTTCCTCATATGGGCATTCCTTTTTAATGGTCGACAAGGGTGGCCGACATTCCAGACATCAATACCCCATGCCAAGCTCATGAGCGTCATTGTGTTGTTCGATTAGACTGAATTAAGCGATCAATTTCCACGAGTACTTCTTCAAGTGTTTCGACAGTTGGAACGGTATGTTTGACAGGTCGCTTCACCATGACTACCGGTATTTCGAGTAGTCGTGCAGCTTGAATTTTGGTATATGTCGCCGACCCACCACTATTTTTAGAGATGACGTAATCGATTGAGTGATCCTCTAGTAACCGTAATTCTTCGTCAAGATTAAATGGCCCACGACGTAATAGAATTTCATGAAAACGTGGCAGTCGCCCAGTCGGTTCTTCGATGGCGCGAATCAGAAACCAGGTGTTGTGACAAGCCGCGAACGAACCTGCCTCTTGCCGACCAATCGACAGGAATACACGTCCATTCTGAACGTCAACAATACTGGCTGCTTCCTCAAAGTTTTGGACTTCATACCAAAGATCCGCTTTTGTCTTACCCCAGGGTGGCCGGATGAAAGCGATCAGTGGCAATCCTAACCTGGCGCACGCAAGCTCTGCGTTACGGCTGATCCGGACGGCAAAAGGATGAGTAGCATCAACGACCATCCCGATGTTCTCTTTCACGAGGAAAGAGGCGAACCCATCAACGCCACCAAATCCTCCAACCCTGACAACTCCTTCGGGACGTGTAGGCTCGCTAACGCGCCCGGCCAGTGAAGAGATGGCATATAGGTCCGATCTATGTGCAAGACGCGAAGCAAGCTCAGTTCCCTCTCCAGTCCCACCAAGAATCAGTATCCGTGGCGATAAATTTTGAGATCCATCGGGCGTGTTTTCTATCTCATCCGATGTTGGATTGAGGTGCGCCAAGTTACACATCCTATCTTTAAATTGCACCTGATCAATCTGTGTCCGCGGATACAGGTTTAACATCATCTTGTGTTTCCACCTCACGCTCTCTGGAAACAGAGTAGAGATAGCTTTCACTAAAATCGGGACGGCTAAGAGATCTTCCGAGCAAAATTAGCGCGTTTTTATCTACCCCTGACTTGGCAACAATCTTTTGGATATTAGATAGTGTCCCGCGCAGAATCATTTCGTCTGGCCAACTCGCACGGAACACTACTACTACCGGGCAATCTGCACCATAGAGTGGCAATAACTGTGACGTCACCATATCAAGGTTCATGATAGAGAGATGAATGGCCATTGTCGCGCCAGATCGACCCAGCGTAGTGAGATCTTCACCGTTTGGCATTGCCGTAGACCGAGTTGAGGTCCTTGTCAGAATCAAAGTTTGAGCTACCCCAGGAAGGGTTAGTTCTTGATTGAGTGCAGCGGCGGCGGCGGCGAATGATGGGACACCGGGGGTTACGTCGTAAGGGATTCCGAGGGCAGTGAGACGGCGGGTCTGTTCCGCCATCGTGCTCCAGATGGAAAGATCCCCTGAGTGAATTCGAGCGACGTCGAGTCCCTTCTCGTCAGCGGATGAGATCTCTGCGATGATCTCATCGAGATTCATCTCTGCCGAGTCAACGATACGAGCTCCCGCCGGAGCATGTGCGATCACTTCATTAGGCACTAATGAGCCTGCATACAGACATACGGGGGAGCGGCTAATCAGATCTCTTCCCCGCAACGTGAGCAAGTCGGGAGCGCCAGGTCCTGCTCCAATGAAATGAACTGTCATAGCAGCACCGCCACTGCACATGTGCAGAAACGCCCCGTCTGGCGCGGCAAAATAAGATTGGCCGTGGGTCCCAGAGAAGCCAGCGCCGACGCTTCCGCGACGTTTGCAGTCCCAACCCTCGATGCAGCCAGCAGCGACTGACTTTTAATTCCGCGAACCTGCGCAAGAACACTCGCCGGAAACAGTACAAGCTGCAGTTTGAGCGCGGTCGCGACAGCTTCCCCGATACTTGCACAACGATCCAACGTTGCGAGGATGCCGCCGGGAGTAATTTCACTTACGCACTGTTGAATAAGCTGAATAACATCCGAAGATGTCGCACGAGAGGAGCAGCCAATCCCGATCGAACAAGAGATACTCATGACTTCGCCACCGACCATTGAGTAATTGGCATCAAATGACGCCATCCAAGGACGCCACCGACGGGTTCTGCTCTAGCTACGAGGATTCGTACAAGCTCGCCGCCGTACAACCTCTGCCAGGTTGCTACCGCTATCTCGCTTTCGATGGTAACCGCGTTCGCAACGATCCGACCGCCTTTGGTGAGTTTGTCCCAGCAGGCCTGGAACAGGCCGTCTCTGCCAATTCCCCCACCGATAAAAATAGCGTCTGGCGGCTGCAATCCGTTGAGAGTCGACGGCACACTCCCCTTGATTACCTTTAGGGTTGGCACACCAAGTCTCTTCGCGTTGATTAAAATTCTAGCGGCCCTATCTTCGCGTTCTTCAAAGGCAATGCACGAGCATGAAGGATGAGAGCGCATCCATTCGATACCTACCGTTCCTGTACCCGCTCCTACATCCCATAACTGTTCGCCCGGCAACGGCGCTAAACGCGCTAGTGTTGCGGCGCGGACTTCACGTTTTGTCAGTTGTCCGTCTGTTACGTAGAAATCGTCGGAGAGTCCCGGAACAATCGGCAACGGCCTCGTTTGAGAATCAGCAACGCATACGACCGCAATCAGATTCAAATCACCACATTGTTTTACCGACCAAATATTTGCCCGGTCGTCCCGGCGTCTCTCCGCAGAGCCACCCAGATATTCGAAGACGGTGAATTGACTCGATCCATACCCACTGTCGGTTAGAAATTGCGCGACTGCTGTAGGAGTTGTGCCGTCTTCAGAGAAAAGTACCAGCCGCTGGTCCGGATTGAGGTATCTGTGCATTTGCTCGATCGGGCGATTGACCAGTGATACCAGGACTGTCTCAGAAATTGCCCAGCCGAGGCGAGCACACGCAAGGGAGAACGCGGAGACCTGCGGTATAACAAGAAATTCGGCGGGGGCTAACTCGCGAGTGAGCGTCACACCAACGCCAAAGAGCATCGGATCGCCACTGGCTAAAACTGAAACCCTACTCCGCCCTCGATGGCTTGTCAGAATCTCGTGCACAGCCGGGGCCATGGGCGATGGCCACGCTATCTGGGCAGCACGAACCGTTGGAACATAGGCAAGATGGCGAACGCCACCGTAAAGAAACTCCGCAGACTCTACAGCTTGCTTCGCTGCCGGGCTGAGGCCATTCCAGCCATCTTCGCCGATACCAACGATCGATAACCAATGCTCCATAACATCCGATCTTGCAGCTTCAATTTCAGGAAACGGCATTGTCAAACCCCATAGGTTCGCGGAGTGTAGATCATCTCCCGATGATCCGACAGGGCGAGACTGCGAGTTGTTGAAGAACCGACAAGAATGAGCGTCTGCATATCCGCTAGGCCGGGATCAAATCGTCCGAGATCTGTAATCATAATTTTCTCGTCTGATCTGCCGACGGCGCGCGCAAGTACAACCGGGGTCTCGGGGCCTCGGTAACCTGCAAGAATCGCCTGTGCTTCCGCCAGCTGCCACTTCCGCTCAGAAGAGATGGGGTTATAAATCGCGAGGGCGAAGTCAGCGGAAGCAACAGCGTGCAACCGCTTCACGATGACTTCCCAGGGCTTTAAACGATCCGATAGCGAGAGAACACAAAAATCGTGCCCCAGAGGAGCACCTATTCTGGCTGCTACTGCCTGCATAGCCGATACCCCAGGAACAATGCGGATATCGAGAGAACGCCATACTTCTGGCCCCTGATCGACCGACTCCAACACTGCGGAGGCCATTGCAAAAATACCTGGATCTCCCGACGAAACGACACATACGCGCCTGCCAGACTCCGCGAGAGAGAGCGCATGACGTGCGCGTTCTGCCTCTACCTTGTTGTCAGATCCGAAACGACGCTGACCGGATCGAAGTGGAACTCGATCCAGATATCGCTGGTATCCAACCAGATCGGTCGCCTCAGCGAGTGCTTGCTGGGCCTCCGGCGTAATCCACTCAGCGGAGCCTGGTCCTAGTCCGACAACTGCTACCTGTCCCGGGCTATTGACGATATCACTGTGTTGGCTCTGCCTCGAATCAGGAACAAGTATGAGCGAAAAATAAGGAACGCTTGGCGAATTCACTTCGCTTAGTGGAACAATCCGTTCCTGGCTCATCGTCGCACGCTCTATGTAGAGAGCCTTATCTGAGACCTTGGCTCGTGACAATGCGTTTTTCGCCTTCGTGAAGTTGCGGCCAAGTTTTATGATCGCAAATGCATCATGAGGATTTAGCCGAGCCGTCAAAGCATCTTCCGACAGAGTTGCAGGGAGTATGGTTAGCTCTGAATCCCTTCTGACGAGAGGGGTGCCGAGCCTTGCTGCCGCGGCCATCACAGATGGAATTCCAGGAATTACCGAAGTGGAAAAACGGTGAGCCAGCCTATCGTGAAGGTACATAAACGACCCGTAGAAAAAAGGGTCGCCCTCACACAGAACCGCAACGTCGCGACCTTCCAGGAGATGAGCCGCGATTTGCTCAGCCATCTGGTCATAAAATTGAGCGATGATTGCCTCGTACCCGCCAGGATGGCCGGTCGACTCTGTCGTGATTGGGTAGATCATCGGCATCTCAATCTGCTCGCGTGTCAACTCTAAGTTTACGATGCAACGCGCGTTACTCTGGCCGTGCTTGGCTGTCGGATAAGCAACCACGTGAGCCTGCCTGATGGTACGCAGAGCCTTGAGAGTAATAAGCTCGGGATCGCCAGGTCCTAGTCCAACGCCGAATAGTTTTCCAGGCATAGTGCTTTCGATCATTCTTCCTCACTTGCGAGAGCGTTGACGGCAGCCGCGGCGATGGCGCTTCCACCACGGCGCCCTCGAACCGTCAAATAGGGAAGATTAAGGTGGTTAGTCTCAAGAGCTGCTTTTGACTCCGCCGCGCCGACGAAACCAACAGGAATGCCGATGATGAGGGCGGGAGTCGCTGCGCCTGCTTCGAGCATCTCGAGCAGGTGAAACAAAGCCGTCGGCGCGTTTCCGATCACAACAATAGAACCGCCGAGTCTGTCGCGCCAAAGCTCCAGCGCCGCTGCGCTGCGTGTCGTCTCGAACCTCCTCGCTAGTTCCGCGGTACGTGGATCACTCAGCGTACAGATCACTTCGTTGTCCTTCGGAAGTCTGGATCGGGTGATCCCATTTGCCACCATATTTGCATCGCAAAGTATGGGCATCCCGGCTAGAAGCGCCTGCTCGCCGACTTCAGTCGCGGTCAGTGATGCAGAAACATATTGCGGCAGATCTGTCATCCCACATGAGTGAATCATCCGCACTACCACGCGTGCGAGTAGTGGTGAGAACGAAGATAGGTCGGATTCCGCCCTGATGATCTCAAAGGATTCTCGATAGATAGCCTGGGCGTCTTTCTTATAAGTCATCCTCACGAAAAAACCTCAATCGGCATCTCCGCCTGACATGCAGCCACCTTGTTCATCACAGATTCAAGCGAACAGTTTGACGCAATAAATTGCCCATCGATCCGCAAATCGTAACCAAAGGAACTTGCTATCAACTCGGCAGTCGCACCATTTCGCATCGCGCATTGTTTTTCACATCCTGAAATGTTGACCGTCCAGCCAGGTTTTGTGTTGCGGCCGGCCAGCCGGCGTGCCAACAAAGACGCATCGCGTCTCACGTCAGTCAAAGAGGCATCACAACCGGTACTCCCCGCGCATGCGGCGATCCCGCGATACCCATCTTTGCCGTCAAACGACACACCTTTAGCCTCAAGCAGCGCAGTAATCTGACTAATCGAACGTTCAGTAACAGATCCGAGCACGATACCCCGCCATGGAGCCAACCGGATATCTCCATCGCATTCTTTCGCGATTACGGCTACACACTGCAACTGCTCTGCGGTTAGTCGTCCGAGAGGAACCAAGGGAACCAAGCTTGCGAAATCGGATCGCTGAGTTGCATAGACTCCTACGGGCATATGGGCAACGAGGGTTGAACGGTCGGGAGAAGGACAAGCCACAAGAAAACTCGATACCCCCTCAAGTAATCGACCCATCGCATGAGGTACTGACGCAATCTTCCTTCCCCTCGCTGGCATCTCGAATTCTTTTGAGATATTGAGACATATCTTTGCGGCCTCGAGTATGCAGTCCAGGGCCTCATCTACCCTTACGCAGAAGCCGGAGAAGGTGTCTCCAATGATGAAATGAAACAAATGCGTGTCATCTACGTTCACTACTCGCAAGGTTAGATCATCGCTATCGCGAGCAAACCAATCTCCTCCGCCATCGATGGCAAAACTAAACTTGGGTGGTAGACCAGCCATCCCCTGATCTGCGATGAGGCGACGATCTAATTCCTGAACGAATGGCCGTGTATCCAAAATCTCGCCGAAGCCTAACCCGGCGAAGGGGCTTGTCACTATATTGCGGACTCGGTCGTGTTCTGGTGAAGGAAGAAAGCCAGCCGAGTGCAACCCTTGAACCAAGGAATTCAGATCTTTCTTTTGAATAGCCCGCAGTTGCAGGTTGGAACGTGAAGTAATTTCGACTTGCCCGTCAGCGAACGAGGTTGAGAGTTCGGCCACAGCGGCGAGTTGGCTGGGGGTGATCATCCCTCCCGGCACTCTTATCCGAGTGAGTAGACCGTCTTTCGCCTGGACGGCGTGAAGAATTCCAGGGCAGAAACTCTCTCCAACTCTCATCATGCGACTTTCTCTCTTGACCTGTCACCGCAAGATGGTCGGGAAACGCAGCGCACGAAATAGGCTGCGGCCACCCGGCCTTCCCCTCGGAGGCGTGTGTCATTGTGTCCGATGTGGACACTGTTTGCGGCAGGTCTTCGGACTTACAGGCTGCCTAATCGCTCCAGCTTCCCAGTCAACTATCAGACCAGTGCTCTTGTTGGAGCTTTCGTTCCTGATTACCGCTGCGGGGCAGTTCCGGACTCTCACCGGATTCCCTTTTGGCTTGCTCCTTTGGAAGCAACCACCGGAAACAGTTCGAGTATAGATCAGATAAATATTCCGGACAACGTGATGAATTCGCGTAAAGCAGCAGATGTCAACGCTTTGTCAGGCTGGTGTTTGAGATTGATCTGGAAGTGGTGGCCCGGGCAGGAGTCCAACCTGCGACCTTCGCGTTAGGAGTGCGCTGCTCTATGCAACTGAGCTACCGGGCCACGTTTCGGTAGTGTATCGCGTAGGTTGTTGGTGGTGCGGTGGTAAACTTGGGAGTGGAGAGTTTATGCCTGAGATACAGCGTCGACGTGCGGTAACGGTGAACATTGGTGGGGTTCGGGTTGGGTCGGATTCACCGGTGGTGGTGCAGTCGATGACCAATACAGACACGGCTGACGTTGACAGCTCGGTGCAGCAGATTGCGGCGCTGGCTCGCGCCGGCTCGGAGATGGTGCGCGTGACGGTCAACAACGACGAGGCGGCGAAGGCTGTTCCGGCGATCGTCGAGGAGCTGGCGAAGAAGGGCTGGTCGACCCCGATCATTGGGGACTTTCACTACAACGGCCATCTGCTGCTGAGGAAGTATCCCGAGACGGCCAAGGCGCTGGCGAAGTACAGGATCAATCCGGGTAATGTATCGATCGGGCGGAAGGATGACGACAACTTCCGGACGATGGTTGAGGTTGCGGTGGAGCATCAGAAGCCGGTTCGGATCGGCGTGAACTGGGGTTCGCTCGATCAGGCGCTGCTGACGAAGATGATGGACGAAAATTCGAAGTCGGCCAATCCCCTGCCCGCTCGCGACGTGATGATGGAGGCGATGGTGGTGTCGGCTCTCGATAACGCGGCTGCTGCAGAGCGATATGGGCTGCGGCGGGATCAGATTATTTTGAGTGCGAAGGTCTCGGGAGTGCGGGATCTGATCGATGTTTATACCGAGTTGGCCAAGCGTTGCGACTATGCGCTGCACCTTGGGCTGACCGAGGCGGGCATGGGGATGAAGGGCGTGGTGGCTTCGGCTGCGGGTCTGGCTCCTTTGCTGCTCTCTGGGGTCGGGGATACGATCCGGGTTAGTTTGACTCCTACTCCCGGTGGGGACCGGTCGGAGGAGGTGCGGTGCGGACAGCAGATTCTGCAGTCGCTTGGCATTCGCAGCTTTATGCCGCAGGTGACCAGTTGCCCGGGGTGCGGTCGGACGACTTCGACCTACTTCCAGGAGCTGGCGGAGCGGATTCAGGGCTACCTTGTGGCCTCGATGCCGGCGTGGAAGAAGCAGTATCCGGGAGTCGAAGAGTTGAAGTTAGCCGTGATGGGCTGCATTGTGAACGGTCCTGGTGAGTCGAAGCACGCCAACATCGGAATCTCGCTGCCGGGTACGTTTGAGGAGCCTAAAGCTCCGGTTTATGTGGACGGCAAGCTGTTCACCACGTTGAAGGGTGATCGGATCGTCGAGGAGTTTCAGGTGATTCTCGATGAGTACGTCGAGAAGCGTTATGGCCGGGTTCTGGTCGAGGTCTAAGCTCCTTCTTTTCTGATCGGTAGCTGCGTCCGGCGAGGCATACTTCAGCGTCTTCCAGGCTGGGGTACCCCCCTCCCCCCGGGGGGGGTATTTTGGACGTAAAATACTTGTATTGAATAACTTGCAAGATAGTACTGTCAGCAAAATATTCATAACAAACGACTTGCGCCTAAAATACTTGTTATCAATAAATTAGCCCCGGGTAGTTCCCGGGGCTAATCTGCTTTTGATCTTCGTAACCTTCACTGTCAGTATAGCTTCTGGAACAGAACTAATGTGCCACGTGGAAGTCTCTGTTTTGAAATGGCTTATGGAGTTAGAGGGCTTGACAGGTTATGACGACCGATCAGAACGGATGCTCTGCTAGCAGGTTGATTTGTCCGTCGACTACTCCAGTCGATCGATTCGCTCACGCTGGTCCTGTGTGAGCACCGGCGCCATTGCTTCAAACACACCGTCGTTTCTGACCAGCTTATGAAAGAGAATTGCGGCGACATGCATCAAGATGAATGCAAAGAAGGCAAAGGCCAGGTAGTGATGTGCACGCCATAGCAGCGTATGCAGGCTGGGACTTACAGGCAGGATCGATGGCAGATGAACACTGCCGAAGAGCACCACGGGATAGGCCGCAGCGGACAACATAGCCCAGCCGATCAGCGGCATTGCGATCATCAGCACGTAGAAGATGTACTGCGACGAGATCGCAGCCAGCTTTATCGGCTCTGGCAGATCGGCGGGTAGTGAGGGCGCACCGTAGATGATCCGTAGCGTGAGACGAATAAGTGCCAGCACCAGGATGGCTATACCGAGCGGCTTATGAATCTGGACCAATGTAAGGTACCTGGTGGTAATGGTCGAGACCATACCCACACCGATAAACAGCATGGACAGAATGCAAATTGCCATGAGCCAGTGAAGTAATCGCTGCGGCGCGGTGAAGCGAGTGCGGGTTGTTGTCATTGCTTGGCTCCTGTCGCGGTACGCGGGTAGTCCGCCTCTTCGGCTGTACGGCTGTTGTACGACCGGGAGTACGCTGCCGAGCGGGCGGCGGGGAATGGGTCATCCGACGTAGTGATTCCGGTCGGCAGTACCGTCGGGTCATAGTTGATGTCGCGGCACGGGCCGTCGCGCTCTGGTTCGATCTGCTGTACCGTCATTGTGCCAACGTTGATCGTACGGCGATCAGCTGGCCACGCCTTGTTGGGGTCCGCAGTTGGGTCGCCGGGGTTGGCGACGGTGACCACGAGGTTCCAGTGCTGAGGGCCCGCGGCCACACGCTGCGTGATCTCCTGCTCGAGATAGTCGGGACCGCGCTTGGCCAGATCCGCTGGCGAAATAGAAACAGGTTGCGCCGCTGGGATCAACGACCAGCGGATCGCATGCTTCGCTCCGGACTCATCGACGAACAGAAAAGAGTTGAGACTGTTGTAAGGCTCCTCCGCATAGCTCTCGGTCCATTGGTCACTCTTGGCCCAGGGGAGAAATGTAAGGAACCCCGGATTTGCGGCAATGAAGTTCTTCATCGCATCGGGGTCCTTGCTTGCGGAGGCAGTCAGGAGGTCGTAAAAGGCCTGCGGATTTGAAACGGGAAAGATCGGCGCGTTGATCATGGCACTGCGCCACTGCTGCCCATCCGGCGTGGTGATGAGGATGCCGAGGCCGCGCACACGCACCATTGCGTCCTCAGCATTCGGATTCGGAGTGGCAAGGTTGAACCGTCCCACAATCGGATATTGGCCCCGAACGAAAACCGGCGCCTTGGAGAGTGCCGAACCTTCGCCGTTTGCCTCAAACGTTCCGGTGAAGCAGATGCCTTTGGCGTGGTTGCGGCGATAACCCAATGCCGGGCCGCCCGGAGGCGCCAACCCCGCTACCAATTTTTTTGGCGTCAGCCTCTGCGGGGATAGCCATCCAGCCGTGTATGCGAAACCAATCGCGGCGATGCCCACCACCAGAGCAATGAATACGAACGGCCAAAGACGAAAAGCCTTCGGTGATGCAGGAGACTGGACCATTCAAACCTCGTTTCTTTCAGCTACGGAGTCTCAAACCGAGACCATCACAGTGTGCCGGAGACTCATGCCATTTGACGAAGTGCGTCCGGCTCATCGACTGATTCTGATGATCTGAGCCGCGAACTGAGAATAAGAATACAAGCCGTCGGAACGCTTCATGGCCTGATTTTTACCTGGACGAATCAAAAAAGCAGGCCAAAAACATCTGGCAGCGCGTCTCCGGTCGCTAAAAACTTTGAGTGAGAACCGTAGATAAGTGATTCTTAGTTGCCTGGTATTTTTTTGTGCTGCGGCGTCGTGGAGAACTAACTCCAGGCGTCCTTGTAGCTGCGATCGAATCGGCGGCGAGTCTTTGAAGACTAGCTCTGGGGGCTGGTGAGGTGAGGTTTCTTGCGTAGCTCCGAGAGTGGGTAGAAGGTGCCACGCCACGTGACACCGCCGTTCTTTAGCGTTGTGATCATCGAGCGAATGATCGAATAGACGATGAGGGTGGCGCTGATGGGAAAGAAGACTGCGTACCAGGGAGAGACTTTGCTTTGGCGGCTGGAGAGGACGTAGAGAAGTGCTACGGAGAGGAGGGTAAGGATGGCTGGAGTGCGAGTTTGTGGAAGGGCAAGGAAGACGACCGGGACTATGCAGAAGATGGTGGTCCAGAGGCTGGCGAGGAGAGCGAGGACGGGGTTGTAGCGGAAGATGGCGAAGAAGTTTTTGGTCATGCCGTTGAGGATGCCGGAGACGCCGCTGGCCCAGTGAACGCGGACCAGTCCGGGGCCGGTGGCGACTTGCTGACGGAAGCCCTGGCGCTTGATTCGGGTGCCAAGGGCGAGGTCTTCGACGATCTCCATGCGGAGGGCTTCGAAGCCGCCTAGCTGCTGATAGACAGTGGTGCAGACTAGGTTGAACGCGCCTACTCCTACTGCGTCGCGGAGGGCTTTGGGGTCGGAGATGCGCCAGGGGCGGACGGCCCAGAGGCTCATGACTTGAAGGTAGCTGAGGAGCATGCCCTCGCCTGCGGATTTGCTGAGGGTGGTGGGGAGGAGGACGAAGTGGTCGGCCTGGGTGGCGACGGCTTGGGCGAGCGCGAGGCGGAGGGTCTCGGGGCGGAAGAGGATGTCGGCGTCGGTGAAGAGGAGATAGTTGGGGTGGTGGAGGGAGATGGTGTGGCGAGCGGCGTAGGCCATGGCGTGGGTTTTGCCGAGCCAGCCGGTGGGGAGTTCGGTGAGGTGAAGTGCGGTGAGCTTGTCTGGGTGTTGGGTGGCGAGGGTGTTGAGGATTGCGCCGGTGGAGTCGGTGGAGCGGTCGTCGATGGCGATGAGGTGGAGGTTGGGGTGGTCCTGCTGGAGAAGAGAGTTGAGGCATGCGCCGATATTTTTCTCTTCATTGCGAGCGGGAACGATGACGGTGATGGATGGATTGGTGGGCGGGGTTAGATTGCGTTCGGGCGCTGTGAGGTCTGGGATGCGGCGGAGACCGATGGCCGAGGTGAGGGCCTTCCATATCCACAGGAGTGCAATGAACCAGGCGGAAAGGGTAAGGGTGTAGTGGAGTGCTTGGGTCACCTCTTGTCATGCTACTTGATGGTTCGGCTCGGAAGGAGAGTAAGTAGGTCTCGCTTCTCCACCCCACGAGCAAATGCGCTCGTATAACCCACCCTTTGCGGTGAGACTGCAAAGGATGGGGCACCCGGACTTGGAGAGTACAGACCGGGATCAATGGTTGTGGGGATGGCAGCAGTCGTAGTCGATCTGCTCGTCCCAGGCCGGGGGACGCCCTTCGGGGGTCATGTCGAAGATGTTCCAGATTGTGTCGAGGGTGCCGAGATGGCGTGGATCCTGGCCCGGGTCGGTGGGAGCAAACATCAACTCGGAGCTCCAGAAGAGGCGGATCTGGTCGCCGTCGCGATGGAAGACGGTCATGAGAGGGAGTTGATCGCCTTCGGAGTTTTCGGCTTGGTAGTCGCGTTTGAAGTTGTTGCCGGCGGAGGAGAGGAGACGGAGGTTTTTCCAGCCGCGTTCGCGCGCATAGGTGGCGATGCGTTCGATCGGGGCTTTGGCGATGACGACGAAGTTGAGACCGGAGGGGGCGAAGTGGATGGCGGTGGGATCTAGCGAGTCGAGTAAGGCGGTGCAGGAGGGACAGGGGGAGTCTTCGAGTTTCAAGTCGGCGGTTGCGCCTTTGGTTGGACCGGGGCGGGAGTCTTTGCTCCAGCGCGGGAACATGAAGTTGTAGACGACCAGCGATTTCTGCTCGGGCGTGAAGAGTTGAGAGAGCTTTATTTTTTCGGGGTTGCCGTTGGGGTCGATGGTGTCGAAGAGGTAGTCCTCGGGGACGGGGCCGCCGGGTGGCAGGTTGCGACGAGCGATGGCTACGGACTCCATGGCGCGGCGGAGACTGATCTCTTCGTCGAGGAGGCGGTTGCGGGCGGCACGGTATTCGGGAGACTCTCCGGGGAAGGTGATGGTCACGATTTGTTGGCTCCTCTCTGAATTGCTTCAGATGAGATGGGGGGTCAGGCGGCTACGGTTTCTTCTGAGTGCAAAGGTGGGGCGTAGCGGGAACCGATGGAGAAGATGACGGAGGCGAGGAGCAGGGTGATGAGGGTGGAGCCGAGGCCGAGGTTGAGGGTGGAGCGGTCGCTGACGGCGCCAATGATGCGGGGGGAGATGGCGTCGCCAAGGGCGTGGATGATGAAGAGCTGGCCGGCCATGGCGGTGGCGCGTATCTCGGGACGGACGGCGTTGAGGGTGGCCGCGTTGACGGGGCCGGTGCCGAGGAAGATGAGGAAGATGGCTGCTCCCAAGCCGTAAAGAGTGAGGTTGTGAGGGCCAAAGAAGCAGAGGAGCGCGGGCGGGACCGCGATGGCGGCGCTGATGGTGGGGACCAGGTAAAGGGCTTTGGAGTTGGTGCGGGACCACCGCTGCGCGATGGTGCCGCCGGTGATGGTGCCGCCGAGGCCGGCGACTACGGTGATGGCTCCCATGATGTAGGCGGCGGAGGATTGGCTGCGGCCGTCGATGCGCTGGAGGAAGGAGGGCATCCACCAGGAGATGCCTCCGAGGGAGAAGGTGACGGCTGCGTAGCCGAGGATGGAGCAGAGGTAGGCGGGGTTTTTGAGGAGGGAGAGGATGGTTCCCTTTTCGAGCTTTGCCTTGCCGTGTTCGCGGGCGGCGGGACCTCCGCTGGCGGCTGGGTCTCCACTGGCTCCGCGGGCTGGCTCCTTCAGGAAGATGGCGATGAGGATCGCGAGGATTGCGGCGGGGATGGCGGAGACGATGAAGGACATGCGCCAGCCGTAGTGTTCGCCTACGGTGCCTCCGACGAGGTAGCCGAGGGCCGCGCCGACGGGGATGGCTACGTTGAAGATGGTGAGGACGCGGTTGCGCTGGTCGGGCTCGTAGTAGTCGGCGAGGAGGGAGGGGGCGAAGATGCCGAAGCTGGCTTCGCCGATGCCGAGGGCGGCGTGGCGGAGGTTGAGCGAGTCGTAGGAGTGGACGGTGGCGGTGAGGAAGTTGATGGCGGCCCAGAAGAGGGCGGCGGTGACGATCATGGGCTTGCGGGGGAAGCGGTCGCCTAGCCATCCGGTGATGGGCGAGGTGAACATGTAGGCGATCATGAACCAGAAGGTGAGGCGGCCGATGTGCTCGTCGGAGAGATGGAACTCGTGCTTGACCTGCTCCTGAACGCCGGGGAGGATGTAGCGGTCGATGTAGTTGACGAAGTTGAGGGCGGTGAGGAGGACGAGGGCGGTGGTGGCTCCGGCGACGGAGGGGGCGCGGGTGGGTTTGGTGGTGGAGGCCATCTGGGTGTCCGCTTCTCGGCTGGGAATCAGTCTCAGGGAAGGATAGCAGGTGGGTTTTGCAGATTTTTTTGCGGCGTGGTGGAGGGTGGTTTTGTTGGGGGATATTGCGATTTTTGCGTGTTTTGTGGTGGTGAATTGGTGGTGCGAACGTGGTGGTTTGCGTGGCTGATGTGGTGTTTGGGCTGGCGCATTTTCTGGTGGAAAAAATGCGCCAGGTTTTGAGGTTTTATTTTTGCGGGACTACTTTGGGCGTGACTCTTCGCGGGGGTAGGTGGCGGTGACGACGGTGGAGATGCCGCCGCGGGGGCGGAAGTCGCCTACAATGACGGCCCAGACGGGGTTGCAGGCTTTGACTACGTCGTCGAGGACCTGGTTGACGATGTTCTCCTGAAAGATGCCGAGGTTGCGGTAGGTGAAGAGATACTCCTTGAGGGACTTCAGCTCGAGGCAGCTCTCGCGGGGCATGTAGCGGATAGTGAGGCGGCCGAAGTCGGGGAGGCCGGTCTTGGGGCAGACGGAGGTGAACTCGGGGTCGTCGACGAGGATCTCGTAGGCCTTGAACTGGTTCTGCCAGGTCTCAATTGGGGGGAAGGTGGCATCGAGGCCGGCTTTGGCGTGGTCGTCGGTGTAGCCGGTGGTGTGTGGGGTGGGGATGGTTGCGGTGCTCATGGTTCTATTTTAGCTTGTCTGGCGCGGGTTTTGGTCTGCGGGCTGGGTGTGCCGCGGTTGGGAAAAGCGGGTTTCTCCACTTCGCTCCGCTTCGGTCGAAATGACATATCTTTTGATCACGCTAACGGGATGGCGGAGGCGCGGAGGGTCCAGGTGCGGCCGTTGTGGCGGAGGTCGGTGAGGGTGAGGGGGGCGATGTCGATGCGCCAGAAGGATTGGGGTGGGGCGTTGAGGGTGTAGAGGATGGCTGCGCGGATGACGGCAGGATGGGTGATGGCGATGGTGTGGATTGTGTCTTCGACGGTTAGTGTGGTGAGCCAGTCTCCGATTCGGGTGATGAGAGCGGTGATGGATTCGCCTTTGTGGGGAGTGGCGGTGGGGTCGGTGAGCCAGAGCGCGATGGGGGCGGGGTCTTCGGTGTAGAGGTCGTTGAGGGTGCGGCCTTGCCAGATGCCGTAGTCGAGGTCGCGGAGTTCGTTGGTTGGTGTGGTGGTGAGGTTCAGGGCTTTGGCGGTTTGTTGGGTGCGGAGTTCTGGGGCTGCAAGAATCTGCTGCGCGCGGGGTGGTTGCCAGTTGAGGGTTGCGAGCTTGGAGAGGACGGATTCTTCGAGGGGCTCGTCGGTGGGGAAGGCGGAGAGCCGCGTGGCGGCTGTGGGGGCGTGGCTGATGAGGGTGAGGCGGGCTGGCACTTTGGCTGGTCTCTCCGTGGTTCATCCTCCTTGGCGGTTACGTTGCGGGAGGAGCTTTGGGCGAAGTTGATGGTGCGAGGGTTTCTTTATGCTGGGCAATGATTTCAGAAAGAACAAGCAAGGGCAAAGACAACAGCAAAGGCAAGAACAAAGACAACTGCAACGGCAATATTTTGTCGCTTCGCCCTTTGGGCTCTGCTCCGGCCTTCGGCAGAGTGGAGTCTTTTTTGCGGTGGGTCTTAGACGCGGGGCTAAAGCCCCGCTCTACCTAGCTGCAACGGCAAGGGCAACAACTAACTGCAACCGCAAAAACAACGACTAGCTACAACGGCAAGGGCTACGACAACAACAGCAAGGGCTACGACAACAACAGCGACAACCGCAAAAGCGTTTGCTTCGGAGATCTGCACCAGCGTTTGCTTCGGAGACTTGACATCGATGATTGTGGCACATAGGGTTGAGGTAGATTTTGAAGAGGGTGGAAGAAGCCGGTGAGAGTCCGGTGCGGTCGCGCCACTGTGATTGACCTGATGTTCGGGTTGAGAGCCAGACGTTCCTTCCTCGTTCGAATGAGCAATACGTGGGACGCACGATCCCTGGAGGTTACAAATGGCTCAATCCGTCTTTGGCTCCGTCTCTCAGCCGGTTTCTCTTCCTGTCGTTCCGCTGCGTGAGATTTTGCCGTATGCGGTGTTCGGTGGGCTGCTGTTGTTGCTGGCGATCTACTTTGTCGGCGCGGAGCAGGGCGCTACCTCGATGTTCCGTGGGACGATGGTGCATGAGTTTTTGCATGACGGTCGGCATCTTCTCGGCTTTCCCTGCCACTAGAGCGGGTTTTGCGTTGAAGTAAAGCTCAGGCAGTCGAAGACGCAAAGACGAAATACAGGGATCTCTCCACTGCGCTGTTCACGATGAGACTGTGACCAGCTACGGTCGAGATGACGAGTCAGGGTTTGTCGATGTTCAAAATGTCCATCTACAACTGCAGGGGAACCAGAAGACTTTGATGACTCGAACTCTGCTCCTTCGCGGGATGCTGGTGGGTGTTGTTGCGGGCCTGCTCGTCTTCGCGTTTGCACGATGGATCGGCGAGCCGCAGGTGGAGCGCGCGATTGCGTTTGAGACGGCTGCGGATCAGGCTAAGGGCGAGGCTCCTGAGCTGGAGATGGTGAGCCGTCGCGTGCAGAAGAGCTTCGGACTGCTTACCGGCACGGTGGTCTATGGTGCGGCGGTTGGTGGGTTGTTTGGGCTGGTGTTTGCGTTGGCCTATGGGCGGATTGGGGAGCTGGGGCCGCGGGCGCTGTCGGCTGTGCTGGCTGGGCTTGGGTTTGTGGCGATTGTGCTGGTGCCTCAACTGAAGTATCCGGCGAATCCGCCGGCGGTGGGGAGTGCGGAGACGATTGGGGTTCGTACCGGGGCTTATTTTTTGCTGATTGCTGTTTCGATTGCGGCGATGGTGTTTTCTTTGCAGATGCGGAAGAGGCTGGCGCGGCGGTTTGGGGAGTGGAACGGTTCCCTGCTGGCGGCTGCGTTGTTTGTGGTGGTTGTGAGTTTGGTGGCGCACTTTTTGCCGGTGGTGGATGAGGTTCCGGCTGGGTTCCCTGTAACGCTGATGTGGAAGTTTCGCGTGGCGGCGGTGGAGATTCAGGCGGTGCTTTGGGGGACGCTAGGGTTGGGGTTGGGGTGGTGGATGGAGCGGGAGCTGGGTTTGGGGCGCATTCCGAAGTAAGTCAGACAGCCGTTGATGCTTTGATGCAAACGCTTTTCGTATTTGACGTGGTTGAGATCGAGTGCGCACGGATGGGAGTCGCTCGCTGGTTGGGACTTAACTTTGAGTTCGTCCTATACTTCCGCTCAACGGCTTGTCGCTTGCTGCGATCAATTTGGCAGAAGCAATTGGAAGGGCCCGATGAAGGCGATCTTACGCACACAATACGGGCCACCAGACCTGTTGCAGTTCGCGGAGGTCGCAACACCTGTGCCTGGGGAGCGTGAGGTGATGATCAAGCTTTGCGCGGCAGCGGTGAATCCGCTGGACCTGTACCTGATGAAAGGTGCGCCGTGGGATCGGATGCCGGGACTGCGGAGGCGAAAACCGATGATCCTGGGTTGCGACGTGGCGGGCCGCGTGGAAGCGGTGGGGAAAGCGGTAAATGGGTTTCAGGCTGGGGACGAGGTATTCGGGGTCACAGGTTTCAAAGGGCAGGGATTTGCCGAATACGTATGTGTCGCTGAGGAGAATCTGGGGCCGAAGCCGGGCAACCTGACGTTTGAGGAAGCGGCGGCGGTACCGGTCGCGGCCATTACGGCGTTGCAGGGTCTTCGCGATAAGGGAAGGATTCGGCCAGGGTCTAAGGTTCTTGTGGAAGGGGCGTCTGGCGGCGTGGGCACTTTTGCGGTACAGATTGCCAAAGCGTTCGGGGCTGATGTGACCGCAGTGTGCAGCACGAGGAATGTGGAGATAGCGCGTTCGATTGGCGCAGACCGTGTCATCGATTACACGAAAGAGGATTTCACGCGGGACGCGCAGCGGTACGATCTGATACTGGGAGCGAATGCGCATCACTCGATCTTGGACTATAGGAGTGCGCTGACTGAGAACGGCGTTTATGTCGCGGCTGGGGGTGGTTTGTTTCAGATCTTCGAGGTGTTTGTCATGGCGCCGGTGCTATCGCGAATGGGGCGGAAGAAGATGGGTTTCTTTTTGACGAAAGTTACCCGGAAAGACCTGGATTTTATGAAGGATCTTCTGGAGAGCGGCAAAGTTGTGCCGGTGATTGACAGACGTTATCGGCTGAGCGAGGCGGCGGAAGCGCTTCGCTACCTGGCAGAAGGACATGCGCAGGGGAAGATTGTGCTGACCGTTTCGCAGCGTCTCGATATTTGAGGGGGGCGATTCTTCGCGACCTCAGCCGATGATGTCTCTGGCATAGGAGACACACTTCTCTACTTCTTCGGGCGAACGACCGGTTCCGGCATAGTCGCAATCTACGTATGCTGTGATCGGAGCTTGTTTTTGTTTCAGGAACTGTAGGACTTCTTTCATGTGCGCTGCGCCTTCTCCAAACGGAACACTTGGGCCTCCGGGCATCGCGTCCTTGAGATCGAACGCGTACATGGACGCATAGTTGGTTTGGACAAACTGCAATGCGTCGATCTTTGCTTTCGTCAGGTCGCCTATGTCGGGGTCCATACGGAAGTATTGAGAGGCGGCGAGCTGTTGCTTCAGCTCGTTCAGATCGGAGAACTGAAGTCCGACGATCATTCGATGTTTGTCCGCTGCAGCCGCTGTCATGGTTGTCAACGTTGCCGGGAGGCGGGTAACGAGCGAATCCGCTCCGAGAGCTTTTGCCATCAGGAATAGGCGGTCGATCTCTGCCTCAGAGCTCCCCATTCTGACCGAATAGGATTTAATTCTGAGGCCCTGTTTTTCAAAGGTGGACCGGATGTCTTCGAAGTAGCTCATGGGAACCGAGAGTCGCCACTTCGTCAGCGCAGCCGCGGTCGCCTTTTGTTCTTCCAGTTGCTGCGGGGTTGGAGACGATTTGGGTGGGCTGAAGATGCCTGCGGGAAACACGGGATTGAACTTCACGGGTTCGACGTGGGTGAATAGGATCTGACAGTCGTGTAGTCTCGTCTGCTTCATCGCCTGAATAATGATTGGAATTGCTTCCTCCTGGGAAAGAGCTCGCAGACTCCATGTGTTCAGTCCGAGTCTGAGTCCATTCTCCGCAAATCCGAAGCTCCGGCGCGAGCAGGCGGCTATGGCCGCGAGCGCACCTATTCCCTGGTTAAACTGCCTTCTTGAGAGCTTCATCGATTGCCTCACCAATTCTGGTTAGCTGCTTGCGTGTTGGGCAATTCTAAATTGTGAGATGACTGTACCTTATGTCCCACGCGTTCAGCATGGTGAGCGCCAGAGATGGCGCAGGTTCTGACAGCCTGCGCGGAAGGCGGCCACTTCGTGGCGGTCTACCCTTCCTACTAGTTGCGGCGGCCCAGGGTTGGGCGGTCGTCGGTGCTGCTGGCCGGATTGTTCGGGTTGTTGGGGTCGTTGTTGCCGTTGCCGCTGGCGGTGCGGCGCAGCGTGGGCTTGTTGCCGCCCTTGCCGTCGTTGATCTTGCGCTTGTTCTCGAGACGGGCGAGGCGGGACTTTACGTCGTCGAACTCGGAGGTGGTGACCATGTAGTCGGGGCGCGCGGGGAGGATGGTGGCGATCTCCTCCTCGGAGTGCATGATGCGGTCGGGGGTCTGGGGATGGTCGGCGAAGACCTTGGCGAGGGTGCCGGGCTTGTGCTTCTCGAGGGCGTCGAGTTTTTCGAAGAACTGCACGAAGGCCTGGGGATCGTAGCCGGACTTGTACATGTACTGGACGCCGAGCCAGTCGGCTTCGGCCTCGTCCATGCGGGAGAACTGGAGGAAGCTCAGGGGGATGGCGAGCTGGGTGGCCTCGTAGATGCCGTACCCGGTCCAGCTGCCTTGGGTGAAGATGATGAGCGGGATGGAGCCGATCTGCGCGTAGTTCATCTTGGTCATCTGGCGGGCGGCGTGGTGGGCGCAGACGTGGGCGGTCTCGTGGGCCATGACGCCGGCTAGCTCGGCTTCCTCGTCGGCGGCGAGGATGAGGCCGGAGTTGACGTAGAAGAAGCCGCCGGGAAGGGCCATGGCGTTGATCTCGTCGGAGTCGATGACTTTGATGGTGAAGGGGACTTTGCAGTCGGAGTTTTTGACGATGTTCTGGCCGACGCGGTTGACGTACTCAACGATGACGGGGTCGTTGACCATGTGAGCGGACTTTTCGATCTCCATGGAGTACTGCTTGCCGGTGCGGATCTCCCAGTCGGTGGAGTACCAGTTGGCCAGGCCGCGACCGCCGATGTTGCGGGTTCCTACGGAGTTGACGTCGTCTTCGCTACCGGGCTTGATGTTGGTCTTCATGTCCTCGCCGGGGGATGGGAGGCGATCGGTTTTGTTTTCAGCTTTGACCGCAGCCGCGGCGTCCTTACTCTCTTTGGGCGTGGCGGTGGGGTGGCCGGGGATGGGCTTCTCGGCGGGGATGTCGGAGGGGATGGTGGCGTTGACGGGAGTGGATTGAGCTGTAGATTGATCTGGGGCGCTGGACGGGGATGTGGTGGGCGTCTGCGCGGGTGGCGGAGTGTTGGCCGGGGTTTGGGTTTGAGTCTGCGACCACGCTGCGACGGAGAGCGTGAGGAAGGCGGTCAGGCCAAGGTGCGTGACGGATCGCATGTGGGGTCTCCTGGTGGGCCGCTTCCCTGCTGACCGGACGCAGCTCGACGAGTCTTAGACCATAGTATGCTCCTTTTGGTGAGCGGAAGGATACTCCCTGGGCTTTGGTTTTTCTGTGGGAGAGCAGGCTACTCTTCGACGAAAGATTTGAGCCTGCCCAGCGCCTGATCCCATTGCTGGGAGACGAGGTCGAGATAGCGCTTCATCTCTTCCAGTGGCTGGGGGTTGAATTCGAACAGGTTTTCGCGGCCGTTGCGGACCGCGTGAACGATGCCAACGCTCTCGAGCACACGCAGATGCTTGGTGATGGCCTGACGGGTGAGCGGAGAGCCTTCGGTCAATTGGGCGATCGATTGCGGCTGGCCGCCGGAGAGCCTGACGACGAGCGACAGCCGCGTCCGGTCTCCCAGGGCGGCAAAGACGGGTGCATAGGATCTTTGGCGTTTGCCAGGGCCTTGGCGTTTGCTAGGGGTTCTGGGTGACATGGGTTTCGATATTGCCGAGCTGCTGCGCCCAGCCGTTCTCGTTCATGCGGAAGGCCTCGAGACGGCGGTGCTCGGGGATCTTGTCGAAGCCTGATTCGGTGACCTGGAGCAGGGTGCCGCCTGGAATGCTCTTCAGACGGAATTGGACGAGTGTGGGTGTTTCGTTGGAGTAGTCGACTTTGGGATCGATGGCGTAGGGGTGCCAGGTGTAGGAGAAGAGGTGTTCGGGCTCGATCTTCTGGGTGGTGACCTCCATGACGAGGTGCTCGTAGCCGGGATGGGTAATTTGGCCGCGAGTGATGGAGCCGGGGAGGAATGGGCCTTCGAGTTTGACATGGAACCATTCGCCGAACTCCCGGTAGTCGGTGAGAGCGCGCCAGACGCGGGAGACTGGGGCTTTGAGCTCGATACTTTTTTCGATCTGATTCTTCGACATAGGCAACCTCACAGTTGCATATTAGAGGGATGATACGGAAAGTGCAACTTTTTGGTTGCTCTTTGGTTTTGAGAGGGGGGATCTGGAGGGATGGATGGGTGATTGCGCCGCGCTGGGGATGGAGGGTAGACAACTGCTGGGTTGAGAGGTTCGAGCGGGCTGGGCTGGTAGGCTTCGTCGGGATCCGAGAGGCGGACCTCAGCGGCTAAAGCCGCAATGCAACCAAAGCTCTCGCGGCACGGCTGAAGCCGTGCCCTTAAGCAAACGGACTTTTTCAGCAACCTCTTTAAGGGCGATTGCTCCCTCGCCTTCTCGATGACAGAAAGCTTAAGGCGTCGCTTGGGGATGGGGTTACCAGGTGTTGTAGGAGGTTCCGTCGGAGGCGGTCTGCTGGGCTCCGCTGTGGACGTCGTCGATGCCGGTCTCGGTCTGGTCGAGGCTGATGTTGGTGTCCTCCTGGACGGGGAGCCAGGTGTCGGAGCGGTGGGTGAAGGGGTCGACGGGCATGGACTTGAGGTAGCCAGCCTGGACGAGGTCGTCGAGGGATTGGGGGGCCTTGGCCTTGTCAACGGTGTAGGAGTCGATGGCCTGGCGCATGGTGTGGAGATCCTCTTTGAGGACGGCCTCTTTGGCGTTGCGGATGTTGCTGGTGTAGGCGGGGATGGCGATGGCAGCGAGCAGGCCGATGACGACCATGACGATCATGAGCTCGAGGAGGGTGAAGCCTTGTTCGGCTTGGCGGGTCTGTCCCGGTTCGAATGACTGGCCGGATGGGCGGGTGGAGCGAATTGGGGGGGTGGCTACCATGTGGAGTACTTCGTTCCGTCGAGTGCGGTTCCGGTGCTCTTGCTGTGGACGTCAAAGACGTTCTGGCCGCCGAAGGAGTCGGAGTCCGTGTCGTCCTGGTTGGAGCGCAGGCCCCAATCGGTGTTGTTGGTCATGGGGTCGACGGGGATGCGACGAAGAAATTTTACCTTTTTTCCCTGGGCAGCGGTGACCTCGACTCCGTCGACGAGGGTTTGCAGGTCGGGGGGGTAGCCGAGGGAGTCGGCTTTGATCTGGAAGGCTCCTTTGTCCGCGGCGTCCTTGTAGTGGTCGATGGCGTCGCGCATCTCCCAGAGGTCGCGGCGGAGTTCGCGCTCTTTAGTGCGCTTGACCTGGAAGCGGGCGATAGGGATGGCCGCGGAGGCGAGCAGGGCTACGATGGCTACGCAGATGATGAGCTCGACGAGGGTGAGGCCAGATTGAGGGTGTAGGGTGTAGGGCTTAGGGTTTAGGGTGTAGCGTACTCTACGCCCTGAACCCTGCACCCTACACCCTGATTTACTTGACATGCACCGTGGCCTGCGAACCGACGGCCGGAAGATTGGCCTGCGCGCTGTTGAGAGCGCCGACTTTGACGAGGGCGAGGGTGGAGTCTCCAGGGGCGATGGCCTTGAAGGTGAGGGTGCAGAGGCTGCCGGTTCCGCTGACGCCCGGGGTGTTGGGCGGACGGATGGAGGAGATGGCGACGAGGCCCTTGTCTTCGCGGTGGACGAGGGAGACGGCCTGACCATCTTTGCCGAGGAAGTTTCCGGCGTCGACGTTGACGAGTTGCAAGAGCGCTGGGTTGAATTGGAGCTGGAGGGGCACGGAGAAGATGTCGTGTCCGTTGCCGAGCATGACGGCGACCTGGAAGGTGCTGCCGACGGGCTGGGTGGAGTCGGGCGGGACGACGGTGAAGCTGACGGGCGGGCCACCTACGGTTGGGGTTGCCGGGGTCTCTGGTGTTTGGGCTGCCGGGGGTTGAGTGGCTGCGGGCTGCGTGTCAGGAGTTTGCGCTCCGGGCACGTAGTTGGGAGGAGGAGCGACGGGGGCAGCCTGCTGGCTTAGCTGCTGGACCATGGTGCTGGCAGCGTTGGCTGCGCTGGTGGGTGAGGCAGGTTTGCGAACCGAGTTGCTGTAGACGGGCTCAGAGTCGCTGTCGTTGGCGGAGACGTCGCGGCGCAGCTCGATCGACTGACCGGTGCCGGTGTCGATGGGGCGGACGTTCGCGCGGGTGAGGACTGACTCGCGAACGATGTGGGGAATGATGATGAAGACGATCTCTTGCTTGTCGTTGACCTTGTCGCGCGAGGAGAAGAAGTACTTGAGGAGGGGCATCTCGCCGACGCCTGGAGTGCCATTGATGTTGAGGCTGTCCGTCTTGGTGATGATGCCGGCGAGGAGGGTGGGTTCGCCATCTTTGAGGGTGATCACCTGCTCCGAGGTGCGCTGGCCGATGACGGGCTCGGTGACGCCTGAGATGGTGACGTCGGAGATGTGCGAGAGCACCTCGATCTTCATCTTGAGGGTGACCTCGCGGTCATAGTGGACGGTAGGCGTCATGTCGATGTTAACGCCGATGTCGAGGTAGGTGAACTGGGTCTGCACGCCGATGCTGGCGACTCCGGTGGAGACACCAGCATTGTAGGAACCTGTGGCGACGGGGATCTTCGAACCAATCTTCATGGTGGCGCGCTGGCCGTCGGTGGCGCGGATGCTGGGGTTCTGGAGGATGCGGGTATCAACGTCGCTAAGGAGCGCGTTGAGGGTGCCGCCGGTGATGCCTACGGCGAAGTTGTTGGCGTTGAGGTGGGCGAGGGTGTTGAGGGTGAAGTTGGAGGGGCTGGTGTTGGTGCCTGTTCCAGTGCCAGTACCGCTACTGCTGCTGCTCGAAGTAGTGGTTGGACTGGCCTGCGGGGTGATGGTGATGGACTGCGGAAGCGTGATGCCGAGGTTATGCTCGACGTTCTTGTTGACTTCGAGGACTGCTACGTCTACGACCACCTCGGGGCGGGCACGATCGAGGTCGTTGAGGAGCTTCTGCGCGAGGAGGAGCTGGTCGGGCGTGGCGCGCATGACGATGGCGTTTTGGCTGGGGACGAGATAGATCTTGACGCTGGGGTCGAGCAGATTGCGGATGGCGATGACGACTTCATTGGCGTCGTTCTGCTGGCTGGCGTTGGTGAGATAGAAAGTCTGGACGGCCTGTTCGTCGAGGTCGGTGCGCTTGGTGCGCGAGTTGGTGGCGACGAAGATGGTGTTGGGCGTGATGGCCTTGTAGAAGGTGCCGGAGATGGTACCGACGATGCGGAGGGCGTCCGTGAGGGAGACGTTGGTGAGGTCGACGGGGATGCGCTTGGAGCTGTAGTCGGGGTCGAAGAGGACGTTGAGGCCGGCAGCTTTGCCGATGGCTTCGTAGATGACTTTCACGTCCTCGACCATGTGGAGGGTGATGGGATCGTTAGTGACGGGCTTGAGTTCGACCGGGCCAGCGATGGAGCCGAGCGTGCTGAGGGTCTCGTTCTGGCGCGACATCTGCTCCTGCGCCTGCGGAGTATTGTCGCGCTCTACCTGCTGCTCCCGTTGGATCTGATTGATCTCCTGCTGAGCGGCCTGGTTGCCGGAGTCGATCTGGAGGGCGCGGGTGAACTGGGCCATGGCGCCCTGGAGGTCGCCGTTCTGGCGGAGGACACGGCCGCGATCGACGTGGGAGACTGCGGCCTGATATCGCATGCGGTCGAAGTGCTCGGTGAAGCGGAGGTCCTTCGGCTTTTTGAGGACGGCTTTGTGATAGTCCTCGTAGGCTGTATCGAAGTCCTGGCGCGCTTCGGCGTCTTGACCGCGCTTGTCCCACTTGGCGGCTGACTGGGCGTGGGCGGTTGTGGCGCAGAGGCTTGCGATGCTGCATAGGAGCAACGCAGGGAGCACACTGCCTGGGAACACGCGACGGGGAGTGATTGATAGAGTGCTGATTGATTTGTACAGGCGACCCATGCTGCTTCCGTTTTCGTCCTTTACACCGTGAAGAGTATGGCGTTTGCCGGAGATAACGCCTGCCGGGAAGATCTTTCCGGCGTGGGCGCTGCCTGTGGGGGCCGTGCCTGCCAGGCTGCTGCGCTCGGGTGAGTATAGCATTCGCTCCAAAGTCGACCTCGTCAAAAAGTGGGTAGGTGTCTGGGTTGGTCCGCGGTCGTTTTGGGGTACGGCTCGCGGCTGGAAGATTGGGCAGAACTCATGACGTCAAAAAGTAGGACTGACAAAACGTTGTGATTAGACGCGCTGGGCTTCGGCGGGTGAGGGCTCGGGTGTGAATCGAAAGTTGCAGACATGTTAAAGTAAGAGATTGCATGGCACGTTCTATGTCCAACACGACAGCCGCCCACCAGCCCAAGCCGGTGGTGAAGGAGAAGGACCGCGACCCGGTAGCGGCGGGCAAGAGAGACGCCGCGTTCAATCGATCGGCGAGTTTTAACTATTTTTTGACAGACAAGTTCGAGGCCGGGGTGGCGCTGCGCGGTACCGAGGTGAAGTCGATCCGCGAGGGGAAGGCGAATCTGAAGGACGCGTATGGGCTGCTGAAGGACGGCGAGTGTTTTCTGTTGAATGCGCACATCGGACCGTTCTCTCATGGGAATGCGATGAACCATGATTCGCTGCGTACCAGGAAGTTGCTGCTGCATAAGAGCGAGGTGCGGAAGCTCGAGGGTATGACGAAGCAGAAGGGATTTACGCTGATCCCGACACGACTTTATTTTCGCAACGGGCGGGTGAAGTGCGAGATTGCGCTGGCCAAGGGCAAGCAGGAGTGGGACAAGCGCGCCACCGAACGTAAGCGCGAGGCCGATAGCGAGGCCAAGGCCGCGGTTGCCCGGAGTCAACGAGGGTAGTTCTACTTTCGTTGTAGTTTTACTTCCAAAGTGATCGACATGCAGTCGGGTACGACGCGCAGTCGGGTTACGATAGACACATGGACACGAAGTTACTCTTTCAGGATGCTGCTGGGT
This sequence comes from Edaphobacter lichenicola, assembly GCF_014201315.1. Taxonomy (NCBI): domain Bacteria; kingdom Pseudomonadati; phylum Acidobacteriota; class Terriglobia; order Terriglobales; family Acidobacteriaceae; genus Tunturiibacter; species Tunturiibacter empetritectus. The sequence goes on from NZ_JACHDY010000001.1 coordinate 723,795, forward strand.
TCCAGACGCCGCTGCTGGCTGTATTTGCGGTGGATATCGCCGTGGGCAAAGATGCGGAGCCGTTGGTGGCTTTGTTGACGACGTCGGATTCGGTGGCGGATTCGGTGGCGAAGGTTCTGGCTTCGGGCGAGTTCAAGGCGACGGTGGGCGAGACGCTGCTGCTGCACGGCCCGAATGGGTTGAAGACGGAGCGTCTGCTGGTGGTGGGGCTGGGGAAGGCGAAGGGCCTGTCGGTGGAGGAGGTGCGGAAGGGCGCGGGGACTGCGGTGCGCGCGGCCAAGCCGCTGGGAGCGCGGGAGATGGCGATTGCGTTTCCGGAAGACCATGCGCTGGACGACGAGCACCTGGAGACGCTGCCCTGTGCGTTGCTGTCGCGCGCGCTGGTAGAGGGAGCGGAGCTGGCGGAGAAGGATTGGGATACGTATCGGAGTGAACGGAAGGACCGGTCGGTGCGGTCGCTTTCGGTGATTGCGAAGGAGGCGGAGAAGTCGACTCGGGAGGAGATTCAGGAGGGCTTTGATGCTGGAGTGATTGTGGCGGCGGCGCAGAACTTTACGCGGTCGCTGGTGAATGAGCCGGGCAATGTGCTGACCCCGACGGAGCTGGGCAAGCGCGCGGCGGCGATGTGCGCAGAGATGGGATTGCGGTGCGAGGTGCATTCGACCGCGAAGCTGCTGGAGTTGAAGATGGGCGCGTTTGCCGCGGTGGCGCAGGGTTCGGAACAGCCTCCGGCGTTGATTGTGATGACGTATGAGCCGAAGCTGGCGAAGGGCGAGGCGCTGGCGAAAGATGCTCCGGTGCTGGGGCTGGTGGGGAAAGGGATTACGTTCGACACGGGCGGGATCTCGATCAAGCCGGGCGATGGCATGGAGAAGATGAAGTACGACATGGCGGGCGCTGCGGCGATGATTGGCGCGATGCAGGCGATTGCGCAGTTGAAGCCGAAGGTGAAGGTGATTGGGGTGGTGTGCTCGGCGGAGAATATGCCGGATGGGAAGGCTTACCGGCCGGGCGATGTAGTGACGGCGATGTCGGGTAAGACGATTGAGGTGATTAACACCGATGCCGAGGGTCGGCTGGTGCTGGCGGATGGTCTGCACTATGCGAAGACGCTGGGTTGCACGCATCTGATCGATGCGGCGACGCTGACTGGCGCTTGTGTGGTGGCGCTGGGGATTGTGAATGCGGGGTTGTTCTCGAACGATGAGGCGACGTGGCAGAAGTTTGTGGACGCGACGAAGACTTCGGGGGAGAAGTTCTGGCGGCTTCCCTGCACCGATGATTACAAGGACCAGATCAAGAGCCATATCGCGGATATGCGGAATACGGGCGCGAATCGTTGGGGCGGGGCGATCTCGGCGGCGATGTTCTTGAAGGAGTTTGTGGGGGAGACGCCGTGGGTGCATCTGGATATCGCTGGGTGTGCTTGGAATGATGAGAATAAGCCGTGGATTGCGAATGGGCCTAGTGGGATGGCGGTGCGGTCGATTTTGGAGTGGGTGCGGGGGTACTCAATCTAGTTAACGGTCCTACCTTGCAGCAACACCCGAAAATGGTAGAGTCCGCGCTCGAGCGCTAATGCGCTTGCGAGGATATACATGATTATCAAACCTAACTGTATGCATGGGCATTGTGTGCCTGTGTTCGTCCCCACTCCTACTCCGGAAATCATTCAGTGCCGGTTTGTCGGCAACCGGTTCCGCTTAGGAACTGCACTCCAACGGCCGGCATGTCGCTTGAAGTTTGAGTTGCTAAAGATTTGAGCCGCTGAGTACAGAGTAGGCACTCAGCGACTCAGCTGAAAATTAAAGCGACTGTCGCGCAGTTCGTATGAACAGGAAGAGAGATCGCAAGCAAAGACAAATACGGGGGTCTCTCCACTGCGCTGCTCACGATGAGACTGTGAGCAGCTTCGGTCGAGATGACGATCTTTTTGAGGTTACGTTGGAGGAGAACAAGAATAATTTGTATGAATTGCAGTTACATAACAGGTGGGGCTTCGATGCCTAGGTAGCCTAGCGCGCGGGTCATCTCTCGTTGGGCTACCGCGGCGGTGGCGAGGAGGAGGGTTTTGCGGGTGGGGTCGGTTTCGTTTAGGACGTGGTGGCGGTGGTAGAAGTTGTTGAACTGCTGGGCTAGCTGGAAGGCGTACTTGGCGAGGTAGGCGGGCTCGGCAGTGGCGATGCATTGTTCGATCAACAGGGTGAGTTTGGAGGCGAGGAGCCAGGTCTCCCAGAGACTGCTTCCCTCTTCGGTGTCCAGGAGGGTGGATAGGTCGAGCGTTGCGATTGCGGCCAGGGATGCGGCTTCGGTGGTGTTGGCTTTGCGGAAGATGTTGGCGGCGCGGACGATGGCGTACTGGACGTAGGGGCCGGTCTCGCCTTCGAAGCTGAGGGCATCTTTGAAGTCGAAGGCTATGACCGTGTTGCGAGTGAAGCGGAGCATGAAGTAGCGGAGGGCGCCTACTGCGATCTGCGCGGCGATGGTGAGGCGGTCGGCGGGTTCGATCTCGGGATGGCGGGTGTCTACTTCGGACTTTGCTGCGGCGATGAGCCGGTCGAGGAGGTCGTCGGCTTTGACGCCGAAGCCCTTGCGGCCGCTGACTTCGATGAAGGGTTTCTTCTGGTCTTCTTCGCTGATGGTGTAGCCGAGTTCGACGGCGCAGCGGGGGGTGAGGGCGACCATCTCATAGCTGAAGTGGGTGTAGCGGTCGGCGGCTTCTGTGTAGCCCATGCCGCGGAGGGCGGCGATGACGTTGTTTTGCGGATCGTTCTGGCGGGAGTCGATGACGTTGTAGATCGCGTCGGCTTTGCCGAAGGTGGGGTGGTTGGGGGCGCTGGGGCCGGAGGTGGAGATCCAGCAACAGTGCGAGGGGTACTCGTGAAATTTTGCGTAGCCGAAGTCCTTGCCGGGGAGGAGGCCGAACTTCCAGAGGTGGTAGGCGATGTCCTTGCCGACGTAGGTGACGGTGCCGTTGGAGCGGACGATGACCTTGGCATCTTCGTCGGGTTCGGGTTTGGCGGCGATGGGGTTTGCTGAGGTTGAAGAAGACGGTCTCGCTTCGCTCGATGCCCACATCTCAGAGTCGAGATGTGGGGCACCCGGTTCTTTGGTGGATTCGGATGTGGCGGTGGGTTCGAAGCCGGCGCGGCGCATGACGTAGCAGCCTTTGTTTTTGCCGGCGGTTTCGAGGTAGAGGACACCTTTTTCGAGCATGAGTTCGCGGGCCGCGTCCCAGAAGTGGAGGGAGAGGATCTCGCTTTCGCGGGGGAGGAAGTCGTACTCGATGTTGAGGCGCTGCATGGTTTGCAGATGGCGGCGGAGGACGGCGGTGGAGATGAGGTCGGCTATGTCTGCGGTGTCGTTGTGGCCGAGCTCGAGGGCGTGGAGGGTGTCGAGGCGGATCTGCTTGCGGGCGTCGATGTGTTCGGGGTCGGCGGTGTACCACTGGGAGACGCGGGCGTAGAGATCCCAGCAGTAGAAGTCGATGCGCTGATTGGTCTCGAGGAGTTCGGTGAGGAGTTCGCGGGTGCTGGTGAGGGTCTTGCCTTCGAGGTAGACGAGGCCGACGACTACGTCTGCTACCTGAACGCCGGTGTTGTCGATGTAGTTTTGTACGCCGACTTCGTAGCCGGTTTTGAAGGTGCCGGGACGGAGGAGGCGCTGGAAGGTGTCGCCGAGGATGGCGTTGCGGAGGTGGCCGATGTGGGCAGCTTTGTTGGGATTGATGCTGGTGTGCTCGACGAGGCGGAAGCCGGGGCCGCCGATGTCGGCGTGCTGATCGGCGGCGATGCGGCGGACCGTGGCGGCGCGGTCGAGGCGGATGTTGAGGTAGCCTGCGCCTGCTACTTCTACGCTGGCGACGCCTTCGAGGGTGGGGAGGGCGGCGGTGAGTTCGGCGACTAGTTCGGTGGCGATGGCGCGGGGGGCTTTGCGGAGGCGCTTGGCCAGCTCGAAGGCTACGGGCAGGGCTAGTTCGCCTAGGGCGATGCTGGGGGGCTGCTCGACGACGAGGTTGGTGAGGGTGACGTCGTACTTCGCGAGGAGGATGGCCTGGATGCGGGCCAACAGAGACTGCTGGATTGTGCGATACATGCTTTGGGGGTCACCACTTTGGAAGATGGGTTCAGTTTACTAGAGGCTTGTCCTGCCGGACGGCCCCACTGCGCGTGGGGCCGTCACTTCGTGACTTGTATACCCCTTCGGATGGTCCTCCTGCCGCGACCGGTATACACGTCACGAAGTGACCGCCCTCCGCGAAGGACGTACGTCCGGCAGGACCTTTCTTCATGGCAGCCTGGCCGGCAGATCTTCAATCTCTTCGAGCAGAGGCTTGTGGTTGTGGATGCGGATGCGATGGATGAGGAAGATGATGCCTCCGGCTCCGGTGACCGAAAGGAGCATCCAGACATGGATCGCCAGACCGAAGACCGCGGATTGCGACATCGACGCACCGTGGTTGACTAGAGAGGTTTTGACGGCTAGCTCGAAGGGGCCGATGGCTCCGGGGGAGCTGGGGATGAGGTAGGAGAGGTTGGCGAAGGAGACGGCGAGCCAGGCAGCGATGCCGTCGACCGAGAGGCCGAGCAGACGGATGGCAGAGAGGAAGATCATGCCTTCGCAGGTCCAGATGACGACCGACTGAAAGAGCAGGAGAAGAGAGCCAGCGACGCCAAGCCGGCCGGTTGCGTCGAGGGCGAGGGTGATCCAGTGTTCGATTTTCTTCAGCAGCGGGCCGGCGGGGAGGCGGGCGAAGAGCCGCTGTACGGGAGCCTGCAGGCTGCGCGCCGCTACGAGGAGGATCAGCAGGCCGATGGCTGAGACGGCGAGGGAGATGGTGGCGATGAGGCGAAGGCGCGGCGTGGCGATGCGGCCAACGGTCGAGACAAAGAGAAGGACGAGGACAAAGATGTCGAGGAGCTTTTCGAGGATGACGGTACTGAGGATGACGGAGGGCGCGGTGCCGAGGTCGTCGGAGTAGGTGAAGATGCGCATGATGTCTCCGATGCGCAAGGGGAGGATGTTGTTGGCGGCGAGCGAGGTCATGAGGACGCGGGCGCAGACGGCGAAGTGGGCGCGGAGGGAGCGGCCGTTGCGGGGCATCATCTGGCTCCAGCGAACGCAGCGCAGGGTGTAGCTGGCGACGGTGAAGCCGAGGACGCCGAGAATCCACGCCGGGTGCACGGCGCGGAGGGCGCGGAACTCGTTGAGCGGAATGTTATGGAAGGTATACCAGAGGAAGAAGGCGCTGATGAGAAGGCCGGGGATGGTCTTCAGCAGGTTGCGGCTGTTGGCGGCGGCGCTCATGCGGGCAGCCTGAGGGACGCCGGGCGATGGTTGGTTCCGCGGGGGACCGGAAGGGAAAGGGGACGATCAAACATGCAGCTTCGATTGTATCGTCTGGGTGTTGCCGATCCTCTTGCGTTTTGCGTTGCGGAAGCAGTATGCGTCGGGGCGGTTAGACGGAGACGGAGACGAAGACACTGCGGAAGGCCTCTTCGTCCTGCTGCGGATTCTTTCTGCGTTGAGGGTTGGATTCCGCCTGGGCCTCGACGCGGGAGATGACTTCGTCCCCATCGCTGGCTGCGAAGCTGCTGAGTCTTCGGCGTACGGCGGCTGCGGCTTTTCTGGCTTCCTGGGCCTGAAAGGCGGATTGGGTAGAGCCCAGAGTAAGCTGGCTGACCGGACTGCTGTGAATGTGCATGATGTGGCCTCTCCTGGTGTTGTCTCCTTCGTACGGCTTGATGAACCTGGCTTGATGAACCTGCCCTTGTAGGGCAATCGGAGGGCCAACTTGCAGAAAGGCGTGATGAAAGATTTCTAAGTATTGTGCGTGGCGTATTTTTTGATTTGGGAGAGACGTAGGCTGAATCGATGTTTTGGCGTCTAAGTCAAAGAGTTTGTCTTTGTTGAGATGCTTGTTGAGATATGCGCGAATTTGATTTCGCGAGGAGTGGCTGGCTTTCGGTTAGGATTTCGCAGAACGCAGAACTGATGTCATGCGATAGAAACTAAGACCACGGCAGGAGCAGGATTTATTTGGCTACATCGATCGCATCACAGCTCTCTTCGATAGAGCTCGAACTGGAGCGGTACCGGCGGGAGCGAAGTTTTGCCGCTGTGCTGGTGACTGCGTTGACGTTTCTTGCATTGCTGATCCACGGCTACCATCCGTATGCCGAGGATGGGGGCATCTACCTGCCTGAGATCAAACGTCTGCTGGATCCGGCGCTTTATCCGTACGGGGCGGAGTTTGTGGTGGGGCATCTGCGGTACTCGGTGTTTGCGCCGCTGATGGCTGGGCTGGTGCGCGAGTCGCGATTGAGTCTCGAGATGGTGCTGCTGCTGGTGCATCTTGCGAGCTTCTGGATGACGTTATTTGCGGCGTGGTTGCTGGCGGCTCGCTGCTACGCGTCGCGTGAGGCGAGGGGCGGTGCGGTGGCGCTGCTGACGGTGTGGTTGACGATTCCGATTGCGGGGACTTCGTTGATGCTGATGGACCCGTATGTGACGGCACGAAGTATCTCGACTCCCTGTGCGCTGCTGGCGCTGGTGGGGACGCTGCGGTTTTTGTCGCCGCAGTTTGAGATGGAGGGGGAGCGGCGGCGCGGGTTAGGGCTTTGCTGCGGAGCGCTGCTGGGTGCGGCGACGATGCATCCCCTGATGGGGGCTTATGCGCTGGGATCGGTGCTGGTGCTGGGAACAATTCTGTGGACGAGCCGGCTGGTGCGGGTGTGGGGGACGGTGGGACTGTGTTTGACGGCCGTGATGGTGGCGGCGGGGGTGCAGTTGTCGGCTCCGGCGGAGAGCGCGGATTACCAGAGAGTGATGCTGACACGGAGTTACTGGTTTCTTAGCCAATGGCACTGGTATGAGTGGGTAGGACTGGCGGCGCCGCTGATGATTCTCGCGGTTGTGGCCGTGAGGCGAGGTCGCGAGGTGGAGGTGGTGCGGGTGGGTTTGGCACGGGTTGCGATCGCGTCGGGAGGGACGGCAATTGCGGTGGCGTTGCTGTTTGCGAGAGAGGGGGCCGCGGTGCATCAGGTGGCGAGGCTGCAGCCTCTGCGGGTCTTCCAACTGGTGTATGTGGTGATGATTCTGATTATTGGTGCGACGCTGGGAGAACGCTTGTTGGAGCGACGTGTGTGGCGGTGGGTTGCTGCGTTCTCTTTGCTGGCGGCGATTATGCTGCAGGTCGACCGTATGGCCTTCCCGGCTTCGAAGTACTTTGAACTTCCGGCTGCATCGGAAGGGGGTGGGGGAAATCGCTGGGTGCAGGCGTTTGTCTGGATCAGAGAGAACACGGCGAAGGATGCGGTGTTTGCGCTGGACGCTAACTACACGGTCAGGGATGGGGAAGAGGCACAGGGCTTTCGTGCGATTGCGGAGCGGAGTTCGCTGCCGGATTCGAAAGATGGCGGAACGGCGTCGAACAGACCCGAGCTAACGGAAGAGTGGTCGCAGGGGATGGCGCTGCAGACTGGGCTTGATGGGGGGCTTGGCGGGGAGTCAGGCGGGAAGGCGGGGCCCGGTCGGTTTGCTGCGCTGAAGGCGGTTGGTGCGACGTGGGTGATCCTGGAGCGAGACGCTGCGGCGGGGTTTGGGTGTGCTTACGAAAATGAGGTGGTGAAGGTGTGCCGCCTGCCGTGAGGAGAGCAGGCGGCGCAGGCTTCAGTTCCCCGCTGGAGTTGGTTTGGCGGGAGCGGGTGCGGTGGTGAGGACGACCGTCTCCTGATCCTTGTTTTCGAATTTGGAGTAGAAGCTGCGGAGGCCGGCGTACTCCTCGGTCTTGAAGTAGATCTCTCCGAGAACGTAGTCGCGACGGATGGTGAAGCTGTTGGGGGTGGACTCCGAACGGAGAGTATAGAGAGCGAACTTCTGGAAGCCCATCTGGTCGGCCGTGGGGAGAGATTCTACTTTGAAGGACGGTGGGAACTTGATGCGGACGGCGTCCTGATTAATGCGGGAGTATGGGAAGTAGACCGGGATCTCTCGTTTTTCGTGGGGGAACGCCGGCTTCGCGTTGACCTCGAAGATATCAGCGGGGATGAGCATGCGCTTGCCGGTGGCGGAGCCCAGGTTTCCTTTGAAGGAGAGGGTGACGACGAGGGGTTGTTCGTAGTCTTCGAGCTTCTCGATGGAGGTGACCTTGACGTCGGCTCCGGCAGGCATGAGGCGTTCGACGTTGGTGCGAAGTTCGCGTTTGAGGCTTTCGTCGTCGCCGGTGAGGGCGCGCTGCCGCCAATGAAGAGCGGGAGATCCCAGGTAAGTCATCTTTAGAATGCCGCTGACTTCGCCGTGTTCGTCCATGGTCAGGTCGGCGATTCGCGTGGTCTTCGAATAGAGATAGGTCTCACCAGGAGTCTCCACTGGACCGGCGCCACCGTCCATTTGCCGAAGACCACTTGTCTGGCTGTGCTTCCACTCGAGATGCTGGTAGGGACAGTAGCGAGAGCCAGGGTCGAAGAACTGATCCTTGCCATCTACGTTGACGATCGCGACGTCGTCGTCAAGCTGCGACATGCTGAGGTAGGCGCGAAAAAAAACACTGCGGTCGCGGCTGGTGATCACGGCGAGATAGGCTTTCATGCCGGCGGCGCGGGCCATGGCGACGAACAGTGCCGTGAGTTGATCGTTGTTGCCGCGCTTACGGGTCCAGATGTCGTCGGTGGTGTGAACCTCTTTGAGGCCCTGGGACTTCTCTTCGGTGCTGGAGTGCTCGCGGGTATAGTTGGTGTTTTCGAGCTTCATTACGGCGGCGTAGATCTTGCGCAGCTTCTGATCCTGCGAATCTGCCGGGAGGATGATGTCGTGAACGGCTGCGGTAACGACGGGTCCGGGTCCGATGAACTTGTCGCGACTCTTCGCCCAGCGCTTGCCTTCGTTCTTCCAATATTCGTCGCCAGTGCGATAGGGAGAGTAGTAGAAGAGGACGCGATAGGTGAAGCTGGAGATGGGTGGCATGTAGTCCTCCTCGGGGGCGGGAGGGATATCGTGCGCGTTGAGATCGAAGATGTACTGGCCGTCTTCGTAGGCTCTGGAGGGAAGCTGGGTTTCTTTTAAGTCGGTGCCCGCGGGAAGAATTTTGGTCCAGGAGATGGTGTTGGTGAGGCCGCCGTCTTCCGACGAGATGAGTTGTTTGTCGGTAGGGCGCCAGGAGTAGTGGGCTTTGCGGGTGTAGAGAGCGGTCTGGATGTACCACTGTGGCGCCCTGAACCAGTTGTCGCCGAGTCGCAGCTTGTACCGGTATTCGATGATGCTGCCAACCTCGACGTCGGGCAAGGTGAAGACCTTGGCCATGAAGCGGACGCCCTGGGTCTTTTCGACTAGCTTCTCGTAGGGTTTGCCGGTGAAGGGGATGATGGTGCCATCGGGGTGAATGGTTCTGCCCTGGATGTCGTCGATGTCCGTGGAACCGCCTTCGTTGGAGTGAGCGTAGCTGAGTTCGACGTTGGCGTACTCCTTGCCGCGTTCGGTGAGGACTTTGAGCCGGACGTAGATGCTGAACATATGGAGCTTGTCTTCTGTGGTCTCTTCGCGGAAGAGGTAGACGGCGGCGGCGCCGGGAACCTCGGGCTGTGAGGTCATGGAGAGTTCTTCGGGGGTGGGGACGGTCCACTGCGCGCGGGCGCAGGGTGCGGCGAGGAAAGCCAAGGCAGAGAGAAGAGTGAGGCAGAGGATGCGGCGTGAGGTGTGGTTCATGTTTGGAGTCGTCCTTGTTCGATTGCTTCGTAGTACGTGAATCGTTTGTGATTGATCTTTGTTTAGAGATTTTTTTACTGCTTTTTGAGGACGGCTTTGCTTTGTTCGTCGGCTGCTATGACGCCTGAGAGCTTTTGAACGTCGGGATATCTGTCGGCGGGGAGGGTGACCTCGCGAACGGTATAGGTGCGGGTGTAGTGGAGGGTGTGGTCCTTGACTACGCTGGAGCTCTCATAGGAGGCGAAGTCGAGGTCGAGCTTGACGGGATCGGGGATCTCGTCGACTGCGTATCCGGAGGGAAGCTCGATGGTGTAGTCGTCCTGCTCCTGCATGGTCTCGCTAAGGTTGATCGGGATGTTGTGGCGCTCTTTGCGATCGGCGTAGAGAGCCTCGCTGCCGAGGACGCGGGGGCGGACCATGAGCAGGGGGCCCATGGGCTTGCCGAAGTGGTCGGCGGTGAGGGAGTAGGAGGTGGTGAGGTCTTTGTTGAGAGCCTCGGCGTTCTGCACCTTGAAGTCGGAGACGGTGAAGGTGGTGAAGTCCTGGCCGAGGAGGCGCTCGAGAAACTTGGTCTGCTCTTTGGCGTCGCCGCTGATGTAGAGATCGCGGCGGTGTTCGGAGAGGTCGCCGAAGCGCTTCTCGGTGACGGTGCCTTTGAGCGAGCCGTCGGGTTCGAGCTGGAAGGTGGCGGTGCGGCGGATGGTGTTGAGATCGGGAGAGAGGACCGGAAACTGAATGATCTGACTGTCGGGGCCTTCCACCAGAACGCCGTAGCCTCCCTGGAGGTTATGCGCAAGCTGACCGAAGGCGGTCTTGTCCCAGGTGGGATCGAAGATGAGGTAGCGGCGACCGGACTTGGCGGTGACGACACTGCGGAGCTTGGGGGAGTTGTAGCCTTTGGGGATTTCGATAGCAGCGATCATGTGGTCGCCGACGATCGAGGGTGCGTCGGGGTCGATGACTCCGCGACGATGGTCGACCAGGACGAGAGCCCCGTGGACCCCTACCGTAGAGAGCATGGAGACGAGCAGGGTGGCTTTGTCTTTGCAGTCGCCGTAGCGGTTGTGGAAGATATCTGCGGCGTAGTGCGGTTGATGGCCGCCGATGCCCATCTCGATGACGAAGTAGCGGACCTGCTTCTGAACGAATTCGGCGATGGCTTCGGTCTTGTCGTAGAAATCGGTCTTGTCACCGGTTAGTTCTTTGGCTCTGGCGGCGATCTCGGGTGTGGCGGTTAGGCGATCTTTCGCGAGGGTCTGGTACCACTGGCCGACGCTCTGCCAGGTGCCTTCGGTTGGCGACTGGATAGTCGGCCCGGCGTAGTGAACGGTCATGCGGCCCTCGAGCGAGGACTCCGACGGGCGAAGCTCAACCTGATCGAGGTCGATGGGAGGGACGTCCTTCATCTCCCAGCGCCAGCGCTGATGTTCGAGGTCGATAGCCGGGAGTTCCCTGCTGTGCGCCCAGACGGTGCCGTGAATGAATCCGGGGGGCAGCTCGAGGGTGAAGCTCTGATTGAGGCGCGGGAGTTCGCTTTGAAAGAACCAGGTCTTCTCGGTGAGGTAGGGGTGCGTGCGCTGCTCGTATTCATAGGCGACGACGCCGCCGGGGTCGCGGCCGGGAGCCTCTGCCGCCCTTACCTTGAGATCCATGAAGAGGTTGCCCTGGCCGGGGTAGCCGAACTCTACCTGCTCACTGTCTTTGACGGCGTACTCGTGTCCGTCGGGTCCGATGCTCCAGACATGCAGGGAGAGGATCTTGGTGTCCTTGTCGAAGGGGACGGCGATTCTGCCCTCGTCGCGGCCCTGGGGACGAAGGATTTTGACGACGCTGCGGAAGTGCTCGGTGGCGCTGCCGTCGGGCGCGACGGTGTAGGTGGTGTCTTCGAGAAGGACGACTGCATTGGTTTCGGGGGGATACTGGGGGACCTTTTGCTGCGCGGCGGTGCGGACCCAGTCGGGAACGTTGTCGGGCCGGGAGGCGAGCGCTGGGATCGCGGTGAAGAGGATGAGGCTAATTGTCGAGATAGATAGATGAAGTTTGCGCAATTGCTCTGCTCGCTGGTTCGTTCGTCGTGTTATCGGGTTTCGATACACTGGCAGCCCCATCGTTGAATTGGAAGCGTCCGGCTGCGTGACAGGATTGTGTACGTTTGAGAGTTATACGTGGGAGAGGAGAGTAGTTCAAGGGAATTCAGGGGACGGCACGGTACGTCGAATGGGGGATATTCCCGCTTCAGAGTTGGCTTCGGAGTTGGTGACTTCAGGCTGAGTGGGTGTAGCTGGTTCCCTGCAGGCGGGCTCGGGCTCGGCGGCGCAGAGCGGAGCGAAGGATGACGGCGAGGAGGAAGCAGACGACCAGGGTGGAGATGACCATGAGCCACTGGTAGTCGGCGAAGAGCATTTTGAGCTGGAGCCAGAGCGAGAGGGAGCCTACGCGGTAGACGTCGTTGCCGATGCGGTAGGAGGAGAAGTGGGAGTCGTGGAGGACGCTTACGGATTGGGAGATGTCGGAGGACTGAGAGGTTTGAAGGAAGCTGGAGAGAAAGTTGGGGATGACGGTTTTGTCGCGCAGGGCGATGACGACGACCGACTGCTTGGATCCGCTGGGCCACTCGACGCCTTCGATGAGTGCGTCGGGGATGGTGCCGGCGGTTTCGAGCTGGCCGGACTGGATGTGGTCGGAGCTGCGGACCTTCCACCAGGCGTGCTGGAGTTGCGCGAAGAAGTCCTGGGTGTCCTGGATGTGAAGGCCGCTGCCGTCGACGCTGACGGGGAGTGATGGATTGAGGCGGTTGATGGCGGGCTGATCGTCGACGGTGCCGAGGACGAGGTAGTCCTTGTGGGCGTCGGGGCGCATGCCTTCGGCGTTGGTGACGGTGACGTTGAGAACGGGGTAGCCGGTCTGGGCGCCGAAGTGGGCCATCAGGGTGAGGTAGAGCTCGATCTCTTCGGGGCCTGGGGTGTCGGGCAGGACGACGGCGGTGTCGGAGAGGTCGGCTTTGCGGGTGAAGGGGTAGCCGGCGTTGGCGAAGATCTCGAGGTTTGGCAGAACGGCCAGGTGGG